>JAPORT010000152.1:0-24876 GCA_026710085.1 Flavobacteriaceae bacterium | reverse complement strand
AAGCATCGTTTTTTTTTCAATTTTAGCTGGACATCGATACCAACATCCAACGGCTCTCTATGGCGAACCAACTTCACTATTCATCGGGTGGGTTCACAAAGATTAGTGAAAAAAGCAGACCATTTTTCTGAATCATTTTCCAATCCCTATCAATTGATCAATGCTCAGTTAAATAGAAAATTAAATCAGCAATTAGAAATCTATCTGGGTGGTGAAAATATAGGATCATTCAAACAGAAAAACCCGATTATATCAGCGAATAATCCTTCACATATGACCTTTGATGCTTCACAAATCTATGGACCTATTTTCGGTTTAATGGCTTATATTGGCTTGAAATGGCAACTTTAAAATCTCAACTTAAAAATAGAATCAGTTGTGGAGTACTCATTTTATGTTCTCTGTTTTATTTTGGTTTTTATAGTATGACGCAAGATTTTCAAAAAATCCAAAAAGAAAAATTTATCGTATTAGGGAATTGTGCGATGTGTCAAGAGAGAATTGAGTCTATAGCATTGAATTTATCAGGTGTGAAATATGCTTCTTGGAATGTAGAACTCAAAATACTCAATGTCATATTCAATCAAGGAAAAACGAATCTTCAAGTGATTCAAAAAGCTATAGCAAATTCTGGTCATGATACTCCTTTGGTAAAAGCTAGAGATTCTGTTTATCAAGCATTACCCCTTTGTTGTCTCTATCAAAGAGTCGATATTTCCATACATCAAATGCCATTGAAAAAATGAATTGTTATGGTGATCTTTGAAATCAATTAGAGATATGATAAATGGTATGATGAACTGAATAAATCAAAAGGATCAATTGCTGATTTTTAAATCGGAGTTCTTCTTTTTTCGAGACAAAAAGAAATGAGGAGATATTTATTGGTCATTAATCGGAGATAAAAAAATACCAAAAGCGTTGTTGATTCAGTTCTTTGTTTTGGGATGCCATGTTCAAGAATCAAAACTAAAGGAACTGTCAATAATGGGGCTCTTAAATCACTAAGTTTCTTGAGGACAGGGACACACAAAAAATCACCGTTCCACACAAATAGGGGTAGTACTTTTTGATTTAAGTCTAGGGATTAAAATCAAAGCACTTGGAGTGTTATTATGGGGTATAGTTTTTTATCGCTTGAATGATTTCTTCTAAATCGCCTTGCACCCATTCACTTAAATTATCAAATTTTTCTTGGATGTGTTTTTCTATTTCTCGATAATATGGTGTTTCAAAAACAAATTCTTTTTGATAGCCACGAAGAGGATCAGAGGTTTGGTATTGGTTTAATCGAGCTTTCCAATTTTTACTAATACCTACCTTATACACATTAGGAAATGTTGGATTAGAAATCACATAGACAAACTTTTTCTCTCGGTGGTCGACGCCTAAGTCAGTTCGCTTAGGGGATTCGACTCCAAGATCAACTTCTGCTTCTATTTTCCATAAATTATTCAACGCAGCAGGTGCTGTTCTTAAACGCTTTTTTATATAGTCATACGCCTTTTTTGATACATCAATGCCTATCCATTGTCTTTCTAATTTCTCAGCGGCAAAGCACGCCGTGGCACATCCACAAAAAGGATCTAAAACGACATCACCTTCTCTGGAACTAGCCTTGATAATTCGTTCTAATAACGCAATAGGTTTTTGTGTCGGATAGCCAAGTTTTTCTTTTCCACGAGTGCTTGGTATATCTGTCCATGCCGTAGAAAGCGGATTCCCCTTGTAATTTTTTAATAAGATTTTTCTTAATGGTAATTTATTATCCCTCCAAAGGACTTCCCCATTGGCGTCCATTTCGATTAACCTTTCCTTACTAACCATCCAGACTGAAGGATGAGGATTAGTCACACCGTTGTATGTGTAGCATAGATTAGATCTTGATGGCATAGTAGGATTACACATTATTTGATGTGTGTAATACCTTCTTTGTTGTGCATCTACGTTGTCGAACTTAGCATCAATTTCTTTTTTAGTTAAAGGAATATAAGGGTCAAAGAAATAGTTATTAGATTTCACATAAAAAATAATGGTATCATTTAGTGCTCCATACTTTTTAGGAGTGTATTGATTTCCTTTCCCATGCCCTGCATTCCTTTTCCATGCGATTTCATTTCTAAAATTTTTATACCCAAAAATGCAATCCATGATGAGTTTCAAATAATGACTCATCGTCGGGTCAACATGCAAATAAACACTACCTGTGTTTCTTAATATTCGATGTATTTCAATCAATCGAATGGACATATAACAGCAATAACAATAATTCGCATCCGCACCCCTATAAATAGGACCAATCCCTTTAATCCCTTCTAAAAACTCTGATAAATCAGGGAGATCTTCACGGATCGTTTGAACCCATTCATCTTTCATATCTTCTTTACCGAATTTATCTTTGAAAGATGCTCCTTCAGCGGTCGAACCAATGGGAGCATGCCATGTTTTATTCGTGTTGAAAGGCGGATCGAGATAGATTAAATCAATAGATTCTGAATTAATTCCCTTTAAAATATCAAGATTATCCTTGATATAAATGGTTCGATTAGAAACATTACAAAGGGGTTGTTATTCATGGTTTGATTTCTTTTAGTAATTGATTAATGCTGTCACTAAGGCTTCTCTGATATGGTTGATGTAATTTTTGGAGATCTTGGTAAGTGTTTCATCATCAATCTTAGCTGAAACTAGGCGTGTTCTCTGGGGGTCTCAGGAAAGGTTAATTTCATTAGGAGAACACAAAATCTAAGAGCAAAAATAATCGATAAGGAGACGTGTTGTTGACTTTTGGTAAACCTTGTGCCTTTGTGTCAAAAAAGTAAAAATGCAGCCATTATCAAAATGGGTGCAAATGGATTTAGAAAATATCATTTAAACCATTAAAGATATCCTCCATCTGCTTAATCATTCCATATAACTCGTATTGATAGACTGAATAATGTTATTGTGTTTTATTCAAAGGTCTCTTATTGAATGAACGGTAATATCAGTAGATTTGCCAAACTCATTCTACAATTGGCTGGTTGAAATTGAAAAAAGATAAGCATGAAAAATATGATTTAGCTTATCTCAAGATGGCTGAAGTTTGGAGTCGGTTATCTTATTGTCGAAGAAGACAAGTTGGAGCGCTTATTGTCAAAGACAAGATGATCATTTCTGATGGATATAATGGAACTCCATCAGGGTTTGAAAATATTTGTGAAGATGAAAACAATGAAACCAAATGGTATGTGCTTCACGCCGAAGCTAATGCAATTTTAAAAGTTGCCAAATCAACTCAATCGTGTCAAGGGGCAACGTTATATCTAACCCTTTCTCCTTGCAAAGAATGTTGCAAACTCATCCATCAATCTGGAATAACTCGAGTGGTTTATGCTAAAAAATATAAGGACCCATCAGGTTTGGAATTTTTAAAAAAAGCAGGCGTGGAACTTAAATATTTACCCTTAAATTCTCATGATGATGGCTAAACGGCCGCAAATGAAAAGATACACAATAGCAATCATATTGTTTTTAAGCGGGATGCTTATTGGAATGAATTTGAATTCATTAACACTGAAGAGTAAACATCAGAATAAAAAAAGTATCGAAAAACTAATCACATTATTGACCTATATCGATCAAGACTATGTGGATGATATCAATATGGATAGTTTGGTCAATGAAATCATCATCGATTGGGATAAAGAGTTGAAAAGAGATTCGGTATCAAATTAAATGATCAGATTTAAGTTTTTATTGATTTTTTTATTGATGTTGGGTTTTGGCCTTGTTGTTGGTCTATGGATTAATCCTAAAATTTCCTTTGTGAATGATGATTTTGAAATTGATTCAAAGAGCATTAAAAAACTAGATGACTATTTTCATGAAATAGCCGGATTAAATGCTCAAAAAAATCAATTGAAACCCCTAATTGAAAAGACTATTTCGGATATATTTCAAAATTTGGACCCGCATTCTAGTTACATACCTGATTCAATAAATCAAGTGTTTATGGAGGAAATGATTGGTGAGTTTGAGGGTATTGGAATTCGTTTTTCTATTCTAAGAGATACATTAACTGTTTTGCAAGTATTTGAAAATGGACCTAGTCGTCAAGCGGGTTTGATTTCAGGAGATCAAATCGTGAAAATTGGAGAAATAATGATTGATTCTAGCTTTTTATCTCAAAATGATGTCACCAAGCTACTGAAAGGACCAGCAAAAACCAAAGTCGATGTTACAGTATTTAGAAAGCATAGAGATAATCTGTACGATTTTGAAATTATTCGAGATAAAGTGGATATCCCAAGTGTGACTAGTAGTTATGTGATGGATGCAGAAATAGGGTACATCAAATTAGAACAATTTAGTGAAACGACCACTGAAGAATTTGCTAAAGCTTTGATGGAGCTGACTTTACAAAACATGAATCACCTGATCATTGATTTAAGAAATAATCCAGGAGGAATTTTACAGCAGGTTATTGGTATGAGTGATTTATTGCTCGCTCCCGATAATCCTATAGTCATTGTAGAAAGTAATAATGGAGAAAAAACGACCTATAAAGCGAGATATAGAAAAGGCTTATATTCTGGAAGCCTTTACGTGCTAGTCGATGAGTATTCTGCTTCTGCAAGCGAAATATTGGCTGGTGCTATTCAAGATAACAATAGGGGTGTGATTATAGGAAATAGAACATATGGAAAAGGATTGGTACAGTATCAAACAAAGATTGCTGATTCAGATTATCTCAGATTAACAACTTCTCGTTTTTATACTCCTTCTGGGAAGTCAATACAAAAGCCTTATCATCAAAACTTATCGGATGAAATATGGCAATCTGAGTTAACTTCATTGGCTAATGAATCCCAAAATGATAGTTTGTCTCAGAAAAGAAAGAAATCTAGCAATCAAAATAGAGAAACATCAGTATTTCAAGGGGGTATCATACCTGATATCGATATCAATACGAAGATTCTTGAAGAAGAACGTGCTGAAGAGCGACTGAAGTATTTTTTTTACAACACATCATTAATCGATTCTTTTTTACTAGATCAAATTCCGTACAATAGCATTAGTACTCTTGAGAGCAAAGCTCTTTTTTTTAGTAAACCACTCCCTGATGAGGAATTATATTTTGAAAAATTCCTAATTTTTTTGGAAGGCCATCCATATATTAGTCAAAGCGAAGTCATCGCAAATAAAAAATCAACAATGACAGCGATAAAATCTCACATAGGTCGTCTTGTGTATGGTGAGGATATCTATTACCGGATAAAAAACACGGATGATTTATTTATCAATACCGCTTTAGAAGAAATAGCAAAATCCAAATAGTAATCGTATGAATTCAGTGTCAAATTCGATTTTAGAGATAACGATTGACGATTTGACTTGGATAAGTTCCATTGATCCATCAACAATCGATGGATGAGCCTAGAAAGGGGACGCTCTAGTTGTTTCGATTCGATATCATGGCCCTAAGCTTCAAATTTAAAATGGCATTCAATCTGTAGATTTTGACTTTTGGTTTAGCTTGTTTTTAATGCGATTAGAAAGCATTAAAATTCCTAGAAGGAACATACCACAGATACAACTTATAAAACCAATCGTTGATATGACATTTTTGGGATCTAAAAATTTTAAATTTTCAATTTGAGTTAAATTAAAGATGCAAAGAACAAGTAACAAAAACAGAAAAATGAGATACAACATCAAGAAATCAATTGAAACTAGGTGTCAAAGATAGTGGTATGAACGTTGTTACTTCTGTTCCGATAAGAAGAAATAAAACGACTCTTCTTGATCCCTAATCGTCTGGAAGATGAAAACGAAAGTTTTTGTCAATGAGATGAGAATTGTTCTGTTGTACAGTATCCCCCATTGTTGGAAAAGGGATTAGCCAACTAATGCTTAATTTAGACGATGATCAAATCCAAATAAATGATTTTTAAAAACAATGTTTTTCAATCGGTTCTTAGGTGCGTGATTGTTTTATGCATCATGACATCACTTAGAGGACAATCCTACCAGCCAAGTACAGAAAATCTTGAAGCAAGAGAATGGTTTCAAGATGCCAAATATGGATTATTTATCCATTGGGGAGTCTATAGCATTCTCGGTGATGGTGAATGGGTTATGAATAATCAAGATATATCCGTTGATGCCTATACAAAACTTCCTTCATTTTTCAATCCTACAGATTTTAATCCCCAAAAGTGGGTGCAAATGGCTAAAGATGGTGGCATGAAATACATTACCATTACATCCCGTCATCATGATAGTTTTTCCATGTTTGATAGTCAAGTTTCAGATTACAATATTGTCGATAAGACCCCTTATGGAAAAGATATTTTGAAAATGCTGGCAGATGAATGCCATAAACAAGGGATTAAGTTATTTTTCTATTATTCATTATTGGATTGGAAACGAGGCGATTATTACCCAAGGGGTCGAACAGGATTAGGGATAAAAGGGCGAACAGTTGGAAAATGGGAAGATTATATCACCTTTATGAAAAGTCAACTCACGGAATTATTGACCAACTATGGACATGTTGGAGGTATTTGGCTTGACGGTCATTGGGATCAAGTCGATTGGGACGGTAAAGCATTTGGCGATTTAAGAGTCGATTGGCATTATGACGAAATATATCCTCTAATTCACCAATTACAACCTCATGCATTAATAGGAAATAATCATCATTTAGCACCGATTGAAGGTGAAGATTTTCAAATGTTTGAAAAAGACTTACCGGGGGTTAACACGACTGGGTGGGCGACTTCAGCTGAAGATATTGGAAATCTCCCCTTAGAAGTTTGTCAAACTATCAATAGTTCTTGGGGATTTAATCTTCAAGATGATAAGCATAAAACCACCAAAGAATTAATTCAATTATTGGTCCAATCGGCAGGTTATGGTAGCAATTTATTACTCAATGTTGGCCCGATGCCCAATGGAAAAATACAAGAAATTCATAGTGAAAGAATTAGAGAAGTTGGTCAATGGTTGGAAAAGTATGGACAGACAATTTATGGCACCAGAAAAGGACCAACAATACCCAATGAAGATTATGTCTCAACGAGAAAAGAAAACATCATCTATATTCATGTACTCAATCCAGAAATAAATATTTTACGCATTGAAGACAAAGTCCCGGAACTCAAATCTGTGGTCTATTTTGATACTAATGAGCCCTTGCCACACCAAAATAATGAATCGGGACTATCGATCGATTTGAGTCATCAAAATTTAGATGAAATCAATAGTGTTATTGTTTTGGAACTTCAATGAGTTCTAAAACAGAATTGAGATTTTCAAACGAAGAGACTTTTCGTAAATAAACTGAAAAATAGTGTATTGAATACTAGATGGCTAATGATTGATCTGAGGAGCGTTTGTATCCAAAAATTTCAATGCCTTGTTGGTCAATCTCGACCAGGGCAAAACAGTTATTGTTTAACCCCGAGTAGTCCACCATTCCCAATTGGGTGATGTAGTGGGTTCCTTGGATTCGTTGAAAACGTTCTTCATGGACATGACCTTGAAAAACGGCAGTGACATTTCCATGAGATAGAAATAGCTCTTGAATTTCCTTATAGTTATTAATATGGAGTCGATATTTTTTTTTGAAATATTCAAAAAGTGGATGATGACAAAACACCAAGACCATCTTATTCTTATTTTCCAATAAATCTTTTTCTAACCAATTGATTTCCTTTTCAGGAATATTGGTGTTTTGAAAATCGATAGGGTTTTTATAAAAATGATCCATACCATCTTCAGTGTAATTAGCATCTAAAACAATACAGTGAAATGGATTGAAATCGAAGGAGTAATAGGAATTTGTTTTCGGAATGTTGGTGTTCTCAATACCATTTAAAAACTGGGATTTGGTAATGCTATCCACATCATGATTCCCGACACAATGGTATTTTGGACCGTTGAAATTTGAGAATTCAGATTCGATGATGTTGAGATAATTCAAGGTGTCTTGCTCTTTTTCGTTTTCATCTTGATCTTTCATATCGCCAAGATGCATGATAAAATCAACTTTTTTTTGGTTCATGATTTGAACAAACTCTCTCATTTTGAGATGTGATTCATTATAAAAACGAGTTCCTCTTTGAGGTCTTTTGGCATAATGAGAATCTGCTGTCAGACCAAAACGTAAATTATTTTTTGTTGTTGTCAAGGAAAAGCCAGAGGTCATGGCCAGTGTTGTTAAAGAAGATTGCCAAATAAATTTTCTTCGACTGATAACCCATTGAGACGATAAATGATTAGGAGCCTTCATGGTATCAAGCAAATATACTGTTAGAAATCATAACCCGACCAGTAATAAAAGGGAAAAAAGCCTAGCGTTAACTCAAAAGATCTCATTTGAATCTTTGATGGTTTGATTATAATCTAGCCATAGGACTCCCTTTCAGACTATTTCGAACTAGATCCGCAATAAACTGGGTTAATGGCCCAATATCATTTGCAATACTAGCTGTTTCCAAAGCGTCCATATAGGCATCTCTTTTTTCATTTGGAATAACGGTCCATGGATAACCTCCAGAAGCTAACATCACATTCATCAAAAAGCGTCCCATTCTTCCGTTACCATCCGAATAGGGATGAATAAAAACAAAAATAAAGTGACCCAGCACCGCTCTGACGCTAGAATGCTCTTCATTTTCCAATAGTTCAAACAAAAGAGGCATCGCCTCTCGAACGGCTTCTTTGTGAAGCGGAACATGTTTTGAATTCGAGATATAAACTTGATTCGATCGATATCCAGCTAAATCTGAAGGCTTGAGAATACCTGCCATCACACTGGGGGCAAATAATTCTCGATACCAGTTTTGATGATCATCGTTAACAACTTTTGCTGGGTTGCCCCCATTTAAAATCTTTTCAATGGAACTTTTTACCTTTTGTGACGCTTGCCAATAACCTCGAGCCGCCATGGCATCCCTTTGGGTTTTATTTTTTTGATTGGTTGTTGAATGCCAATCTCCACTTCTGACTTTCTCAATGAGTTCCACAGAAACAACATAGTGCTCGATGGACAAAGAATGGTATGCATCGGTCACATAGATTTCATCAATTTCTTTTAAATATTTTGGAACATCTCCAGAAATACCTGGACTTTTGGGAAATTCGTGAAGAATATGTTCTCTATAATTTCTCCACATCAATCGAATTCTATTCGCATAAGGGGACTTTTCTCTAAAGGACAATTCAGCCGTTGATTCATTTCGGAAAGGGTTTTTTTCACGCACGTCAAATGCTGCAGACTTCATCGTTTTTAGAATATCATCGGCAATTCGATTCTGACCGATGTTTCTAAAAGCTCCGGCTATCCTTCCAGCAATCATGGAGTGCGATCCATCCAATAAGATATGCAACATTTCTGAAGCATCCGAAATTTGAGCCAAACCAACTCTTGCATCTATTGGATTTTTTTCAAAGAGAGTCGGTGAACTATGGACTAATGCCGCTGGGAGGGTTAGTATCTTAAGCCCCATTTTTTCAGTTGTTTTGCCTCTTTGTGTGATCAGCGATTTCATTTCTAAAATAGAGGTGCCATGTAAAAGAGGAATATTCTTATTTGGCGCTTTCTTAGCTTTGATGACTAGTTGTTGAGGTATGGTAGTATTTCCAGAATGTATCAAAACAGATTGTTCTGGTGAGACAAAATAGTCATTGTCATACTTGTCTTTTAGGTATCTAGAACAGAATTGCCAAAAAGAAGTATGCCAAGAAGAGTTATCACCAGCTTTTTCTATGGGATTCGAAGTGATATACCATCCCTTGGCCACTTTTTTTAGGAAACCATTTTTTTGGAGTCTTTCCCTATGGATTCTTTTTATTTCAGAGGTTTTAATAGCTACTTCTCCAGACTCCTTTTGTAGGTTATGAAGAACCGCTAAAGATTCAGCAAGTTTTTCTCTTGGCGTAGCCATTGTTCAATTTTTATGTTATAAATAAACTTGCTGACATTCTTATTTTTCAGTCTTATAATCCGTATGTATTTTAGCCTAAGATGATGTGCTATAATTAGCCTGGTGTGTAAATTTACCTTAAATGCAACAAATGATAAGTCAAAATCGGTAAGCAAAACGAAGTTTCACATTACAAGGAATCAAATCTTGGAATAACAAAAACTATTCCGATGCTAAGTTCAACGTCTCATTCAACTCGCTAGAGTCACATCAATAACTCTAATCAAACAGAAGACTTTGGAGTTCGTAAGGCTTCATTTTAGTGAATAAAATAACTTATAAGTTGGAGCAACTTATAAGTTATAGTATCAAGTCACCAAGATGAAATCTACCATCGATTGATTCGTCAAAAGATAGTTGGTCGGGGTGGCAGGATTCGAACCTACGATCTCCTGCTCCCAAAGCAGGCGCGATAACCGGGCTTCGCTACACCCCGAAAAAAGACTAGCAAATATAATTTATAGTCTTAATTCACGAAGATTCAGAAATGGAAATTAAAGCCTAGATGTCGATCTCGGTGATTGGAATCGACGGAAAAAGTCAGCTATGGCATGAGAGATAGATTGAAAAAAATCTTTGAGGTTAAAGGAATTAACATTGTTTTTAGCAGCGTCAAATTCTTTTTTAGCTTTTGATTTTAAATCTTCAAAATCAGAAAAAATACCGTGCATTCTCGCACGTCGGTATTCTGTATTCGCTTTCGGAATGATGATCCAAAGAACGAGATAACATAAAACCGCGGTACCTAAAGAGACCCAAGCAAGTACGATAGCTATAATTCGCAACCATACAACATCGAGAGATAAATAATGACCCAAACCGGCAATGACGCCGCCGATCACTCGATCTTCGGAATCACGGTATAGTTTTTTATACATAGGTGTTTTGGGGTTTTTAAAATTCTTTTTACCTGTATAATGAGCATTGAGTTTTGAGTCCAAATATTCACCGGCGTTAATCACATCTTCAGTTGAAATCACATAGTTCTTATCGTCTCCCTTCAATTTCAATAGAAACTCTGCAAACTGTTTTTCTAAATCTTGGTAAGTTAAGTCAGTATATCGCAATCGATTTCGAAATCGGGATAACATGCGTTTTAACATGCGATAAGCCGCTTCATCAGATTCAAAGCAGTGGTCATCGAGAAGAACTTTAAACACTCTGTTCAATTTAATGATTTTATCGTCTCTATGGTTAACACATCAATTTTTATGCCATATGATTATCAGTGTGGATGATGATTCAATACAAAGACTTTTCTGTTACTCTTTTGTTACTTTCCTTAAAGAATAAAATGAAAAAGGTTCCTGATTTTTGAGGTTGAAGTAGTGGAACATGGCGTTTGATTAGAGGAGACCAAACTGCAGTTATGACTTTGTAAATAGAACATAAGACAGTTTTGTGATGAAAAGGCAATAAAAACTAATTAGTCTCGAACAAGGCACCAATTTTAACATTTTGTAAACATTTTTGTATGAAAATAAAGTTTAATTTCACATGATAAAAAACTTTGTTATGTCAAGATCCCCTCGTTTCAAGTACACAAAATCATTATTAGAAAAAGTCAGTTTCAATAAAAGATTGTTCTATAAAGAGCTCGATAAAGCATATGATCATTTGAATTACAACGAATCTATTTTATTAAATCGATGGGTTTTATCCTACATTCGTCGGAATCCTCAACTCAACAATTAAACTTTCAAACAAGTTGATAACTAGTGGAATCATTTGAAAAGAATCAGTGATTAGTTTTGCTGTCAAATAAAATTCTTTTTAAAAAATTGAACAGGAATCATTTGCTAATTCTTTTACAAGTTCAAGTCCAATGAAATTGTTAAAAAAAAATGTATTTGATCAATATCTGATCGTTAAAAAAGCAGTTATTGTTGTGTTTGGATTATTGTCCTATCCAAGATATGCCGACCGATTAAAAATCACAGGCAGTGAAAATTTAAAAAACATACCAGATCGAAATGTTTTATTTATTGCTAATCATCACACTCACTTTGGCGACGTTATTGCTATTTTACATGTGTTTTATGCCACTTTAAACGGAAGACAAAACAATCTCAATCGAAGATGGTACATTTTTCGTCCAAAACTCAATATTTACTTCGTGGCTGCAAAAGAAACGATGAGGAAAGGCATTCTACCAAGAATATTTGCTTACGCAGGTTCCATTTCAATTGAAAGAACATGGCGAGAGGCTGGGAAGACCATTAATAGACCTGTCAAACTCAGTGATGTTCAAAAGGTAAAAGAAGGCCTCCAAGAAGGTTGGGTGATTCTGTTTCCTCAAGGAACAACTAAAGACTTTTCACCTGTTCGAGAAGGATCGACTCATTTCATTAAATCAGAAAAACCGATTGTAGTTCCATTGGTATTGAAAGGTTTTCGAGAAGCTTATTCCAAAAGTGGCTTAATTACTAAAAACCGAACTATAGAAACCAGCATCACCATCAAGAAACAGCTTGATATTGATTATGAACGCGCGACTACAGAGGAATTAGTAAACTTAGTAGGCCACGCCATCGAGCAACACCCAACGATGAAGCCATAAGTAAGAATTAATAAATTCAAAGAGAATTGCCTTGAGAATACGACTTTGTTTGTAATTTGATTTTATAGATTAACCATCAAAGAGTTGTTCAAGAAAGAGATAACGGAACCAAATTTATTCAATAAAAACAGAGGGTAGTTTTGAATCATAAATCAGAAAACCCGTATTATCTTCAAGAGTAGTCATTGGTTCAAATTCAAAATCAATGATTCCATCATCGAAGGAAAATCTTTTACCACTAGGAACAATGAGTTCTAATACTTCGTCTAGTAATCGTTCTTGATTAGGTTCTCCTATGGTACCAAGATTGACGATATGTTCTTTAATTTCATGATCAGGAACTAATCCATCTTCAAATTGATAAAAATCTTCTGAGTTTCCAGATTTCACAACCAAAGGTTGGATTGCTTTTTTATGATTCGGGTTAACCGTTCCATTCCCTCTACTGAAATACCCACTTGGATGAATATCCCCTAAATCATACAGAGTAAAAGAACCATCATTTTTTCCGACAGTTATATCCCCAACTTGTATGACTTCCATGTATGGTTTTAAATTGTTGATTAATTGTTCACTAGCAGAAGCGGTACTGCCACTAGTGATAAAATAAACTCGTTGTAGATCCAATTTATTAATACTGACACTAGGTTCACGGTTTCTCAAGGGAACATCGTCATAAAAATTTTCAATCTCCACGTCAGCACCCTTAAACCATTGATCAAGAACATTTCGATTCCAAAACGATTTAGCAACGATATCATTACTGCCTTTTCCAGATATTGCAGATGCTATAAAAATATAAGTAGCGTTACTCCCACCCCTATTATATCTTAAGTCAACGATTAATTCAGTAATGCCTTCGCTTTTGAATTCACCAAAAACATCGTTTAGTTCAATGTGTCTTTCATTATTGGATACAAATTGATTGTAAAACAGATATCCAATTTTTTCACTCCCTCTTTCGATCACTTTGTTAACGATAATAGGATTTTTAGAGAAATCTTCTTGTTTTGTTAGGGTTATTTTTGTGTCGGTATTTTCAAATTCTCGTTTTTCATCATTCCAATCTGCAAGTGTGATTGTGAAGGAATCTTCACCAATTAAACTTCCGAAATTATTAGAAGTTAATGCTTGATCATTGATGTGGGTAAACAACATACCTCTTTTGACTTTTTGTTGCTCTGCATTAGATTCTTTATAAACCAAACGAACATAACCAACTAAATCATTATTGACTTCTTTATTGATGTATGATAGTCTAAAATCCATTCCATGATCTTTTGATACCCCTTGAAAACTCTTTTCTTGCTCAATATAATCATCGATAAACCAGCTAAATTGATCATCATCATGCACTAAACTTTCAAAAAACTTTTCACTATCTGAATTTTCTTTAATCATTTTGATGTATTGATTTCTATTTTCCCCTACAGAATTAGCTAATAAATCGACATCATCTTGCCAGAAATAGAAAAAATTCATTGCTTGCCATACAAAGTCACTGACCTCATACTCCGGTTTTTCTAAATCTGCTTCATCTTCATCTTGAGTTTGATTGGTATCATCAGGTTCTTCTTGAGATGAATTATCAGTAACATCTGTTTTAACTTTTGGCTCATCTTTATCACATGAAATAAAAGCAAATAGGAAGAAAGATAACATTCCTAGAGTACAAAATAATCTGAATTTTTGAATCATTGGTATATGGCTTAAGTATGGAGTAACTAAGATAGATAGTTCAAAAACCTATCAGCGAGCGAAATTAGAAAAATTCATTCATTTTAAATGTTCCATTATTTGGTTGCAACTCGAATAGCCCCCTGCCAAATGATTCTCGGGAGTGCTAAACTATCAACGGAATTCATACGTTTCATCGTGCTGAAAATAGGACTTAATTTCATGGCCTTATCCAAGAGGTTTTGACTTCAACGTTTTCCGTGTGTAACGACCTGATGATCGATAAGCTTTTTTTCAGTTTTTGTCATTTTTCTCTAAATTAGGCCGTTTTGACCTTGTATTGTTTCCTTAAAGTATTGGCTGTTTTTGGCTAATCTTCCGATACTCAAAAGAGATCCCCGTGACTATAGAGGGATAAACCCCATCGGTTTTCCAATCAGGGGCATCGATCCATACACCACCATGTCAAGCCTTGATCCTTCAAAAAACCAGATTGGCTATGGTGGCGATTCCCGCATCTATGGTGATGGTGGGACGTTGTGTTTTAGTTTTTCGATGTCACGGGCTGGGATTTTGGATTCGCTGATATTCCCTTGGAACAACTCCACTTGCGTGGGAAATTCCGAAGCATCCAACACTAGTGCCATGCTCACTAGCAAACCATCCGATCGCTTTTCTTTACTGCGCCCATAAGCCAACAAGGGATCCTCGTCTAGAGAACTTTCTGTATTTTCAGAAGTCTCCGCCTTAGAATCGTCATCTTTCAATTCATGATTTTTCCCACCAGCCTTAGACGTTGGTCAAACCATCAAAAGTCATGGTGTGTTGGTCCCTTCATGATGATTGGGTCTTTTGAAACAAACCATCAAGGAGTATCACCGCATCTTGGTATCACAGATTTCTCCAACTCGGTGGGCGTCGGCCATCCCCTATAATGAAAATAAGTCCGACTCATCACACAACCAATCATAGGTCTGAGCATCACTGCCTAGAGGAAAACAACGCCCCACCGCTAAGGCATGAGCCACCCGACACTGTCGAGCCAACAAACCCTAAGTCCTGTAAAGTTTTCAAAACAATCCGCTTCCCACCAATGCTCCAACACGCAATATCTTCGATCAGCTCCGGCATAATCATTTCTCGATCATCTTTTTTCCGTAGTAGTTGTCGTGCTTTGCTTCCAAGCTGGCCATCGTTCGCTGGATTTCGGTGGCTATGGGTTCGGCGAGAACCTCGGCCGTAGCCCCCACACCGATGAAATGATTTTTGACGTGTTGGAGAAACACCGGTTAATCTTTTTGAGGGATGGGAAAATCTCACCCTCAATTCAGCAAAGTCTTTTCTCAAGGATCCCTTAACCCAGACGAATACTTTTACAAAGCGCATTCGGGATAGGGTTTGGGGCCAACTTAGAGCGCTTTGGGTTTGCTTTAATGAACATCACAGAGACATAGAAAGTCCGAGGATCCCAAGAAAAGAGAATTGGAGACGAATAAATAGGAACGACAACATCCCAAAACCAAAAAAGGGCAAGAGTCGAACGGTTTCCGATGTCATGGTTCAAAAAAAGAGGCGGAAAAGTCTGTTTTTCGAGCTGGAAAAGGAAAATCGTCAACGAAAGCAACCATAGAACTGATGCTTTGGAAATGTTGAATCTTTTTTTGGAATCCAAAAAAAGGTTGTTTTTGATAAAGTTCCGTGTCAACATTCCAATGTCAGAACAGAAAGACTCAACAGAAAATTTATGGAGTCATCGCCGTTGCAATAGCTTTTTACTTCGTTAATCTCAAAGCTTCTATTTTCAATTTCAAAGGCATTGAGAACTCATGCCACACAAATCATCATTGAACCAAATCAAGTCAGAACAATTTCTTTATTTTGTAACATAAAAATTCAAAATTCGTCTTAAATTTCATAGCTCAAAATTTATGGTATTGTCAGTAGATAATGAATTGATTCATTCACTAGAGGCCGTTAGAGATAAGATTTATTTTACTGCTCAAAAACTTTTGGTTTCAAAAGATGAGGCAGAAGATGCTACACAAGATATTTTATTGAAACTGTGGGAGATGGATCGAGCTAAAATCAAAACACTCAAAAATATTGAAGCCTATTCGGTTACGATGGTTAAAAACTATTGTATTGACCGCCTCAAGTCCAAGCAAGCACAACAACTGCCTTTGGACAATGCCATCAAATTTAAAAGTAGTCCACTTGATTTGGATAAGTCAATGGATATTAAAGACAAGTATAGTCAGATAAAATCTTTGATCAATCAATTGCCACAAAGAGAACGTGTTGCTTTAAAAATGAGAGATTTCGAACAGTTAGAGTTCAAACAAATTGCAGAAAAAATGAAGATTCCCCAAGGCTCTGTTCGAGTTTATTTATCAAGAGCACGTATGAGATTAAGAAAAGAATTCATAAAAATCGAAAATCATGGAATATAAAAATCACAATCATTTAATTGACAAGTATTTTAAAGGTCAAACGACATTGAAAGAAGAAAAAGCAATCAAAGAATTGCTTTCAAATTACTCTGATTCAACTGATCGATATTCCGAAATGGGTTCCTATTTTAGTTACGTCACCTACAGACAAGAAAAATCGAAAGTGATGAAGTTAAGATTGCGTAAAACCTATCGTTTTGCAGGTGTAGCAGCATTGGCTGCAACCATTTGCTTTGCATTCTTTTTGCCCTTTGGAAACTTTACGAAACAAAAGGCACCTAATGAACAAGTGGTCTATATTTCTGATTTAGAACAACAAGAACTCCTAGAATCTTATGAGCATTTTAAGTCTTATATGATAAATGCTTCAGAAAAGTTAAATCAGGGTATGAATTCGGCTGCTCATATCGATCGATTTGAGACGATCAAAACATATCTTGAATCAGAATAATAAAGTATCGTTAGAAAAATGAAAAAACTTCTGTTAAACTTTCTTATCACCATCACCTGTGGGACTCTTTTTGCTCAAGATATCTTTGAACGATTTTATGATTATGAAGATGTCACTTTGGTATCGTTGAATGATCAACTTTTCAAAATTATTGCCAATATGCAACTGGATCTAGATACCCCTGCTGACGAAGAAATTTATGATATTATAAGTAGTATTCGAAGTTTTAATTTGATAGAGTCAAGAAATGATAAAGTCAATACTGAATTGAAAAAATGGCTCAATAACTGTATCAATGATGGTTACACAGAATTGATGAACATACGAGACAATAATAGCGATGTTCGTTTTTATGTCAAACAAGGGGAATATCAAAACACCTTTGAACAATTTGTCATGTATGTCTCCAATATGGATGATTTTCCAGGAGTCCCCAAAGAAATTCAAGCTCTAGAAACTGTTGTCTTTTCACTTGAAGGAGATATTGATATCAACCAAAT
This sequence comes from Flavobacteriaceae bacterium, assembly GCA_026710085.1. Classification (GTDB taxonomy): domain Bacteria; phylum Bacteroidota; class Bacteroidia; order Flavobacteriales; family Flavobacteriaceae; genus Bin25. The sequence goes on along the minus strand of JAPORT010000152.1, from coordinate 7,264 downwards.
ATCAGAAATAGCCAATCGATTAGATTTTCCAGGTTCTGAAATCATTAAAGAATCTGTAGAGAAAAAAAATAAATGAATCCGACCAGAATTTCGTTGAAATTCGGTGTCTTGTTCATTGTTTTCTACTTAGCAGGTTGTCAAAACTTTGACAAGCCAACGCTTCAAAAGTATTTTGTTGAAAAAATGGATGACCCTGAATTCATGGTCATCGATGTTCCTTTGGTTTCTTTTGAAGATTATTTTGAAGATGCGGAGATAAAACAACTGGATGTTGTTAAAACCATTAAAAAACTAAATATTTTATTGTTTTTACCCCGAGAATCCATACCAAGTAAAACTAAATCCGAAAGAAATCAGGTCAATGAAATATTAAAAACACAAGATTACGAATCGCTAGTCTCAATAGCAAGTGGTGACATCAACGTGAGACTGATGGTCGATTGTAAGGAGGATAAAATAAATGAGGCCTTGATACAATTTCATCAAGAAAATGTGGTTTTTGGACTTGTCCGAGTCTTAGGAAAAAATATTAAAGCGGAAAAAATCATTCCTTTATTTGCCGAACTGAATTCAAAAGCATTTAATGACACATTGGGAGATTCTCTAAATGAGGATACAGAAAATGTGTTATCAAATTTAATTGAGGCTTTCAAACATGATAGAAAAATGGACTAAACGCTAGTTTTATTCAAATTAAAAATTAAAGCATTGCGATTATTTCAAATCGGTTAAGTTGTCTTATTTTTGGTGTGTATCATTAAACATTACAAAGAATGTTTATCCATTAAATATTATTATGAAACCTCATATTGCTAGTTTAATCAATGCCATTTCACTCATTGTTCTATCGCTCTGGGCTTATTTTGCCTCTACCTCTCCTTCTTTAACAGCACTAATCCCTACAGTAGTTGGTGTGATTTTATTGTGTTGTAATCGAGGATTAAAGAAACAAAATAAGGTGATCGCTCATGTTGTTGTGGTGCTGACGTTTTTAATTATTATTGGACTTATTCGACCATTAATGGGAGCATTAAATGAGAATAAAATTTTAGGAATTTTTCGAGTCGGATTGATGATATTGAGTAGTGTTGTTGCTCTAATCACGTTTATCAATAGTTTTATCAAAGCCCGAAGAGGATTGTAACTTTCGACTTAACGGTTAATCTTTTTGGTATCAAGTTCTTCACTAATCATGTATTGAGGTTTTACTTCCCTATTACCTAATAGCATCTCCCCTAAAAAAGCAGCGATAAAAAACTGTCCTCCGAGAATAATTAAGGTAAGAGCTAAATAAAATTCCGGTCTTTGAGTAATGAGTCGAGCTGTTGTATCAAAATAAAGTTTGTCAACACCTAAATAAGCAATAAAGAGTACTCCTAAAATAAAAACCAATAATCCAACAACACCAAAAAAATGCATCGGGCGTTTTCCAAATCGTTTGAGAAACCAAATCGTCAGAAGATCAAAAAACCCTTTAATAAAACGATCGGTTCCATATTTTGATTTTCCATGTTTACGGGCTTGATGTTTTACTTCTTTTTCATCGATTTTATTGAATCCTTTGATGGACGCTAAAACAGGAATGTATCGATGCATGTCTCCGTATAGTTCAAGAGATTGAGCAACATGTCTACGATAGACTTTGATTCCACAGTTAAAGTCGTGTATTTTGATTCCAGATACCCATTGAGCTGCCCAGTTAAACAATTTTGAGGGAATGTTCTTAAATAGTTTTGAATCATATCGCTTTTTTTTCCATCCTGAAACGATATCCAATTGCTCATTTTCTAGTTTTTCAAGCATCAAAGGTAATTCCTCAGGAGAATCTTGTAAGTCAGCATCCATCGTTGCAATAAACTCTGAGTGGGCCCTTTGGAACCCAACATATAAAGCGGAAGCTTTTCCATAATTATGAGAAAAACGAATCCCAATAACTCTTTCATCATTTTGGAAAATTTGTTGGATGATTTTCCATGAATGATCAACGCTCCCATCATCAATGAAAAAGATTTGATATGAATATTTTGTCGATGTTTGAAATGAGTTTTTTATCCACCGATGTAATTCAATGAGAGATTCTGCTTCATTGTAAAGCGGAATAATAATCGAGACATTACATTTTTCATGCTTGGATTTCAAATTCAAAAATTTAAAATAAACGAAAATCCTTTGTGTCCAAAAAGCATCTTCATATAGAAAGCTAGTCCAACTGAGATAAAATTATTGTGACGGTCTACTTTCATGGAAGCCCCCCCCAATTTATTCACAAAAACAGTCTCTTCAACTAAAAGGTACTCAGTAAAATCGCTATTGATTTAGCTGACATAACTTTTTAAACAAAATAGATGGATTCAATGAAATCATCGAGTTTTTCTCATTCATCATCTTCATTTTCCGGACTTAATTCTTTTCTTCTCAAGAATAACCCAAGAATGATTCCAAAGATAAGTCCAGAAATAACACTCATAAGCAATCCAGCACCTACAAAAATTAGGGGTTTTCGGCCCATTTCTTGACCACTTCTAATTTGTTTCAAGATTTGATCGGAAGTTTCAGGATTATTTTCGATATAGGTATTCATTACTTTGTCGATCTGTCGTTGAACCATTCCAGGATCCATATAATTGATTAGAATGAAATAATAAATGATATAAATCACAAAGTTGACAAGGCTAATGATGATGGCGATTTTTACTGATTGTTTGATGCTTAAAGAGCCATTAAGTTTTCGAAACTCTAAAAGCCCGAAAACGATAACTGAAATGGAGATAATGGCCGTGACAATCTGTAGTTTCCAATCTTCACTATCATGCATGTCCATGATGAATAGGATCAATGCCCAAACAACACCCACACCACCAAGGATAACCCCGTAGCGAAAAGATAAACTTCGAAAATTTGTCATAGTTCTGATTTAATAATTTCTCAAAGTTAAAAAAATAATCATTGTTTAAGAATTAGTTTGTGTTTCATTTCAGAAAAACAGTTCATCTAGTTCCCAATTATTCAAGGGGTAAAAACGAATCATTCATCTTTTTAGAAATGAATTCAGTATTGATAAGACGACGGCTGGCAAATCTTAAATAAAAAAGAGTTCGAAAGTATATGAGCATTTCTTCTTCAAAATCTGAAATAAGATATTTTTTATCAGTTGAAATCTATTTCCGATCATTTTTTCAAAATCAAATTCTTCCATGTCACGAGCAGAAAAATTACAGTGAATCATTGTACATTTGTGCCACATTTGAATTGTCTAATGAAAAAAGGGATTCATCCTGAAAATTATCGATTGGTGGCATTTAAAGATATGTCTAATGATGATGTCTTCATTACAAAATCGACAGCTTCCTCTAAAGAGAATATTGAAGTGGATGGCATCAATTACCCCTTGGTGAAATTAGAAATTTCTCGAACCTCGCATCCATACTATACGGGTAAATCTAAATTGATTGATACAGCTGGTAGGATTGATAAATTCAATAGCAAGTACAGAAAACCAAAATCATAATCATCTAGGTTTTCAGTGAATGTTAAAATAGTTCTCACTCCAAGGGAAGTTTTGTGATTTGTTGTGAATTCTAATGCCAGTATTACCTAGCCTCACTCAAGAAATTAAAAGAAAAACAAAAGTTGCTTTTTCAACCCTTGGATGCAAACTGAATTTTTCAGAAACATCAACGATCGCTCGGAATTTTGATACCGATATTTTTCAAACAGTTCGATTTCATCAATCGGCTGACATCTATGTTATCAATACCTGTTCGGTCACAGAAAATGCGGAAAAAAAGTTAACTGGTTTGGTTCGAAAATCGGTAAGAAGCAATCCAAAGGCTAAAATTATCGTAACAGGGTGTTTTGCTCAACTACAACCACAAAAAGTTTCTGAAATAGAAGGTGTCGACCTAGTTGTAGGAGCTGAAAAAAAATTCAGGCTACATCAACTAGTGACCAATTTATCAAAGAATCATCATCCTGAAATACATGCTTGTGAAATAGATCAAGTCAGTACATTCAAAAAAAGCTTTTCTATTGCAGAGAGAACAAGAGCATTTCTTAAAATTCAAGACGGTTGTGATTATCAATGTAGTTTTTGCACCATTCCGAAAGCTAGAGGAAAATCAAGAAGTGACTCGATAGACAATATTCTTCAAAATATAAAATATCTCAAGAATCGTCAAGTCAATGAAATTGTATTAACAGGGGTCAATATTGGTGATTATGGAAGAATCAATCCACAGTCAAAAAAAAGAGAGTATTCATTTTTTGATTTACTCAAAGCCATCGATAGCTTGAGTCATTGTCCAAGGATTCGTATCTCATCCATTGAACCGAATCTATTGAATGATCAAATCATTGATTTAGTTCAAGCTAGTCCCTATTTTGTTCCTCATTTTCACATCCCACTCCAAAGTGGAAGTGATCATGTGCTCAAATTAATGCGAAGACGTTATAATACGACATTATATGCCAAACGAATTGAAAAAATAAAAAAATCGATGCCGGATGCATGTGTTGGGGTGGATGTGATTGTCGGTTTTTATGGAGAGACGGATCAAGAGTTTGAAAAAACAATTGATTTTATCAATCAATTAGATATTTCTTATTTACATGTATTTACTTACTCAGAAAGACCAAATACTAAGGCGATGGATTTTGAATTACCAGCAGTGCCTTTAGAAATAAGAAAGCAAAGAAGAAAAAGTTTAGCCAAGCTTTCTGATGAAAAAAAAATAAGGTTTTATCAAACACAATTCAATAAAACCAAAACCGTACTATTCGAATCTCAAAATAAGGAGGGATATTTAACGGGGTATACCGAAAATTATCTAAAAGTGAGAACTCCCTGGAATCCACAACTTGCAAACCAACTAGTGGCATGCAAACCAATAAAAATCGATGATCAGGATTTTATAAGAGCAGAATTTTAAACTTTAACCCCTACGGGGAGTAGTTTTTTAAATTCTCGGTTTTTTCGGATGTATGCGGCGACCGTTGGACAAGTTGGTACAAGGCGCGCTCTCCCTTTAGAAAGAATAAGAAGAACCTTGTTGATAAATTGTTCCACAAAACCATTCTCACTGTACCCATTAGGAACAATCACTTTTGTAAGAAATATTTTCCTTTCTTGTTTGACATATTCTATAGTTGCTAATTGACCATCAATAGTGGTTTCGTATTGACGCAACAATTCATTATCATGGATTTTTATATCAGTCATCATAAAAAAAACTTGAGTGAGTTAAAAAAGATATAAGCAATATTCCAGCATCTAATTTCCAATACAAAGTTAGTAAAAAAAATTTTAAAATTGATGTTTTATCCATCATTTTGTTCATGAGTTTCGATTCAAGTAAATGAGAAAAAGCGAGAGGATGCACCATTTTTGAGTTTAAAAACACCAGTGTCGAGATATAGTTTTTTTCAGTAGAAGTTTTGGAATGTATTCAAATGAAATCTTAATTTTGATTGCCAAAATCAACGGATTATTTTGAGTAAAACACATCAATGGATATTTTGTTTATTGCCTTTGGTTTCTTTGTTATTGGGAAAAGGTCAATTAAAACCACAAAACATCAATGATTCAGAATCTTTTCAATTTCAAGAAAATGACTATGTAAAACAGTTTCGTCTTCAAGATTATTTGATACGCAATCAACTTTCTGAACCTTTGGTTGGCGAAAACCCAGGCAATGGTTATTCTGTAGGGGCCTTAAAAATTCCAAAAGATATCCATTTTGCAGGTGAACCTGTTCCTATTGATCAAAATGATGTCAAAGAGCGACTGGACCGAGAATTATTGGTGAACACTTATTGGCAATCCAATATGATTTTGATGATTAAAAGAGGGTATAAGTATTTTCCAATCATTGAAGAAATTCTTCGACAATATGATGTCCCAGAAGATTTTAAGTATTTAGCATTAATTGAAAGTGGGTTTTTAAATGCTACTTCTCCGGCAGGAGCACGAGGATTTTGGCAAATCATGAAAAATACTGCTCGAGAGTATGGGTTGGAAGTGAATAGTAATGTAGACGAACGTCTAAACCTAGAATTGGCGACACATGCAGCTTGTAAATACTTTTTAAAAGCAAAAAAAAGGTTTGGTAATTGGACTCTTGTAGCGGCTAGCTACAATCGAGGAATATATGGTATCGATCGAGCTTTAAAGAAGCAAAAAGTAGATAATTATTACGATTTGTGGCTCAATGAAGAAACTTCTCGCTATGTCTTTAGAATATTAGCAGTGAAGGATATCTTTCAGAAATACGATGATCGATATGGATTCGACATTGGAAAGGAAGATCGCTACCGTTTGCCTCTTTTAAAAAAAGTCATAATCGATAGCACAATTAATGATTTAGTCGAATTTTCAACCAAAATGGGAATGACCTACAAAGAATTAAAAATTTATAATCCCTGGCTAATCCAAAGTCATTTAAACAACTCTTCTAGAAAGGAGTATGAATTTCTCATACCAAAAATAGAAAATACGAAATCCATAGAAATTCAATGATTTGTGGTTTTCAAAGAAAAGAATACCGTTCGATTCTTTAAAACTTTTTCAATTGTGTACGCAACAATTTAATTTGTTGGGTGAGCATACCATGCTTATCTAATTTTTTAGCCTCTGAAAGTAATTTGTTGGCTTCCCTTTTTCTTCTTTTTTGCATGTAGATTCCAGCTAAATTCATTTTTGCCATGGCACGGTCATGTTTGAATCTTAGTCCCATATCTAGTGCTGATTTAAAATACTTTTCCGCACGGTGAAGGTTTTTTTGTGATTCGATAAGTCCATGCAAAAACAAATAATATCCGTGTTGCTTTTTCACCAATGAAAGCTTGGGACTCTTGATTTTATCAAGCCATTTTTTTGCGCCTTTCAAGTCTTCCTTTCTTAATCTCAAAAAAGCCAAAAAAATCAACTCATTTTTATAATATAATAAAACAAACATTCCACTTAGGATGGCAAGAGCAATTCCATTTCCAATAAATCCTTCAATGAATTGATGAGTTGAAAAAGCCAAACTACCAAGGCCTAGTATCAGTTTGATTATCTTGGGGAACATATCTATGGTTTGTCAAATATAAAAACAAAAAGTGGGCTATTCTTGGAGATTCGAACCTAATTTTTTTAGAAAGGGGGATCCATGTGGAAAATGAAAATATTGGCTCTAGACTCATCAGATATCAAAAGGCATCATCTAATGCTAGTTGTGCTCTGTACTGTAGGTATTTGGTTTTAATCTCACTGTCTTTCAATCAA
>JAPORT010000022.1 GCA_026710085.1 Flavobacteriaceae bacterium | reverse complement strand
TCAAAGGACTGGTGGTGATGCTGGCATCCACCACGGCCGTGCCTTGAATGATCAAGGCTTTTTCGGTGAGTTGTCGATGGACTTCATCCATGATGCTTTGATAGAGCTTTTTGGCCGTCAACTCCGAACGGAAACGAGACAGCGTGCGATGATCGGGAATCGCATCCTCCATGTCCAAACCGCAAAAAGCGGTGAAAATGATGCTGTCTTTGATGAATTCTTCTGTTCGAACATCCGAGAGGTGAAACCACACGGAAATCAGTTGCATTTTCAATAAAATCATAGGATGATCGGCTTTTTGACCTCGTTGCTTTTTGTCGGATTGATCGTTTTCGACTAATAGATCCTCGATGGAGCCCCAATCGATGATGTCGTTGATTTGATTGAAAAACGGTTGGGTTTTTGTTTGGCTGCGCCCTTGATGTGGATTGAAAAAACTCATCTGTTTGAGTTGAAAAGATTTGAAATGTTGCCGATTGCGTACCATAGACAAAAACAAAATGATCAAAACCAATGGTCAAATAAAAAGAGGGGAATTCTAGCCCCAATCCTTTATTTTAGCGGAAAGTCAAAATTTTAGTGCAAAGGTCTCAATTACAATATTCCAAAACCCAAAAAGACCAAGCATTCAACAGTTCGCGATAGCGTTGTTTAAAAAATGAGGCAGAAAATCCTTTTTTTCGAGCTGGAAAAGAAAAATCGTTAACAAATTCACCCATAGAGGGACTCATAACCTTCAAAAATCTTGAATCTTTATTTAAATTTTTTACCCCCCCCCCCCAAATAAAGGTTAGGTTTGATAAAGTTCCAAATAGAAGATTAATCTATCGCATCAGTGAGCAACTTGATCTTATGTTTTGGATTGAGAGTACTTTTAAATTCCGAGTCAAATCATGGACTGTTTTGGGGGCTGCTTTTTGGATTATTTCTGCAAGGTTTTGAGACCATGGGAGGCATGTTTTGCCGATTTCAAAACTCTGTTTTAGCCAGCAGGGCACCATCCAATCCCTCATATTAATGGGATGATGGGCCATATTTAAGTTTTAAGGAGCGACTATTTATTTTGATTAGAAACCTATTTAACTGTAGATAGCATATTTTATTCGTGTTTTGATTCATAAATATTCAAAATTCAGTTCAGAGGCCTTCCTTTTTATACAAACGCTTTACAAACCGACAAGATTGTCCAACTTTAAATTCCACATCAAAAATCAGAGTGTATTTTCCTTTAGTTACCACTTCTTGTTTGTCAATTAATGTAATTTCCCCTTCATTTAAAGTTTCAAGAAAGATTTTTTTACCTATGCATAAACTTTCAAAAAAGACGTCATCTTTTTCTTCAAAACTTTCACGTATTGATTTAACTTCTTTTTCTATTGGTTTTTTAATTTCTTCTGCACGGCTTTCATTGATTTCAAGTAAACGAATTGAAGTTTCTTCTATGTATTTGAGATCTTGAATATCTTTCCATTTTTTAGGTATAATTGCCTGACCACGTAATGCTCCGATTAAGCCACCTGCAAAAGCAGCTATACTATCTGTGTCTGTTCCAATTGAATTTACAGCTTGTTTAATTCCTTTTAAAGGGGCATCCTTTGAATACTTACAGGCCAAATAAATCCCTGCTATTACCGTAGAAGTACCCGAACCTTTTGTCTCATGGTTATAGCAACCAAGTTTTGTTAAAACATCATGATATGAAACATAATCGTTTATCGATTTGTAGACAGTTCTTAAATAATATTGAGTTTCAACAAGAATAGAAATAAATAAACTTCGAAACAATGATTCTTTTGAGTTATTAATGCACTCTTCCCAATCCTTATATTTTGGATCATCAAGAATTGACCGAAATAACTTTTGGAATAATTCTTTTAAGTTTTTAATCCATTGATTTTCCCAATCCCTATATTTTGGATCATTAAGAATTGACCGAAATAGGCGTTTATGTGTGCTTCCGCTCCATTCATTTTCCCAAATTTTATATTCTAGATCATCAAGAATTGGCCTAAGCAGGTCTTTATGTGTGCTTCCACTCCATTCACTTTCCCAAGTCTTAAATTTTGGATCATCAAGAATTGGCCTAAGCAGGTCTTTATGTGTGCTTCCACTCCATTCACTTTCCCAAGTCTTAAATTTTGGATCATCAAGAATTGATCGAAACAATTTTCGAAATAACTCTTTAGAGTTTTTAATCCATTCGTGCTCCCATTGCTTAAATTTTGAATCACCAATTGACCCAAATAACTTTCGAAATAATGATTCTTCTGAGAGTACATTTAACTTATCTTCCCAAGTTTCAAATTTTGGATCATCAAGAATTGACCAAAATAAATTTTTAAATGATTTTTTTAGGTTTTTGTTCCATTCGTTTTCCCAACTTTTCAATTTTGGATCATCTAAGAAGTCAACTGAAAACTTTTGATGAATATCTTTACCAAGTTTAGTAAGGAAACCCTTGTAACTGAAATTATCAGGATGAAAGCTTAAAATGGTATTGATAGCATATCCGTAGAGCATTGCTCCTAAAATGGCTCGAGGATGTCCGTGAGTTATAATACTATTTGCAAAAATTTCTTTTTTAATCTTGCAGGAATTCCCAAAATTTGCTAGTGCAATTGGTAAAATTCTCATAGCGGCACCATTTGCTCCGCATTCATTGTAATCAATAGTAGTCTTACCTACTTTAAAACCAAAAAAGTTTTCATTCCATTTTGGAGGTTTTTTTTTGGATAATTGTTTCGCAGCATTTTTGACTGTTCTCCCGGCTCCTCTGGAGTAAAGTAGCCAATCAGGTAATTCTTTTTTTGCAAAATAATCTTGATCAACCGAACCGTTGGAATTAATCGAACGTGCAACTGAAAGAAGTAATTGAGTGTCATCTGAGTACGAACCTGATTTAATGTTATCAGTATAACCGTAAAATTTACCACCAACATGTTTCTTCCATTTATGAAATTCAGTTATACAATCTTTTCTAATTTCTTTCTTTAAAGAATCATAGATCTTTTTAAACTCAGTCATCCAACCCAAGGCATCTCCAATGGCTGCAAGTTTTAAACTACCTCTATATTTTTCTTCTGCTTTCAGCCTATAACGGTTAGGTGAGAATACTTCTTTATCGACTGTAAACTTGCTAGTATCAAGATTAAGGGAACTCATAGCTTTTTTTGTTTTAGTCATTATTTTTTCTGATTCAAAACAAACCTTAATGATACTTTCAAGGGGAATAATCTCATGTACTAAAATTTCTGCTTGAACACATGTTGGGTATTTTGGGTGGATTGGACCTCTAATTACAGCACCATATTTTGTCTCAACTTTCTCGTTAAAAAGCATTTTGAACATATAAAAACTGTATGAAATATGATAATACCATTTTGCATGATTTGAAGCAGCATTTGTAACTGAGAAACGAGTTTTTTGATCATAAATGTGTTTTGGATCAATTTTTAAAACACACCAATCTTTACTCTTGCATTTTCTTCTAAATACTGAAAACAATTTTGAGTTTGGACCTGAAAGAGATACGTTAATATATTGTTTTTTACGATCGCTTCTTGTCGGGTCATTTATGTCACAAACTAAATCGTGAAATTCCAACCCGGACCTACTCAATATTTTTTTTTCTTTAAAAATGCTAGATAAGTTAGAGGTTGTAGTAAAATGTATTAGATACTCAACACCTCTTTTTTCTATTTCATCTTGAAATTTTTTATGAAAGAACTTCAAGTTCACGATTAAGGATTTTAGAAAGATGAGGCATCGTCAAATTTTTCAGATGTTGTTTGAGTTGACTTCTCAGACGGTTTATTTTTCGATAAACCAAAGTTAATTTCTTGTTGGAAAGCAAAAATAGCTTATTGCTAACTCTTGTCTTACAATTAAAAAGTAACCTAAACTCTGTTGAAATATGGTTAATGCCATCTTATTCAATTGCAAAAAAATCAAATCCAGGGTCTTTAATAGGTGACTTCGCACTAATTTTCACACTATCACTTTCATAATTTATAGGTTGATTAGAAGGGCTATGTTTAACTATCTATTGCAACAAGATTCCAAGTTGATTATATGCCATGTTCAACTATCTATGCTTTGAAATGAGATTTGATTGATTGTCACTACTTCGGGAAAACTTCCAATGAGCAATTTTATGGGCTAAGCTGTTAAATCATAAAGGAATATTGTTGGAGGATTACCATCACAAAAAAAGAAAAGG
>JAPORT010000131.1 GCA_026710085.1 Flavobacteriaceae bacterium | reverse complement strand
ATCGGAGACCACGGTACAAGGCAACAACGTGACCTTTCCGACTAAAGACTTCTCAAGGGTCATCAACGGTTGCCATCATCACAACAGCGGCATTAATAGCACCACTGCTTTCAAATTTTCAATTAGATGAACGTCTTGGGAAAACATTTGCTGTGTTGGCTATTGGAACTGGAGCTATCACGATCTTCCATGTTAATGATTCCTATTTTTGGGTCGTATCTCAATTTTCAGGTATGTCAACAAAGCAGGCTTTGAAAACATATACTATTGCAACATTTCTTCAAGGGATTATTGGGATAGGTATATTAACAGTTCTTTTTCTTGTTCTTAATACACACATGTAAAAAAATGGAAATAAAAAGGGGGTACCTCTAAGGCCAAAAGGCATCTGATTTTTCAATCTCATGAGTATCAGAGGCACTGTCCCCTTCCATCTTATACTAATTTACATTCTGTATTACCTTTCTAGGTATGTGGGAAGAAAGTCATTGACCTCAACTTGTCGCCATATTCAGCAATCTCTTTTAATCCATGAGCTCTAGTTGTTCTTTCAAATCCTCAAGCGTTTCAAACAGTTTATGCCCAGACATTGTTCTCGGGTCTCAGCCCATATCTACTCGACGGGGTTGCGTTCTGGAGTGCAAATCGGTTGTTCGATGAGAGCTCTATTTTTAGGAACCTTCCAATCTTTGGATGGATGCCATCAATCTTGATCGACCTGCATGCTGCCCCTGCCGTCTTTTAAATCCTTGGCGACCTGTTCTCAAAAGAGATGCATCATTTCCATATGAGCAAAAGATAACATCAATGAAGTAGCCTTGGCTTTTTCAGGATACACGAATAGACGCACCACTTGTTTGGCTACGTGGGATCGATTTTTTTGAGGACATAATGATGTCTTGAGAGTATGAACACATTCCAATCGTCCCTCATCCTAGACACCAAAAAGAACTAGTTCTCGATGCCATGGCTTTTCTTTGATTATGGCTTTTAGTCGCTGGGAAAGTTTTTTAAAGGCTTCTTGACGTTCCGGATTTTTATGACGATGATAGGGCCGAGGAACAACCAGGTACCAATCATGGCGTTTCAAGAGTCTATAGATGGTACGCTTGGCGACTTTCTTGCCAATTTTATCTTTAAAACACGCTTGAATGAGCTCCGTGGTGACGAGCTATCCAGCGATGACTTGTTGTCACAATCCGGCTAAAAACTTTTTTTCTTCGTCAAGAGACAGATAGCCGTACTCCCCCCCTATCCTTCGCTTTCAAAGATTTGGAAGCCTTGTTGATTGTGTTCTTGTAGTAACTGCTTGACGCTGTGCTTGGAAAGAGTACTGTAAGCGACCGATTGCTCCACTGTTTGATTTTTCCGCGGAGCATCGATAATGATTTGGATTCGTTGGACACGCCAAAAACTTTTGACTTGGCGTATCCGTTACTCCAACTCTTTTTCTTTTTTATGCGGCATTATTTGGGTGTATCGTGCCATGATGATGATTTATGGCAGAGATAACAAAAAGAGATAATACAGAATGTTTTTTTTAGTATTATCATAAGCATCCGAGACACGGTTCCATCTATCGTATCTTCAAAGTATCGTTTAATCAATTCTTTATAGAAGGAGGTCTATCATTTGCTTGATTAAATTTTAAAGAATCAAACATCTGTTGTATTTTGACACTTGGTTTTTGATTCATTATAATTAAATAGTTTTGATATTCTTGAAGCATCCAAGTTCTTAATGATGGGATCGGGATTTGATAAAAACCATCAAGACGAATCTGTAAAACACCTCTTGAAACCAGCTCCTCAAACATCTGTTTTGGATGTTTAACAATAGGATTATTCTTAAAATCTAATTCCACTTTAGATTTATCCAAGATACTTTCTTGATGTTCATTTTCAAAAAAAGCATGATAAATGGATGCTCTTTCTCGTGCTTCTAACTCGGCAAAACGTCCGTGATAGTAGGTGATTTTTTTGCGACGAGATTCTTTCAATATATCTGAAAATAACTCATTCGATAACACTCCTCGATTCTTCTTTATTTTTTGAGCAGCCACCTGCCCATAGCATGAAATATGATGAGCCCACTGATACGTTTCTTTCGACATTTGATGAACCCAATCATTCAGATTCGGATGATTCGGTTTCACTCCGGCACCCCTGACTAAGTAATCTCTCAAAATATCTTCTTCTGCTTTTTGATCTAATCGACTTAGGTTTATCACACAATCATCACTAAATCTTGATATTTCAAAATCCTTAAATACTTTTCGAGTATGACTCAATCCAGCAATGAGAAAAACCAATCCTTGTTTCAATTGAAGATTATGCAATTCATCAAACAAATGGGCTTTTTTTTCCGTTTCCCGATCTCCTTTCACATGACCAACACGCATCATTTGCGCCTCATCTAAGGTTAATAAAATTGGTTTCTGAATCTTCTTGAAGATACTTGAAACCGTTGGTTCTGATCGTTCATAATTCACTTTACCTGCGACTAATTTCAGATTCCCTTGAACCTTTTGGGACTCTTTTCGGTATTTCTTTTTACCAAGTACTGCACTCTCTAATTGATACATGTTTGACAACATACGCAATTCCAATTTCACCACACAGCAACGATGTTTCATACGTTCCCGTAATTCGTTTAATAATGCCGATTTACCAACCCCCGGTGCACCTTGTATTAAAATCGAATGACTTTTTCGGTCATCTTGAGATGATTTTAAGGCATCTTGAACAAAACCGATCTCTTCTTGTCGACCATGAAAATAATGAGCTTCTCCCCGATCCGAAGCAAAACTTCTGCTTGTGTTCATCAACACAAAATTACTGCATTTAACTCACTGATAACCAACGTCCAACAAAGAATTTCTGTTTCCTTTTCCACGATATCACTATTTATTTTGGCACTTAAGTATATAATCTCCACATTTTGATAGTGATGTTCCCCCTTTAAACACCGTTTCTTTGCTTAGTTCACTATTAAAAATAAGTTTCAGAGCATAGGTAACCCAATAATCTTTTTCTACATAAACATCGAGAATGTCCAATCTTTTGGCAGTCATACGAATGGCATCCTTAAAAAAATCGATATTGTCGTGTAATTTCATTTAATGCTCCAACTTTCTGCTATACTTAATGCTTCATTCACTTGAGGAAGATTGTAAGTACTAATTGGATTCAATGTGAGACGTAATGAGGCTACTAATTTTCTGTTTCCAATGGTTTCCAATATAGATCCCAATAATGCTCTTGTGTAAGGAGGGTATTTTTTAGCCAATCTTACAAGTTTTCTTTGATCTTCACTAGATAAATTTTTTATTCTTTCTAATATTTTCTTGCATATTAATTGTATTGTAGCATCTGGTATTTTTTTTATGTTACGTAAGACATCCAATATCTGGAGTAAGAAAATGTTTTCCCTTGTGATGATGTTTTTTTGTTTGATGAATGATATGGTATAGCGCCCTCTAGTGAAAGCTGGCCGTACATCATTTTTCCCAATTTGAATCGTATTTGGGATTTGTGTTGTTAAACCAAGAGTGTTATAAATACTAGCCCCCGTTAAATAACCAATCACTTCCCCGTTTTTTTGCAAAAGGTCTTTTACAACCTGTGTTTGCTCTGGATCTAATGTCCCGAAGACAGTCGTTTTTGGTTTATAGTACTTTCCTTTTGAGAGCTTTTCGATTTTTCCTGATGTAACTAATCTGTTTAGTGCTTTGATAATCGCTTCACTATTATTCACCTTAGGTTTAAAGTCTTTATAAGTAAAAACATACCCCTTTGGAAATTTTTTTATACGATTCTTTACATATGAAGTAGTTTTCAATCAATGATACTTTTTTTGCAAAGATATAAATGTCCAGTTTATCTATTAAATATCTGGACATTTATTTATGTAATTCGAAGTTTTCCAAATCCTTGACAAAATTTTTGGAAAGAACCCATTTTAAAAATTGAAAATGCCGAATTCAATTTGACTTTGTCCAGTATTTGATGAAATTTGAATTTCATTGGGGTCTAAACTAATACTAAACTGCACTCTGTATTAACCTTTTATTTCTTACCTTAGTGAAAAATAATTCTCATGGCTATACCCCAATGATACCCTATGCCACGGAAGAAGAGTTAAAACAACTCATACAAAAAGTCCAAAAATTTTGGTGTTTGCAAACAACAGTTGTGAATTGGTCTCAAAGTCTTAAATTTCCGAAGGAAATCACAGC
>JAPORT010000137.1 GCA_026710085.1 Flavobacteriaceae bacterium | reverse complement strand
GGACATCTTATTGAAATCAATGTAATCACGATCGTATTGGGTTAGATCTAAATAACTATTAGATAACGCAATAAATTTTTTTTTGTCCATCTCGACCCTGAAAAATGATGTGTCTGGCAAAGTTAAAAAACCTCATGGCTTCACGATCAATGATTTACGAAAAACACATCAAAAATAATTGCACTATACTGTTCTCACTTCATCTTTTTTTCGTAAATGACGGACTATTAAAACATGATTTGTCCCGAACTATTCATACTCCTTGTTCAAGAACCAATAGCATCAGCATTGGATTCTCAAGATGCTTTGGAGCCCCTTTTGCAAGAACCCACTCCGTAAAATCTTCTTGATAGAGTGCCTTTGTTTCCCAAAAAGCATGATTGGTGGCCCCTTTCGACCGTATTAATCAGTATGCCATTATCGTTTCACATCACAGAATAGTCATTGCAAAATATAACTTAAACCACCGTCCTAATTTTGGGGTACAGGACACAGAACATTATGATAACTAATAGGGTTAATCAAAATTCAGACTTTGCTTTTTAATTCTTTCCAAATCTTTTTGAGTTTCTTTTT
The DNA here is from genome assembly GCA_026710085.1 of Flavobacteriaceae bacterium. GTDB lineage: Bacteria > Bacteroidota > Bacteroidia > Flavobacteriales > Flavobacteriaceae > Bin25. The sequence goes on along the minus strand of JAPORT010000137.1, from coordinate 30,197 downwards.
CTTTCAAGGCTTCTCTTTTATCATGTAGTTTTTTTCCACGTGCCAAGGCGATTTCCAATTTCGCAAATCCTTTGTTATTAATAAAGAGTTTGGTAGGGATTATGGTATGCCCTTTAGTGGTGACTCTTCGAAATAAAACCCTCAATTCCTTTTTATTTAATAGAAGCTTTCGAGAATGTTTTGTTTTGTGATTGAAGTTGTAAGCATATTCATACGGTTCGATATGCATGTTGATGACAAATAACTCGCCTTTTTTATTGAATTCACAAAAACTCTCAACGATAGAAACCTGCTTTAACCTAATGGATTTGATTTCACTGCCAGTTAAAACAATTCCAGCAGTGTACTTTGAGAGAAGTTCGTATTGAAATTGAGCTTTTCTGTTGACAACAATTGTAGAAGCTTCCATAATCTTGAAATCAAGAAACTGATGATCCAGTTGATAATCTCGTTACCGAATCCACAAAAATAACCAACCATAAAGGGATTGGAAACCTATGGCAATCTCATGGTTATACGTTAATCACTAAATCGAGAGGGGAAATTGTAAAGGAATCACTTAGATAGTCAATCAGTACACCAGATTGGGAAAGTTCTGAACTTCTTATTAGTTCTTTGCTCAGGGGATTTAGTATTTTTCGTTCAATCGTTCTTTTGACTGGTCGGGCACCATATTCTGGTTCAAATCCTAGTTTGGCAACAGCCTTTCGAGCATTTTCACTGACCTTAACGGTTAATTCAGGTTTGATTTTTTCAATGACTCGATTGATTTGAATATCTACAATTTGAAGGATTTCATCAAACGTTAATGGTGAAAACATAACAATATCATCGATGCGATTTAAAAATTCGGGTCTAATGGTTCGTTTCAAAAGGTTCAGCGCTTTATTCCTTGCATCTTTTTCAGCCTCTTCAAAGTTTTCAATCATACCAAATGATTCCATGATTAAATCGGATCCTAAATTACTCGTCATGATGATGATGGAATTGCGAAAATTGGCGATTCTTCCTTTGTTATCGGTTAATCGACCTTCATCCAATACTTGAAGCAGTACATTAAATACATCTGGATGGGCTTTTTCGATTTCATCAAGCAAAATCACAGAATATGCTTTTCTGCGGACCGCTTCAGTTAATTGTCCGCCTTCATCATAACCAACATACCCAGGAGGAGCTCCCATCAATCTACTGACCGAGTGTCGTTCTTGATATTCACTCATATCAATACGAGTGATATTTTTTTCATCATCAAACAGGACTTCTGCGAGTGACCGAGCTAATTCTGTTTTCCCGACCCCTGTGGTACCTAAAAACAAAAAGCTTCCGATGGGTTTGTTTGCATCTTGTAATCCTGCTCTCGATCTTCGCACGGCATCACATACTTTTTGTACGGCTTCATCTTGTCCGACCAGTCGTTTAAAAATATGGGTTTCCAAAGAGAGTAACTTTTCTTTTTCAGTTTGCAATAATTTGGCTACTGGTATTCCAGTCCATTTAGCTACAATTTCAGCAATATCATCATAGACGACAACTTCAGTAATCAGAGGATTATTCGATCGGATTTGGGTTATTTGTTCTTGGATGGTTTCCACTTTGATTTGCTGTTCTTTTAATTTACCATATCGAATTTCTGCTACTTTAGCATAATCTCCTTCCCTTTCAAAGCGAGCTGCTTGAAGTTTCAGGTTTTCAATTTCTTGCTTGGTTGATTGAAGCCGATCGATTAATTCTTTTTCTTGACTCCATCGAGCAAAGAGTTCGGATCGTTCTTCTTTTAATTCGGCAAGAGTACTTTTTAATTTGGCGATTTTTTTGTGATCTTTTTCTCGAATAATGGCGGCCAATTCTATTTCAAGTTGACGAAGTTTACGATCTAATGAATCTAATTCTTCTGGTTTTGAATTGATTTCAATTCTCAATTTTGATGCCGCTTCATCAATTAAATCGATGGCTTTATCAGGAAGAAATCGATTGGAAATATAGCGATCGGATAAGGTTACCGCACCAATGATGGCATTGTCTTGAATACGTACTTTATGATGTGTTTCATATTTTTCTTTGATTCCCCTTAAGATTGAAATTGCATCTTCTATGGAAGGTTCATCGACAATCACTTTTTGGAATCGTCTTTCCAACGCTTTGTCTTTTTCGAAATACTTTTGATATTCATCAAGGGTTGTCGCCCCAATGGCTCTGAGGTTCCCTCGAGCAAGTTCAGGTTTTAAAATGTTGGCTGCATCCATGGCTCCATTATTTGCTCCAGCTCCAACCAATGTGTGAATTTCATCGATGAATAAGATAATGCGTCCATCACTTTTGGTCACTTCTTTAATCACGCTTTTAAGTCTTTCTTCGAAATCCCCCTGAAATTTTGCGCCAGCAATCAAACTTCCCATGTCTAAAGCATAAACAATTTTTTCTTTCAGATTTTCGGGAACATCTCCATTGATGATACGATGAGCTAATCCCTCAGCAATTGCTGTTTTTCCAGTACCGGGTTCTCCAACTAAAATGGGGTTGTTTTTGGTTCTTCGAGAAATGATTTGTAATAATCTTCGAATCTCATCTTCACGTCCGATGACTGGATCTAACTTATTTTCTGAGGCTAGTTGATTTAAGTTTTTTGCAAATTTTTCAAGTGCTCGGTAATTGGATTCTGCATTGGGTGAAGTCACTTTTTCACCATGTGAAAGTTCTTCAAGGGCGCGTTTTAAAAATCGCTTGCGCACTCCTTGTACTTTGAGCATTTTCCCCACTTCAGTTTTGGAATCCAAAAGAGCTTCAATCAGGTGTCCAGTCGTTACATACTGATCATTTTGCTGTTTGGCAATAGATGCAGCAGTTGACAAGATTTGATACAGTTCCATCGATACAACACTTTCCTTGTCAAAAACTTTGGCTATCCTTTTGATCAATAAATCATTTTCTTGTTTAATCCTATTGATGTCAATTCCGATTTTTTCAAAAACTATGGGTAATACATGATTATCAATTTTTATCATGGTATCCAAAAGATGTTCAGCTCTTGTCTCTTGGTGATTCAATGATTTCGCCAATACCAAAGATTCATTCAAAATTTCTTGTGCCTTTAATGTCAAATCATTCACATTCATTTTATTGATTTATGGTTTAACAGATGTTATCATTCATAATACTAAATTCTCAATTATTGTACCAACGTCGTAAGATGACATAATGTCAGACTTTTTAAATATTCATTAATTAATTGTTAAACAAAAGTTTATAAATAAGATATTAAGTTTTGGTTAAACTTTTATAATACTCAAAAGAAAGCCACCGTTCGTAAGTAACCAGTTAAGATGTCACGTGATTGAAGATTGACGATTGAAACAAATTATGTGATTTTATTGATGGAGGGATCTGTTTAATTATCGAGTGATTGAATCACCATATTGATGCATAGAAAATTTACTTTTGGTTTTTAATTTTAGTCCTAGTTACAGTGATAGATACAGAACTATTTACCCTTATTGAATCTGAAAAAAAAAGGCAAATCAATGGGATTGAACTCATTGCTTCCGAAAACTTTACTTCTCAGGATGTGCTCTATGCTACCGGTTCCATTTTGACGAATAAATATGCAGAAGGATATCCTGGAAAAAGATATTATGGGGGTTGTCAGATTGTCGATCAAATCGAACAGTTGGCCATTGATCGAGCAAAAGAACTGTTCCAAGTTCAATTTGCCAATGTTCAACCTCATTCTGGATCTCAAGCAAACACAGCTGTGTATTCCACATTTTTGAAACCTCATGATTCTATTCTTGGATTTGATTTAGCTCATGGTGGGCACCTCACTCATGGTTCACCAGTAAATTTTTCAGGTTTGTTGTATGATGCCCATTTTTATGGAGTAGGCAAAGAATCAAATACTATCGATTATGATTTATTGGAATCAAAAGCAAAGAGTGTCAAACCTAAATTAATTATTGCAGGAGCTTCTGCATATCCAAGGGATATTGACTATGAAGCATTTAGAAACATTGCGGAAAAAGTTGGTGCGACTTTACTTGCTGATATTTCTCATCCAGCTGGTTTAATTGCAGCAGGATTGTTGAATAATCCGTTTCCGCATTGTCACGTGGTGACAACCACAACCCATAAAACACTGAGAGGACCGAGAGGAGGCGTTATCTTGATGCACAAGGACTATGAAAACCCCTTTGGTTTAAAATTCAAGAATGGTAATCTCAGAAAAATGTCTCACTTGATTAATATGGCCGTTTTCCCTGGAAATCAAGGAGGTCCTTTAATCCACTCGATTGCTGGAAAGGCGGTTGCTTTTAAAGAAGCTCAAACCAAAGATTTTAAAGTATATGCAAAGCAGATTCAAAACAATGCGAAAGTATTGGCCGATGCACTAATCAAAAGAGATTACCATTTGGTTTCTGGAGGTACCGATAATCACTTGGTGTTGATTGATTTGAGAAATAAAAATATCACGGGAAAGCAAGCCGAAGAAACACTCGAAAAAATTGAAATAACGGTCAACAAAAATATGGTTCCTTTTGATGATCAATCTCCTTTTGTTACATCAGGAATTCGAATTGGAACTCCCGCTATGACAACCCGTGGGTTAAAAGAAAATCATATGGATCAAATTGTTGATTTTATAGATCGGGGACTAACACATAGGAATGATGAGTCTGAATTAAATGCCATTGCATTAGAGGTTAAAAAATTTATTTCGCCTTTTCCATTGGTCAGCCAGTAAAATGGGTTTAACCCGTTTTGGCCTTAAAGTTTCTTATTCTTGAGAACTCATAAAAATCATTGAAATATGATGCGACTTCTCTGATGTAACCAAAATAAATGGAGGCCAAACCAAAAAGGATGAGGATTCTACCATTTCATATAGTTTTGCAACTTCGGAATTTTCTTTTGAGGGCTGATTCTACTTATTCACTCATTAACCAATGTTTTAATTCAAAAAATCACACAAATGATAAAAAAGCTAGTTTATGGAATTTGTTTGCTTCCTATCCTTTCCAATGCTCAAAAAACTTATATACATGCTGGAGAGTTATTTGATAGTGAAAATGGAAAGATTCTTAAAGAGCAAACGATTATTATCCAGGATAATCTCATTGAATCTGTTGAAGATGGTTACCTAACCCCTGAAGATAAGAACATAAAAGTTGTTGACTTAAATGAGAAAACAGTCTATCCAGGATTTATTGATTTGCATGTTCATATTGAAAGTGAAAGCAATCCTAATGCATATCTGCAAAGATTTCAATTAAATCCTGCGGATATCGCTTTTAATTCTACGGTTTTTGCATTAACGACTTTGAAAGCAGGCTTTACTACGGTTCGAGATGTGGGAGGAACTGGTGTTAACATCGCCATTAGAAATGCCATTAATGCTGGAAAAGTTAGAGGACCACGAATTTTTACTTCAGGAAAAATAATTTCTTCTACCGGAGGTCATGGAGATCCAACTAATGGATTTCGAGATGATATAAAAGGAGATCCAGGGCCCAAACAAGGTGTTGTTAACTCCGTTGATGATGCCAAAAAAGCGGTACGCCAGCGATATAAAAACGGTGCTGATTTGATAAAAATCACAGCAACTGGCGGGGTGATTAGTGTTGCTAAAAGTGGACAAAATCCACAGTTTTTTGAAAACGAAATCAAAGCGATTGTTGATACGGCAACGGATTATGGAATGAAAGTCGCTGCTCATGCTCATGGTGATGAGGGAATCGCAAGAGCTGTTCGAGCAGGTGTCACCACCATCGAACACGGAACTTTAATGAGTGACAGTACGATGGCATTAATGGTGGAAAGAAATGTTTATCTAGTTCCAACCATCACTGCAGGAAAGTCAGTTGCCGAATATGCCAAGATACCAGGATACTATCCAGCTATTGTCGTACCTAAAGCCATAGCCATAGGAGCTCAAATTCAAGATACGTTTGGAAAAGCTTACAAACGTGGTGTTCCTATTGCATTTGGTACTGATGCAGGAGTTTTTCCTCATGGAGATAATGCCAAAGAGTTTTTTTATATGGTCGAAGCAGGTATGCCAAATGTTGAAGCTCTTCAGTCGGCAACAATAACGGCAGCTCGATTACTTGATCAAGAAAATACAATAGGTCAAATTGCGCCGGGATATTATGCAGATATTGTGGCTTCTGATGAAAATGCGTTGGATAATATTAAAACCCTTCAGAAAATCACTTTTGTCATGAAGGATGGGAAGATATACAAGCACAAATAATCAAATTGAGCTGTTGGTGGTTTTCTTCGGATAAGTCATGTCAATCGAATGACTTTCTTGGAGTGATGGATACTTCAAAGAGTTTGTCCCAATTTTTTCCAGTGACAAAGAATGTCCCTCTTTCATGATGATAAGCAATACCATTAAGCACGTCGGGATTGGCACTAGGGTCGACTAGGTCTTTCAGTCCTTGAAAATTGATAAGACCAACCACCTGTCCATTTTTTGGGTCTATGATGACCACCACATCACGTTCTAGTTGATACGTATTGGCATAAATATATCCATTATGATATTCTAATTCATTGAGTTTTTGAATCGTATTTCTGTGGGTAGTGGCCTGTATGTTATCCATTTCTTCAAATGATTGACTGTCCAAAGACCAAATTCGGGGTGTGCCATCGGATTTGAAAAGTGTCGAACCATCATTACAAAGTCCCCATCCCTCTTGACTTTCACCATAGTCAAAAGAATGCTTTAATTCCATGGTTTCTAAATCATAGACAAACCCGATTTTGGAAGTCCAAGTCAATTGAATGATTTCACCGTTCCGTATGGTGAGTCCCTCACCAAAATAAGAGTCGTCTAATGAAACAATTTTTAAAACTTCACCTGATAGATAATCCACTTTTCGTAAGCTAGATTGCCCTCTTAAACCGGTACTTTCATAGAGCGTATCTCCATAGAATTCCAATCCTTGGGTATAGGCGGTTGGATCGTGAGGATAAGTATGGAGTAATTCATATTCATAAAGTTGTGGTGAAACATCGGAGTATAGATTGATTTTTTTATCAGCGAAATAACTTTTCCCATCGATATATCCCGTGGCTTTTAACGTCTGTTCTCCCAATGGCTGATTATTTAACACCTGTGGTGGATCGATGGGTTCTCCATTGAGTTGAAATTTTATCGAGTCTAAAGAAATATTGGATGTTTTGATCGTCACTTTTAAAGAATCTCCCCAAGTCAATCGACCGGCTTTGTGTACATCTATTTTTAATCGATTTTTGGTGTTATCGTTACATGTCAACAACGCCAAAAACAACAATGGAAGAATACTGAATTGCATTTTTTTCATTGGAATCAAATTTAACAAATAGCACTTTTGTTCATCGTATCATCTATTTTTACGGCGGCAAGTTCTATGCAACCAGCTCCTGCCGAGTCCCCCAGGGTGGGAACACAGCAAGGGTAGGTAGTCGTAGCGGTGTGATGTAGGTCGCTTGCCACTTTTCAATTCATGTCGCAAGTTGTATTAATTACGGGTGCTTCTTCTGGATTGGGTCTCACGACGGCTCAGTACTTGGCGCGTAACGGATACATCGTTTATGGAACATCACGATCTCCTCAAAAATATGCTGGCATTACAGATTTTCAACTACTTAAAATGGATGTTACATCTAAAGAATCGATAAAAAAATGTGTGGATCAAGTCCTCCAGTCTGCTGGAAAAATAGATGTGCTTATTTGCAATGCGGGTTTAGGAATGATAGGGCCATTAGAATCTGTTGATCATAAGAGTGTTGAAACTTTATTTCAGACCAATGTCATGGGAGTCTTATCGGTCATTCAAGAAGTGTTGCCATCCATGAGACAATCTAGTAGTGGATTTATATTAAATATTTCATCCATTGCTGGATATATGGGATTACCTTATCGAGGCATTTATTCGGCAACGAAGTCGGCATTGGATAAATTGACCGAATCATTGCGTTTAGAGGTCATGGAATTTGGTATCAAGGTGTCCGCTTTGGCTCCTGGTTCATTTGCTACACCAATTACAAACCGAAGAGTCACCGTTGATATCGATGAATCTTCTCCATATCATCATACGTTTCATCGGATTCACAAAAAAATTGATCAAGATGTTAATCAGGGGGGGAATCCCCATGATGTTGCAAAGGAGATTTATAAAATCATCCAGAAGAAAAAGCCTAAAATTCATTACCGGGTGGGGCCATCACTTCAAAAACTATCGATACGCTTAAAAGATATTCTACCTGGAAAGACTTATGAAAGATTATTAAAAAACCATTATCAATTGAAATAGGGAATGATATTTAATAGTGTCAAAGGTTGTTCAAAGTATGAGAAAATTTGTATTTTTAAGAATCAAAGACACTTCGTCAAATAAATGAGAGATCGAGGAGAAGCCGAATTTTTTCGTGGCCGTCAAGAGCCATTAGAAGCTTTTGATCAATTAGTTGTGAAGGCGGAAACAGAAAAATCAGGAACGATTTTTTTAGTACAAGGGGCACCAGGCGTTGGGAAAACAGCTTTTTTAGAAGAATGCAAAAAAAGAATCAGTAAAGAAACTTGGGATGCTGTTTGGTGTGATCCTGATGTATTGTGGGATGTTCATGAACTGCGAAAATCATTAAGATTAGGCTATAAAATTCAACTTGTCAAATCGTTCGTTCAATTAGGAATCGAGAATTTAATTAAAATAGGAGCCTATTTCCAATTAGCGGACCGAACCATCATTGGGAGTATTCATCAAAGAAGAAAAAAAAGAGGGTTAATGTTAGTCATTGATGAAATTCAAGATTTAGGAAAAAAAGCATCACCCCCAGACAAAGCTGCTCAGAGAAGGGTTCGAAACACGTTATACCAGATGCATAATTGGCGAATGAAAAAACCCTTTATTCTTTTAGTTGGCGGACTAGGCATGTCCAAAAATGTGTTGAAGCAATATGGTATTTCGAGATTTAATAATGATTGTGATTTTAACCTTGGTGCATTAGATAAAAAATCAGAAACAGAAATTATTAAACAGTATATGACGAAAAAGGGAGGTGTTCATGAAAACAATCCAAATTTCAATCATTGGATGAATGCCATTGTAAAAGAAACACATGGCTGGCCTCATCATATCACCAATTATGGCAATGTTTTGTCTGAATATTTAAAAGAAAACCATCATGTGTTAGATGATAAAGGATTGAAATGCATTGTAAAACAAGGAACCAAAAAACGATTTCAGTATTATCAAAGAAGGGTGGAGGATTTCGATATTGAAGAAAGAAGATTCATCGCCTCTTTATTACTGAAAAAGAAATCGCAACGATCAAAAAATGACATCATATCCTTTTTTCAAAATACATTGAACCGTCAACAATCAAAAGAGCTTTTTGATATGGCATTAGAAAAAGGAGTGTTTCATCAAAATGAAGAAGGTGAATATGTTGTGCCAATTCCATCGATGCAAACTTGGATATTGACTAAATTTGGTGATCAAGAATGAGAATCAATAGAAATAACTATAAGTCTGTTAAACTTGAAATAAGCCAAAAGACGAACTAAAAAATTTATTTCGATTAAGAACAACCTAAAACCTTAACAAAGACAAGCTAGCGGCTTAGTACGGTAAGGTGAATATAAAGTTTCGATTCTATAATCATGATTAAGAATGGGTTAATATTGTCGTTAGATAACCTTTGACCCCTATATATAATTCATTAAAATAAAAAACCATGAAATTTTTTATCGATACGGCAAATCTGGCCCAAATTGCTGAAGCCCAGGAATTAGGGTGTTTAGATGGTGTCACCACCAACCCCTCCCTAATGGCCAAAGAAGGCATCAAAGGACACGATAATGTGATGCAGCATTATCAGGATATATGCACAATCGTTTCGGGAGATGTTTCGGCTGAAGTGATTTCGGTTGATTTTGATGGAATGGTTAAAGAAGGAAAAGAATTAGCCTCAATAAATCCTCAGATTGTTGTTAAAGTTCCCATGATTGAACAAGGGGTTCGGGCATTACGATATTTTACGGATAATGGCATCAGAACAAATTGTACTTTAGTCTTTTCAGTTGGTCAAGCTCTTTTAGCTGCTAAAGCTGGAGCATCGTATGTTTCTCCATTTATTGGTCGAATAGATGATATATCGAGTGATGGTTTGGCATTGATAGAAGAGATTCGTTTGGTTTATGACAATTATGGTTTTGAAACCGAAATTTTAGCGGCTTCCATTCGCCATACGATGCATATTGTCCATTGTGCTAAAATAGGGGCCGACGTCATTACGAGTCCACTCAGTGCCATCAAAGGTTTGCTAAAACATCCTTTGACAGACATTGGATTGGAAAAGTTCCTTTCCGATTACAGAGAATCACAATAAATCAATCGTCTATAGGATATTGATAGTCCATTGGATTATCGATTATTCTTAAAGAAATACGGTTTCAAGTATTGGCCTTCTCAAGCACTTCTAAAAAAGAGGTGAGAGACAAGCAACATGAGTCAAACGATTTTTAATCTCTTGAATGGCAAGTTCAAGCCTCTAGTGCATGATCGGTCAACGAGATAAAATCTCATCGTTACGTAGAGGATTTATTAAGTCATATTGTGATGCTTCCTTGGATACCATTAGATTGGGTTCAACTATTGATCATAGATCATGTTTTGAATATTTTGAAACACATGAATTCCCTTGTAAATCCAGGCCCATCCATAGTTGAATTAGGGTTATTCACATTGCACTGAATCGTTGAATTTGTCATAGAGGGCCAAAAAAAATCACGAGTTTTTCATCTTTATCGAGTCATAAAAACGAGGCATTATCTATGAAAGAGACAAAGGTTGTTCCAAATAAACAATACTTCTGCCAAATAGATGTTATCTCATTGAAAACCATAGAATCTTCTTAATTTTAACAATATGTTTGAACGAGGAAAGGCAGAATACTTTCACGGTAGAGAAACAGAACAAGTCTTTTTCAGGAATGCTTTGGAAAAAGCAAAAAATAAAAGCTTAGGAACCTCATTTTTGATTCAGGGCTCGCCTGGTGTTGGGAAAACAGCACTGCTTGAAAAATGCAAAGAAATTGCTCTAGAAAAGAAATGGGGTGTTGTTCAAATAAAACCCGATGGACTATGGGATGCAGAACAATTGAAAAAATATCTAAAAAAAGAATGGAAAATAAAATTGGAAGGAATCAACGCAAAAGCAGCTGTACATGGCATTGGTGTCGAGGCTAGCTTTTCATTTACCGAAAAATCTGTTTTACAGGTTTTAAATTCAAGTAAAAACCCCTTATTATTAGTATTAGATGAAGCCCAGCACTTAAAATCAATCACCAAAGCTGATTTTCTATTTCAAGATTCGGTGAGAAAAGTATTAGATGAACTTCATAATGGAGGGTTTAAGAAACCGTTACTTTTTGCTATTGGTGGTTTAGGTCATACCATAAACATTTTTGAGCAGTTAGGCGTTTCAAGATTCGATGGGGATTTTGTGTTTGATTTAGAAGCATTGGATAAGATATCTGAAAGAAATATCATAAGGGATTTTATTTACAAAGAAGGTGGCTTGAGTCCAACAATAGGGTGTGATTTGTGGATTAATAAAATTTCCAAGCAAACACATGGTTGGCCTCAACATATTTCCGCTTATGGATACTCCGTATCAAATTACTTGAAATATAAAGCAAAAAATATGGAGGGCAAACAATTGACTGAAGATGGATTAGATGATGTATTGAAAGACGGTTCACGAAAACGATTTAAGTACTATGAAAAAAGAGTCGCCTCTTTCACCAAACAAGAAATTAAAAGTTTTGTAGAGGTTTTAGATAAGAATAAACCACTACTACCAATGAATGTTGAAGATATCATTAATTCTTTTCAAAAAAAGTATACACTAAAAAAATCCGAAAAATTGTTTGAGAATGCCAATGAAAAAGGCGTTTTTCATCGGATTCCAGATGGGAGTTATATTATTCCAATTCCTTCGATGCATCATTGGTTTGTGTCAGGAGATTGGCAAGTAAAAGCAGAAAACTTGAAAAGAAAAGAAAAAGAGGACTTAGAATCGGTTCGATATATTCCTGCCTTTATCAATTCCGAAAAAACTTCCAAGAAAAAATAACGAAAAAGATTTTACCCTTTGAAACCATAGGCCAGTTTGAATTAATATAACTAAAGTTATAAATTTAGTGTCTAATTATTTGATTTTCAATAGATTTTTTTTGAAAAACAGATGACTTAAATTTACTTAATAAATGTTCTACTAAGGGGCACTTCACAACAGCAAATAGATTTGAAACTAAAAGGAAAGAAAAAAGTAGTTGCGATTCATTTGGCGATCTCCCCATAAGGACTTCATATAAATGAATAAAAATGGTTAACTTGAACTGCGAAGTTTTGGGTCTAAAGATGGGGAGCATCACAATATAAATGGACAAATTGAATGGAGAACCATGAATTATATTAAAGGAAATAATATACTACGAATGAGACTGTAGAACCGCATAGAACTAGCAAACTATGGATACCAAAACCTAAGTAAACAAATAGTAGTAAGGTCGAACTAGAATATTATAAGGGGAATAAATCTAAAAATAACAACAATGAATGTCACTAAGGATGATATAAAAGAATTAAGATCACTGATACAGAGTTCTAATAAGGAACTAAGAGAACAGATACAGAGTACCAATCAGGAATTAAAAGAACAGATACAGAGTACTAATCAGGAATTAAAAGAAATATCCAATAAGGTTAATGATACCTATACAGAGGTACAAGTACTTAAAACAGAAATCAAGTACCTTAGAAAGGATGTAAAGAGCCTAGAAACAAATACAGAACCTATACAACAGGAACTAAAGCTACAAAAGAATAATATACGTTGGATAAGAATTGCAGGGGGATTTTTAGCACTTTTATTGGCGGGATTATTAGTAAAAGCAATAGCAGCGTTTTAAGAACAAAATCAATACACAGCACTATTGTTATTGAAAGTTTGAAATTAACCATGAAGCCAATGAATGATAATAACACAAAACAGATACTAACCGCTATAGAAAGTGTAAAAACCCATACAACAAAACAGGTGAAAATTGTAAAAGTTTGATGGACATAAAAGCCAACTGATTAGAAAACAATGAACCAACGAAAAGTAGCCAATAGAGAGCTATTAGAGGCTATTAATAAGAATACCGATAAATTAGATGGAGAGGTATTAAAGAGGTTAGATAATATAGAAAAAGAGATAAAGGGAATGAATGGTAAGATAACAAGTAACGCAAGGATATTTATTGGATTAAAAGAATAGGGATATTTGTTGTAGGGGTTATGGGGACAGCTGTAGGCTATTTTATAAACAAATCATAAGTAATACAGAACAATTGCTGTTGAAAAAATGAAAACAATTAAAAATAGTTCATCAAACTATATTTTGGGGTTCTATCATGATTGGTGTGGATAGAGTTTTAATCCACTACAGAAAAATAAGACCACCGATCGGAAATTTTCAAACTTTCGATATCCTCTGGCCACGGTTTTGATTGGTTGGATTTTCCCATTGATGCGCTCGGCTCTGGCATGGGATGGTTTGGAAGCTAGCGCATTAATAATCCCATCGAGATGTCTTTGGAACATCTTGGCCACGTCCATGACTTCTTGGATGCCCGTCGCTATCACCTCATCAAGCCATGTCGCCCGACGCTTTCTAGCTGGTTTCAAATGCTTCGCCTGGAAAATAGCCTTAAAATCTTCACGACATTGCCAAGCCTTATCCCGAATTATTCATACTCCTTGATAGAGAATCAATAGCATCAGGATTAGAGTTTCAAGATGCTTTGGATCCCCTTTTCAACAAATCACGCCGTTCTATTCCCTTGATCGATGGCTTTTGTTCTCCAAAAAGCATCTTTTGCAGCCCCTTTCGACCATATTTTGTTCTTTCAAGGCCAGGTTGGACTCTATGGGCCATCCCCATTCATGAAAAAGAGAAGATAATGGTGTTGGTTGATGGCCCAGCTAAGTGAATCAGAGACTTTTGAAGAGTTCCTGATGCACTAAACTCTTGGAACACTGAATCACCATGCTCGATTTTTTGATGTGGACGATGGCCGCCCTCTTCAATAAAAACAACCGAATGTGATCGATTGGCCAACTCTTGGCTCTTTTTAACCCCGACTCTTTACCAATAATTTTCGTTTAAACACTTGTTATACAGTCTTTTAAAGACTATTTTGATCTTTTCAGCCTGTATCTTGTTGCCATGTCAATACGCCTTCATACGATCCCCAATCGAAATGCCAAACCTTCTTTCTTGTTACGTCATACCTGGCGTGAAGGCCATCGGATTCGAGGGAGGACCCTAGCCAATTTGACTAAAGCCCCGGATGATGTCGTGGCGGCTGTCGATGCGGTGACCCTGGTCTATGAGGCTATTGATAAGACGTTTTCCATCAAGCGTTCACTCCCTCATGGCCATGTGGCTTGTTTTTATGGCATGGCTCAAAAATGAACGCTCGATCGATTGCTTCACCGCCAACCTTCACGCATGCGTCAGCTGGCTTTGGGGGCCATCATCATGAGAATCCTCTACCCCCTGTCCAAAGAGGCCACCTCTCGTTTGTTATCGGAAAACTCGAATGGCTCTAGTTTAGGACATCTCTTGGGATTAGGCCCCGTTGAGGGGAAAGAAGTCTTGGCGATGTGGGATTGGTTGGATGACCGACAGTCATGGATTCAACGTTCGCTGGCCCGTCGTCATTTGGAAGAGCGAACGATGATTCTCTATGATGTTTCGTCGAGTTATTTTGAAGGGAGCCAGTGTATTCTATCGGCTTTTGGTTCTTCTCGGGACAAACGCCGCGATCGCCAGCCAATCGTGTATGGTCTGTTATGTAATGCTTCGGGTTGTCCGGTGGCGATTCAGGTCTTCGAAGGGAACACGGCAGATTCGAACACCTTAGGCGAGCAAATCAGGTGTATCCAAAAGAACTTTGGTTTGTCTCGTGTGGTTTTGGTGGGGGCAGAAACCATCCATCGAAAAATAGGCCAAACCATCCATCGAAAAATGGCCAAGCATGATCATGTCGAGGTGACCGATACGTCCATGACATGGCAGCGACTGGAAGGTCCGATTCGTGATGAAAAGTTGCTAGATGGGATTGATGTGGTTCGGACCAATGTCTCTTCGGATCCCTTGAATGCCTCACAAGTTGTATCGGCTTATAAGTCGTTGGCTTTGGTCGAACAAGCCTTTCGAACCATGAAGACCTCAGGGCTCCGCCTAAGGCCGATTGATGGGTTGACCAAGAAGCATGTCCAAGCTCATGTGTTTTTGTGTTTTTTGGCCTATGATCGGGATTAAATCGGTTTATCAATCAAATCGTATAAGACTACATTAACCAAAGCAAAGAGGGTTTTACAGAGCATATAGCCCAAAGTGGAGGTAACGAGCAGTTGAATTAAGGCTATGGACTTTTGGAATGAACACCCTACCTATCTTAAAGTATTTTATATCCTTTGTTTTATAGCCATAGTTATAGCGAGTATCTATTATAGTTTTTAATAACTCAAAAGAAAATCAATAGGATAAAAATATAATATACTCAATTATAGAGGTTAAAATTTTTACAGGGAGGCTACCATTGAGGCATACCCCAAAATCAAAATACATCAAAGGGTGGGGGAGCCACTCAATAACATAGCAACCAACAAGGAACCTTAAAGATAGCACACCCTTAACATCGTTTAAAAATCCCTAAAAACACGGGCTAAATCGTAGAAATGTAATTACAATCGTATTTACAAATTATATTATAGTATAAGTTGTAAGGTAAAAAACAGCCAAAAAATCAACTTATTTTGAGATATTTTACATAAGTTGTTAAAAATCAACGACTTAAAAAGCACAAAAAATTTTATTTATTTTTATTTGAAAGGGGGTATTTATATTGTAATTCTGTTTTATCCTTATGGCAGAACTCTACAATGGGTCTTTTAATTCATTGGACTCAAGGAGTGCGTCAAGATCCAAATCGAGCAAGGATTGGATCCCAAGCTGTTTCTAAAGTCCCTATTCCAAACTTTGAAGAATTATCTGAAAATGATATTCAAAAAGCTAAGAATTATTTTTTAGAGTTATCCAACAGACCGTTATTAATTTGTATTCGTACGAATAACGATGAAACACGAATGACTATTGATCATGCGATTCTTGATGTGATGGGAATGCCACAAGCTCAACCCATTCTTGAAAGAATCAGAGAACTGTGGTCTCAAGAACCAACGTTAAGAGGAATAAGTAGATATTGATTGAAACTTATATATGATATGTAATGACAGTTTTTTAATTTAGTCATCAAAATAAAACCATGACAAAGCCTTCTGATGAAAAGTTGCCTTTTGAAGAATTACCAAATCATGAACATATTCCTTTAGCATTGCATTTAAAAGTCCATGCGGTGATGAGTGATGTTTTTCAACGAGACCAAAAAGAACTAAAATCGACGCCAGCATCGGGTCGATCAGCATTAGGTTAAGCGTATAAGTCCCTTAAATTTGGCTGATAATTGTCCTGACAATGGGGTACATTTTATGACAAGTTCAAAATTTTTTAAAGTAAATAAGTATAACCTTATTAGCACCTTATGCTTGCTCATGGGATACCATATATCCTATGGTCAAACATCAAAAAAACAACTTGCCGATTATCTCACATGGACTAGTGCCAAAGTTGAGGATGCTCAATACAGTATTTGGGGGAGTTCACCGATTGTGGGTGATGATGGAAAAATTCATGTTTTTGCTGCGAGATGGCCGGAAAAAAATGTGCATCCCGCATGGAGAGAAACTTCTGAAATAGCTCATTATATTGCTGACAATCCTGAAGGTCCTTTTGAGTTTTCTGATGTAGCCGTGAGTGGTACTGGAATGGATGGCGACTGGGACAAATTTGCACCTCACAATCCCGAGATCAAAAAGATTGGAGATCATTATGCCATCGTTTACGTTGCCAATGATGATTACACTATGCCACCGCACCCTGCGAATCAAAAAATAGGATTGGTGTACTCTAAATCGTTATACGGCCCTTGGAAAAAAGCGGGTGATCATGGAATGATTATCCAACCTTCAAGTGTAGAAGGTCATTGGACTTATGGATCTCAACTAGGTGTGGATAATCCCTGTTTGATTGATTTGAATGGAAAACCTTTGATTTATTTTAAAGCTAGAATAGATGATGAAAAAGGAGAAATAAAAGCCAAGTACGCTTATGCTCTAGCAGACCATATCAGTGGTCCATATGAAATGTCCGAACCAATCACAGACAACGATTCGTATTTGGAAGATGCGACAGCATTTACTTCAGGGGAGGATTACTATTTACTCACCACAGATAATTTTGGTATCGTGACGGGAGTCGTAGGAGGGGGGATTTTATGGTCAAGTAAAAACTGGGATCAATTTGATGTAGATGATAGTGTTTTGGGATATGACTTAATCCCAAGATATTTCAAGGATTATGATGAATCAAAAGTGAGTAAAATTTATGGCCGTTATCCAAAATTTGAGAGGCCAAAAGTGTTACTTCAAAATGGAAAACCAACTTATCTATTTGCTCCTTCGGGTTGGAACATAGAAGGTGGAGATCGAACAGTTTGTCACATACTAAAGATTGATGAAAATTTTTGGTCGGAAGGATGATTTTCTCGTATCTCGACATGTGACTATGAAAAGAGATGGATTCAGACTTCACCTCATTGGATGACCAAGAGAGACATAATAGGGGATAATCAATGACTTCATGGAAAGTTATATCATTGGTCTTTTGATAAAATATTTTCGAAGTCACTGCTCACAAAATTTCCAAATCCTTCAATGATTTTTCCATTAACATCAACAAGAATACTTTTATTCCAAATACGAATAACCCAGTCCCTACTGGCATTTTTAAAATCAACAAAAGCAAATTGATCTTCAATAGGGACATCAATGTTTTCAAACATCTGATGCATTAGGTGGTTGAAAGGTTCAATGCTGATACCAATAAAGCGATATTTAGGAAACTTTTCTTTTAATTCTTGGACTCGTTCTAGCTGTGTGCTAAAAAAAGATACTGAAGTCTGTGTCCAAAAATAGATAACAATCGGTTTTCCGGTTAACAATTCTTTGCTTGAAATGGTCTTGTCATTAACGTCTTGAAGAAGAATTTCGGGCAATTGTTGACCATGAGACATTAAATCTAAATCTTCTACCAACTCTAAGACTTCGTATAGATAATATTCGGAAGAGTTTACTTGTTTGTATTTATTTAAAAACATTTGATGAGATTCACTTTCCGGATTCCTCATCAATTCTTCAAATGCTATAATACGAGCTAAATAATTCTTGAGATTTTCATCAAAAATATGAGACTCTAAAACATCAAATCTTTTCATACTGAATTCGGTTGAAAATAATGTTTGTGAAAACATGATATCCTCGGATAAGGCTAACTCAGAAATGTAATCTAAGAGATAACTAATGTAAGGATAGAAATAAGTCAAATCGGTGTCTCCATAGAGTAAAAATTTTCGATAGTCATAAAAAAGAGAGTCGACTTCTGAAAACTTGGTTCCTCTCAATAAGGCATATCGTTCTCGGCGATTTGAATATGAATAAATGTATGCAGCCTGCGTCACTTTTTGAGCAAAAGGAGATAATTGATTAAGACTATTCATCTCCATCCAGTCCTCTTTTTTGATATCCAATAGGGAATCAATATGCTGAGTAAACTCCATCCCAGTCATGGAATAGTCAGATTGATTTGCCTCTTGATCAATTTTTAAAATCATGTCTGCGATGAAATTGTTTTTTGCAGCTCCCAAGCCACTGAAATAAACCGATTCACGAACACCTTGAGTATTCACTCGAATCCATAAACTATCCCCTGGTTCAAAGAGGATGTCTTGAGCATCAACCAATAAGTCCAACTGATATATTCCACTATGAATCGTATCGTAACGACTTGCAAACATATTTTGATCATTCAGAACAAGGGTGTCTATGGGAAATTCACCCTGATAAAGAATGACGTAATCGGACAATGGATTGATGACTTCTCCTCCAAAAAAAACTGAAGTGTTTTTAGAAGATTGATGAACGCATGCCGACATAAGCAAGTTGATCAATACAAAAAACAAAAAATAAGTTCTATGCATAGATCCAAAAATAAAGTGTTTTTGTCGCATTTGAAGTAGGGCAAGATGAATCTAAAAAGGGCTGGAATCGTCTACTTTTGCGGCCTAATTTACATACGATATGTTAACGGTAAGTAATTTATCAGTTCAATTTGGAAAACGGATTCTTTTTGATCAGGTGAATATTGGATTTTTCCCTGGTAACTGTTATGGAATCATTGGAGCAAATGGTTCCGGCAAGTCTACGTTATTGAACGTTTTATCAGAAAAACTAGAGCCTACCTCTGGACGGGTTCATTTAGAAAAGGGAAAAAGGCTATCTGTATTGGAACAAAATCATCATGCCTATAATCAATATCCCGTTTTAGAAACTGTTTTAAGAGGCAACAAACGATTGTTTGCGCTCAAGAAAGAAATTGACGCACTCTACAACAAGCCCGATTTTAATGATCAAGATAGTGAAAGAGTTGGTGTTCTGCAATTAGAATTTGAAAATCTTGATGGATGGAATGCCGAATCAGATGCAGCTATGTTGTTATCTCATTTGAATGTGTCTGAAAGCCTTCATCACCAACCGATGGAATTGATCGATCCCAAAGTAAAAGTGAGAATCTTACTAGCTCAAGCTCTGTTTGGGAACCCTGATGTACTGATTATGGACGAGCCAACAAATGATCTAGACTACCAAACCATTCAGTGGCTTAATGAATTTTTAACCAGTTTTGAAAATACAGCTATCGTAGTTTCTCATGACCGTTTTTTTCTAGACGCTGTTTGCACTCATATTTCTGATATTGATTTTGGAAAAATTACCCATTATTCTGGAAACTATACATTTTGGTATGAATCATCTCAATTAGCTCTAAGACAAAAAGCACAACAAAACAAAAAACTAGAAGAAAAGAAAAAAGAATTACAAGAATTTATTCGACGATTTTCAGCCAATGTAGCTAAATCAAAACAAGCAACAGCTCGAAAGAAAATGGTTGAAAATTTAAAATTTGAAGAAATCAAACCTTCATCGAGGAAGTATCCAGGCATTATTTTCAAAAAAGAAAGAGATGTTGGAGATCAAATACTGAATATTGAAAATCTCTCAGCTTCCATTGATGGCCAAATGGTTTTTCAGCATCTGAATCTAAACCTTGAAAAAAATGATAAAGTGTTGATTTATTCAAAAGATCAAAGAGCAGTGAGTCTTTTGTTTGATCTTATCGTCAAAAAGATGCAAGCAGGTACTGGAACCGTCGAATGGGGATTGACAACCTCTCGAGCATATTTACCATATGATCATGATGCATTTTTTGATTGCGATTTGAGTTTGGTTGAGTGGCTGCATCAGTTTGCAAAAACAGAGGAAGAGCGTGAAGAGCCTTATTTAAGGGGATTTTTAGGTAAAATGCTTTTCAGTGGAGATGAGGCACTCAAATCAGTTCGAGTTTTGTCTGGGGGAGAAAAAGTCCGTTGCATGTTGTCTCGGATGATGATGCAAAATGCGAATGTATTATTGTTGGATCAACCAACAAACCATCTTGATTTAGAAAGCATCACCGCATTGAATAATTCATTAAAAAATTTTAATGGTAATATCATCTTTTCGACGACGGACCACACGTTTGCTCAAACGCTAGCCAACAGAGTGATCGAACTCTCACCAAATGGGTGTTTGGATCGGCATACTGATTTCAACGATTTTTTAAATGATCCAAAACTAAATGAACTTAGAAATCGATTGTACGAATTAGAATTAAGCCAATAGAATATAAATACTCATTACAATGAGAAAGATGCCGATGCCTGCTATTTTGGCATACTTCCATGGAGTAATATCGACTTGTTTGGTATAGGCCTGTTGGAATGGAATGGCTCTTGGTTTGAAAGCGCCGATTAAAAACATAACCCCACAGTTAAATAAGAAAATAATGGCCATGATGTGGAGAAAGTGAGGATAATCACCTCCATTTGATTCAACCAATCCTTTCAGATAAAACTGACTAAAAGAATACAATCCTACACCAGCAATCATACTGATTTTGGCAGCAATTGCAGGGATGAATTTCGTCAAATATCCCACAACAATAATGGTCAAAATAGGAATCGAATAACAACCATTGACTTCTTGTAAATAACTAAATAAACCTTCAGGTGCATTAGCAATATTTGGGGCAATGACCATAGAAAAAATGGCGAGTATAATACCAAAGCTTTTCCCATTACGAACCACCTTTTTTTCATCAGCTTTTTTATTGAAATATTGTTTATAGATATCAAGTCCGAAAAGTGTAATCGAGCTATTTAAAGCAGAATTGAATGAACTAAGAATAGCACCAAACAGTACAGCAGCAAAAAATCCTAGTAAAACGGGAGGGAGCACTCTATTGACCAGAAGACCGTAGGATTGATCTTGGTTATCAACCGATAACTGATCCCCAAATAAATAAAAAGCAATAATTCCAGGCAACACAACAATCAATGGTCCTAGAATTTTGATAACGGCAGCCAATAGTAATCCCTTTTGTCCTTCTTTTAAGTTTTTGGCTGCCAATGCACGTTGAATGATGGCTTGATTGGTTCCCCAATAAAATAATTGGACCAACATCATCCCCGTAAATAAAGTGCCAAAAGGAATTGAAGATTGGTTATGACCAAGTGATTTAAATTTTTCAGGATGGCTATGATACAGATTTTCAATGCCATGAAATAAATGACCATCTCCCACTAGTAAAAGGCCAAAAATGGGAATCATCAACCCTCCAATTAAAAGCCCTAATGCATTAACAGTATCTGAAACAGCGACAGCTTTTAACCCGCCGAAAATGGCATAAATGGAACCAACAAACCCAATCGAAATAATGGTCAAAACTAAAGTCTTGCCAAAAGATAACCCCAATACAGCCGTTAGATCAAACATACCGATTAAAGCAAGAGCTCCAGAGTATAAGACGGTTGGTAATAAGATAATCATATAACCACTAAGAAACAAAACGGATGTAAAGGTTTTGGTCATGGTATCGTATCGTCGTTGTAAAAATTGGGGCACCGTAGTGAGTCCCCCTTTGAGATAACGAGGCAATAAAAACAAAGCGGTGACAATCATCGCTAGTGCTGCTAAAACTTCCCATGCCATGACGAGAATCCCTTCTTTAAAAGAAGAACCGTTTAGCCCAACTAATTGTTCTGTTGAAAGATTGGTCAATAACAAAGAACCAGCGATAACAACGGCAGTTAAGCTTCGCCCACCTAAAAAGAAACCATCTTGGGTGGATTCATTCACTTTTCGAGTCGACCAATAAGCGATGCCTCCTACTAATAGAGTGAAAGAAAGAAAGACGACAAATTGCATGAAATAAAAATGATACTAAATATAGAAAAATTCAATAGCATCACAAATTCAAGTCTTTGATAATCTGTAATGCTTGGGCTTCTTGATCTTTTCGAACTTGGATGATTTGATAGTTTGGTACGGCCCCAAATCCAGCCAATCGAGCCGATTCTGCGGTGTCTTTTATAATTGGTTTGATTCCTTTTTCTTCCAAGTCATCACAAATGCGTAAGCAAATAATAGCTGAACCAGAATAGACCGTTCTATAATGTTTTTCCAAAACAGATGTTTAATAGAACGAAAGTAAGCATGTGATTCAACATTCCTTCTAATACGGATAGTTAGAAACAAGTTTCTATTGAACTTCTAAACATCCATTTGCTCAAAATTAACTCTTTCTTGTGATACATCAGGCCCTAATTCAATTAGGGAACTGATTCTAGATCTCGAAATGCCAAAATCCTGAAATATATTCACTGTTGTTCCAAGTCCTGCTGAAAGAAGCATAACGTGGGATTTCAACGATGCATTTTGAGATGGTATCTCATACTTTTGTGACGGTTCGTTCCGCCTCTTTTGTAAGCGGAGCTAGTTTATGTCCTAAATGTTGAGCTTCGTCTAGAATCAATAATGTGGGTTTCCTTAAACTCGTTATCATTTTTAAAATAGACTTTTTTCGCCAGTACACTGTAGTACTAGCCTCCATTCCTTTAAACTCCCCTTTTAGTGTCACGTCTTTGAATTGCAATAAATTTTCTTTTTTCAGGGATTCTCTAAATTCCTTCATATCCCAAAGTGCATCCGCTTTAATCTTAAAAACATTCCAACCTTTCTTAGTGGCCATCTCTCTACATTTATGAAGTAAAGCCGTTTTGCCAGAACCAAGGGAGCCTTGTATGATAAAATTTGTGCTTTTTTTCTTCAAATGAAGCATTTAAAACAGCATTGAAGTCATTGAACTCGTTTTCTATTCCATGAAAGTAAGGAGAACTGCCTCTATCTGAAACGTCAATGGGGTCTGTTCTTTCTTTACTCATTATCATAAAGATAATAATGACACATTTAGTAAATTCTATTATCTATTGCACTAGACGAATGAGAGTGTCCAATGGATAACGCTATCGTTATCTTAAAATGACACCTAACTTTTGTTCAAAAGCTTTTTGGAGATTGGTCATGTTTTCATCAACTTCCTCATCTTTTAAGGTTCTATTACTATCTTGAAACACAAAAGAAACACCGTAAGAAATTTTGTTATCAGGAATGTTTTTTCCTTCATAAACATCAAATAGTTCCACTTTTTGTAAAGTATCATCTGCTGTCTTAAAAGCTAAATTTTCAATAGATTGATAAGAAATAGATTTATTGACTAGTAGTGAAAAGTCTCTTGTTGAATGGGGATATTTTGGTATTAATTGGAATTTTGTTTCATTTTGATATGCTACTTTGGAAATCGTATTCCAATCTAACTCGGCATAGGCTATTGGTGTGTTGAATTCTAAGGGATGGATTAATCCAAAAATTCCGATGTTTTTATTTTTAGTTTGAATATCAATCTTTGGATGATAATGTTGTGGAACATGATTCACTTTAGTTTCAATAGGAATCGCTATTCGATTAAGGAGATCATTTAAAATTCCTTTGATATAAAAAAATAGGGATGGTGTGTTTTTTAAAATCCATGTTTTATTTAATGCATTACCGGTGATTGCTAATGATAAACGTTTTGATTCTTTGGGTTTGTTATCATCAATACCATAGATGTTTCCAAATTCAAATAATTTTAAATCTTTATTACCTCTGTTATAGTTGTATTGAATGGCATGGAGCATATTTTGCCAAGGACTTTGTTTTAAAAAAGAATATTCTTCTCCGATAGAATTAAGAATTTCAACGGCTTGGTCGTTCACTTCAATTTGTGATTTAGATACCAAACTATTGGTTATGATCTCATAAAAGCCGTGATGACATAAAAATTCTGAAACTGTTTGATTGATTTTATGAGTTGAAATGGATTCATAGGGCAAAATGGGACCTATTTTTTCTACTGGTGTCGGTTCTACTTTATTAATGCCAAAAACTCGAAATACTTCTTCAACAACATCAATTTCTCTAGTAACATCAACTCGATAAGTTGGCACTTGAATTTTCCAAATATTGGTTTGCTGGTTGATGATTTTAAAATCTAAAGAATAGAGGATATTTTCAACCGTGGTATCAGGAATATGATGACCCACTAAGTCCTTCATTTTATTCAAATTTAAATTGATTTGAAGAGGGGTGGCAAGATGTGTTTCATGGTGATGAATTTCACTAGAAACGTAGCCACTAGCTAACTTTAAAATTAAGGCAACGACTTGTTTTAATGCCAATTTCCCTATTTCGGGATCGACTCCTCTTTCAAATCTGAATGAAGCATCAGTATTAAGACCATGGCGTTTTGCAGTTTTCCGAATACTGACTGGATCAAAATATGCACTTTCAATAAAAACAGAAGTTGTTTGTTGAGTCACTCCAGAATATTCTCCTCCCAACACACCAGCAATACATAATGGCTTGCTCTGATCACAAATCATCAAATCATCTGAATCTAGTGTTCTAACGAGACCATCTAAAGTTTTAAATGAGGTCCCTTGAGGACAAGTTTGAACAATAATTTGTTGGTCAATTTTATCGGCATCAAAAGCATGCAATGGTTGTCCTAAATGATGTAGAATATAATTCGTAGCATCAACAATATTATTCTTGGGGTTGATTCCAATGGCTTTGAGTAAGTTTTGTAACCATGAAGGAGAGTCCATAACCGTTATTCCAGAAATGGTGATTCCAAAATATTTAGGACACTTTTGAGAGTCAATGATTTGAAGGGGAATAACTTTATCTGGTTGAATTGACTCTATGTTTGGTTCTATCGGTTTTAAGTATTGGTGTTTTATTGATTTAGCTGTTAAAACGGCCATCAAATCTCTAGCAACACCAAAATGACTCATGGCATCTGCCCTATTGGGAGTAAGGCCAATTTCATAAACAACGTCCGATTCGCTAGAATCAGTAGGTTGAAATTTAGAGCCGACTTCTAATTGATCATCCAAAATCAATATTCCAGGATGGTTCTCATCTAATCCTAATTCAACAGAAGAGCAAATGACAGCCTGACTTTTGATGTTTTGTATTGTTCTTTCTTTTATTTCTAATAACTCACCTTTTGGAGATAGAATTTTTGATTGAACAAGAGCAACAGGAACATTGATGTTGGCTTGAATATTAGGAGCACCACAGACAATATCTAATATTTCAGAATTTCCAATATCTACTTTCGTTAAAATCAATTTTTCACTCTTTTGGATGGGAGTACATTCTAGGACTTGTCCAACAACAATGCCATCAAAAGAAAGATCATGAGCATTCAATGGATTGATTGTTTCAACTTCGAGTCCCAAGTCAGTCAAAAGCTCACCGATTTGTTCAGGTCTTAAGTTAGTGCTAATAAATTTTTTAAGCCAGTTATTGGAGATTTTCATGGACTAATCCGATGAAACAAATGTAAGAGAGCTTTGAATAATGTAAAATCAAAAAAATAAGGTGTTATGAGGAAATTATTTTTTCTTTTTCAGTCAATGAGCCACTCATTCGATGTTGGTTTCCTCTAAAAAAGCACGCTATTTCTCTAATTTTGGCCTATTTGGCTCATTTTTGAGCCGAATAAGGCTTTGAGAGCTTCTTTTTTCCATGATTCTCCTTTTTAGGTTGGCATGAAAGCCATCATACCTAGTAATCTCTTTCAATGGTATAGGCGATCGACTCCAAAATATTAGTTATGGACTTTCTCCAGTCCTTTGAATCGGGTCACTTGACCGTGAAACTAGCGAGCCAGATCACCAAAGGTCTGTTCGACCACCCAGCGTTCTTTTCTGATGGCTTTGTTTCGCTCTTTCTGTGGCTTGGTTCAGGGCTTGTTGTCATCACCCTTTTCCATTTTTCCATCACCAAGGATTCACTCTCCATGGCCTCTAAGGGCTGGTCATTCTCTTTTGATTGGTCGCCTTGATTGGCTAACACTTGTTTTCGTTCTTCGAACGAAAGGCTTTCCATCAAAGGCCGGAGACCTTGGCTGCCACCGTATGCACCTCCAGAATCAGGTCTTTTTCGGTGGTGGCGATGTGCCGTTGGTACCCATCATCGATTTTTTCCTTTTTGGGAACCAACGGGCTTCATGATCGGCGTTGGGACTGTCTTCTTCTTGTTCCTCATGATCGTTCGCTTCAGCTTGAAGCTCTGACTCTTCATGATCGTCTTCTTTTCGGTCTAGAGCCATTTTCTTGGGTTTGCTTTTGGGGGTCAAGGGAATGGCGGTGATGCTGGCATCCACCACCGCCGTGCCTTGAATGATCACTTCCTTTTCGGTGAGCTGTCGATGGACTTCATCCATGATGCTTTGATCGAACTTTTTGGCCGTTAACTCCGAATGAAAACGAGACAGCATTGTGATCAGGAACCTCATTTTCAATGTCTCAACCACAAAAAGCAGTGAAACGGATGCTATCTTTGACGAATTTTCTGTTCGAACATCCGAGAGATGGAACTAGACGGAGATCAACTGCATTTTCAATCAAATCATGGGATGATCGGCCTTTTGGCCTCGTTGTTTTTTGCCGGACTGGTCGTTTTCGACAAGTAAAGCTTCGATTGGTGGCAATCGATGATGTCATTGACTTGATTGAAGAATTTTTGGGTCGTTGTTCGGCTGTGCCCTTGATGTGGATTCAAAAAACTCATTGGTTTGGATGGATAAGATTTGAAATGTTGCTTATCGCGTTCCATAGACAAAAACAAATGGCCAAGTAAAAAGAAAGAGATTTTCGATTAAATCTTTTATTTCAGCGGAAAGCCGAAATTTTAGTGCAAAGATCTCTAATCTTTATTTATTGTCTATTTGACCCATGAATCAAAAATATTTGTGTCTATGTTTGTTGATTGCATGCCCAATCGAAAATCCAAGCGAGTGAACTGGGTTGCCACCAAAATCACGTTGGCCAACATCGCTAAATAGCCCCAAGACATCATTCAGGCGATTGATGCGCTTTTGAAAGGGGGTCGAATCTCTAAATAATTGGAAGATGCCTTTGATGTGATCTACAATAAAGCCCATGGTCATGTGGCGGTGGTTCTCGGCATGATGGAGCCATTGGGCTTGCCAGCATTGATGCTTCCAAGAACACGCATTTTCGTCGCTTGGTCTTGGGCATGATGGTTGCTCACGTCCTCCACCCCACCAGCAAACGAGCGATCAACCATCTGCTGAATCAAGAGAGTCGTTCCACAATGCTTAAGGCATTACTGGGACTCAAGAGGGTGGATGAAGACCATTGGTATGAGGCCATGGATACCTTGGTCGAGCAGAAAAGTCGGATGGAATGTGCGTGAGCCAAGAAACATCTTGATGAAGGAAGTTTGGTGCTCTATGATACCACCAGCCGTGATGTCCAAAACATGGAGAATCACTTGTCTGTTTATGGATATAACAAGGATAAGAAAAAAGGAAAACACTCCATCGTCATAAACTTGATGACTGATAGTCGGGGCAGTTATGTTTCGGTGAAGGTCTTTCTAGGGAATCCCTTAGACACAGCGACTTTGGGGAGGTCAATCACAAACGACAAAAGACCTTTGGTTTGTAGCAAGTGATTTTGGCGGCTGATTGAGGCATTCTCCGACAAAAGCCCATCCATCAAGAAGTCTTACCCGTAGGATTGGACCAAGGATATGAACTAAAAGCAAATCGAGTGTGTTTTGTTGGCACAAGATCATCCCCACCGTTGGTTTGATGAAACGAATGTCATGAAACTATAGCACCCAGATTTTCCCCAGGATCGTTTGGTATTGTGTCGCCATCGCTTGCAAGCCGATCACCATCGCGAAAAGCGGAAGGATCTCATGGCCAAAACCAAAGAAAAGCTGGATGCCATTGTGACAGCCACCAAGCGTCCCCAAAGAGCCTAGAAAGATCTCGCCGTAATGGGGCTTCGGGTGGGCTAAGTGATCAGCCACGACAAGAGGAACAAGTATTTTGAATGGGATATCCGTGGAGAGTCTTTTTTCATCAGCAACATGAAGCGAGTCTTCAAAAGCCCGAAGCTTTGGATGGATTGCCATCCGTTCGAGTTTGAAAAAAGAACCTGAAGACAACGAACTGGTGCGAAACGACAAGCGGTTAGCTACCGCCGAAATGGCCTTTCGGACCATGAAGCCTCTTTCCTGACAGATGCGTCCCATTCGTCATCGCAAGAAAGTTCGATTGGAGTCCCATGTGTTGTTGTGTATAAGGACTCAAGGTCAGCCGTTTTGAAGATTTGATGGACAAACTCTCGGGCTTGAATCGTTTGGTGGTGTCCAAACTGGCGGCCGACAAAAAGCAGGAAATCGTGATAATGCAACAGAAAACGGCCATCCAAAAGAAGCCTTCAAACGGTTACAAGTGCCATCGTTCTTGGGGCTCGAAACGGAAGCTCCAATCTTCAAGTCCTTCCCAATAGAATCATCGATATGGTTGAAATCATGCCTCATGAGAGGCTCTTTAGAATTTCAAAAAAAATCGAAATAGGGGGCAGTACATGTGGCTTGAGTACATTACTTGATTGGCATCCCGATCACTAATCATTCAAAGTAGTACAATGATTAAATGTGGGATAATTTGGTGGGGTTAATGCTGAATACAATCCAAATCGATGACAATGGAGTACTTTATCAACATCCCAACCACTGATATCTTGACCGAAAGCCGTTGCCAAATGAAACATGCGTTCCATATCGATGACGCTGCTTACATCCCACTCCCCAATGGGTTGATTGAAGGTGGCGGCCAGATAAAACATCCAAGCCATTTTGATGACCTGGCTCACATCCCACTCCCCAATGGGTTGATTGAAAGTTATTGCATCTTTAAACATAACTTGCATATCGATGACGCTGCTCACATCCCACTCCCCAATGGGTTGATTGAAAGTCGTTGCACCTTCAAACATACTTACCATATTAGTAACTTTGCTCACATCCCACTCCCCAATGGGTTGATTGAAAGTCGTTGCACCTTCAAACATACTTACCATATTAGTGACTTTACTCACATCCCAGCCACTGATGTCTTGATTGAACGAACTAGCACCAGCAAACATCCCCACCATATTCGTTACGTGGCTCACATCCCAGCCACTGATATCCTGATTGAACGAACTAGAATCAGCAAACATGCCAGCCATATTGGTCACCCTGCTGACATCCCAATGGCTGATGTCCCCATTGAACATCATCTTCCCAGCAAAGAACCCCCGCATATCGGTGACAAATGAAGTCACCACATTGTCGATAGGATCTCCTGCATTAATCCGATCTTTCAAGGCAAAGGCATCCAAAAGGAGGTAGTCGTTTCCATGGAAAGAAACGGTGGTTCCCAATAAGATTTCTTCTCGGCTACGACAAGCATCCTTGACCCGGATGGTCACGCCATTGGGTGCCATTTCCAGGGGTTGGGCACAAAGATTCATACTGCCGTCAATATTGGAGGTTCCATTACGAGGATCGGGATCAGGACCTGAGTCCGGATTCACGGATTGATTAGGTGGCGTTGGTGGGGTGATGCTCTCTTGGTCTTCTTGTTCTTGAAGAATGGCTTCCACGCGACAATCTTGGGTGGCTTGGAAGGTGA
>JAPORT010000030.1:23594-31049 GCA_026710085.1 Flavobacteriaceae bacterium | reverse complement strand
AATAAAATATTAGAATTAAAAGGTTGTGGTATTTTTCAAAACTTTAAATGGGATAAAAAAATCCCGAATTTTGTTCGTTACAACTTAATCTACGGTTGGAACGGAAGTGGCAAGACCACTCTTTCTAAATTATTTGCGCATATAGAGGAAAATTCAAATTCATTTAAAAAAGATTATCCTGAAGTGAAATTTAAAATAGAATTAGAAAACGAAGAGATTATTAATCAACATGATTTTTACAAAAAATCTCAAAGTATTAAAGTGTTTAATAAAAATTTCGTAAAAGAAAATGTGTTTTTTGATAGGGATGAATCAAAAACAAATCCAATAATTTTTGTAGGGAAAGAAAATGTAGAAATCCAAAAACAACTTACCAAGTTGAGAGAAGAGCAGCAATTAAAGGAAAAAGAATTAGGTAAAAAAAACTCTGAATTAAAACATTCAAAAAAAAAGAAAGATAACTTCTTAGTCAGTACAGCAAAAAAAGTTAAAACGCGAATTGGAGACTTTAAGGATGATGATATATATTCAAATTATGATAAGAGAAATTTGGAAAAAGAGATAACAACAGTAAATATTAAAAACCATCAAAATCATACTCAAGAGGATTGCGAGATATTATACAAAACCATCCAAACAAAACAACTTAAGGAATTAGACCTTCATAATAAAAATGTGCTTAGTATTCCCTTAAAAGGAAATACTATACATGGATTTTACAGTATATCAGAAAAAATTAATGACTTGCTCCAGTATCAGTTATTAACGAAACCTATCGAGCATTTAATGAATGATGATGAGTTGAACAAATGGGTCGAGCAAGGCTTTAGGATACACAAAAAAAGAAATAAGAATAAATGCATGTTCTGCAAAAATGAGTTTTCTGATGATTTTCTTAACTCTCTATCAAAACATTTTAGTAATGAATATGAAAATTTTAAAAATGAGATTAAATCTATTATTTCCAAACTCAACAGTTTTAAAATTGATTCTAACACCTTGCAAAAGGATGAGTTTTATCCGGACTTACAAAATGAATTTGAAATAAAAGTTAAAGAGTTAAATAAAAGTTCAGAAAGATTTAATTCTTGGATAAAATCAGCAGTAAATTCTTTAGAACAAAAGCAAGAAAATCCTTTTCAAGTTGTTAACCAGGTTGAATACCCTGAGAATTTTGAGGATTTTCACAACGCTTCAATTGAACGTTATAATTGTCATATTGATAAGCATAATAAGCTTTCTCAAAATCATGATATCGAAATTAAAGGTGCAAAAAAGAAACTTGAACATCATATTATTGCGCAAGAAATTGAAGTTGAGAATTACAAGGACACATTGCTTGATTTAAAAACATTAGAGACCGATGTGGTTAGAATTAAGGATGAAATAGCCAAAATTGAAAGTAAAATATCAGACCTAGAGAAAAAAAATTCAGATTCATCAAGGGTAGTATCCGATATAAATCGTTTTCTAGAACAATATTTTGGCCGAAAAGAAATTCATCTTGATTCTAATCCCTTAAATCCAAAAGAAGGATATACCATCAAACGACATAACAAATCCGCAAATAACCTAAGTGAAGGTGAGAAAAATGCAATTGCTTTCACATATTTCATTCAAAAAACGAGAGAAAAGGGTTTTAACTACAAAGAAGGAACTGTTGTCATTGATGACCCAGTTTCCAGTTTGGATTCTAATTCAATTTATATGTGTTATTCTTTGATTAAAAACAAATTCAAAGATGCAAAACAACTCATATTATTGACTCATAACTTTGAGTTTTTTAATCTTATTAGATATTGGTTTGTAAATAAATCCGATAAGAATATCAAAAAAAACCCTTCCAACTTAGGGTCATATGAGATATTCAAAATTAGGAATGATATTATAGATAAACATCGTAATGCATCTATTTCTCAGATAGACAAAACTCTTAGACAATTTAGTTCTGAATATCATTACCTTTTTTGGGAACTAAATAGTTTTTTAGAGGAAGCAGATGAAAACTACTCGAGTTATTACACCATTGGGAATATAGCTAGGCGATTTTTAGAAATTTATACACACTTCAAAATTCCAAATAAGAGGAATCTAAGACAAAAATTAGATCAACTGTGTGTTGATAAAGACCATGAAATTGCAGAGGTAGATATCGAAAGGTTGTACAAACTAGTTAACAAATCTTCGCATTCTGGTGAAGACTTTTCACAAGTTTTTCTTCATAAAGAAAGACATGAAATAAAACATGCCGTCGAATCCTTAATGAATATTATAAAAAAAACAGACAGTACCCATTATGAAAATCTGAATAAATTGTATCTTCATCGAAGTACGTCCTCCTAAATGGTACCTTCTCCCTTTGTTTGACACATAGAGTATATAAAAGTTTCAATGATTGTATTTAAAAGTTTTGTTATTTAAAACATAATAGCATGGGAAAAATATCTTTTACTGTTTCAGCTAGAACAGCAAGATTAATTGGGAAAGAAAATTTTTCTAATGCCGGAGGTGCTGTTATTGAGTTAATCAAAAATACTTATGATGCAGACTCAAAAATAGGCGTTGTTATTATTGACCCTATTGATGATCAAATATTCATTATAGATGAAGGGAAGGGAATGTCAGAAAAAGAAATTAAAGACCATTGGATGGTTCTAGGAACTGATGATAAGCTTGATAACCCATTATCCAATACATCTCGAATAAAAACTGGATCTAAAGGTATCGGTCGGTTTGCCATAGACAGATTAGGATCTAAATGTACTATGTTCACGAAGCCTTTAAGTAAATCAAACATTCTGAGATGGTCCGTTGATTGGGAAGCCTTCAATAAAAAATCAGCAATTATATCCGATATAAAGGCAAGTTTTGATTATACTGAAGAATCAGATATAAGAAGTTTAGCAAAAGATACACTTGCTGATTATGCATTTGATGATGATTTATTTAATGTCTGGAATGAAAATAAAGGGACTATAATCCATATCACTAATTTAAGAGATCAGTGGAATGATAAATCTGTGGACGGTTTGTATTCCAATTTAGAATTGCTGATTCCTCCTCAAATCACCTCTAAATTCAATCTGTATTTATATTCTTCTTTGAAACCAAAAGACTATGGAAAAGTGGAATCAACAATATGCGATGACTTTGACTATAAACTAGCTGCTCATTGTAATGAAAGAGGTGAATTAAAAATAGAAGTGCATAGAAATGAACTTGACATAGAAATATTGAAGCAAATTGATTTTTATAGCTCTGAAATTGTTCAAACATCTCCTAATATCTATGGTTATGAGGTATTTCAAAAAGGCTTTTTTATAATTAAGAAAACACTAAAAGAATTGCTTGCGGGATTTAAGGATATAGATGATAATCTTAAGGAAATTGGAGCTTTTGAGTTCGAGTTTTATTTCATGAAGCGGGGTGGTGGACAGGAAAAAGATGAAATCAAGAAATATCCGTACAAGATTGTGAATTTCAGAGATAGAGCAAAATGGCTTAATGAATTTGGAGGAATTAAACTTTTTAGAGATAATTTCAGAGTGAGACCTTATGGTGAAACGAACAGTAATTCTTTTGATTGGTTAGATTTAGGAAAAAGGGCATTACAGAATCCGACCGTTACCAGGCCTGGGTATAAAGTAAGACCACAACAATCTTATGGTATAGTCAAAATTTCCAGACTTCATAATGAACAATTTGAAGATAAATCTGGAAGAGAAGGGATACAAGAAAATGACACCTTTTCTCTGTTTAAAATTATCCTACTAGAACTCATTGGGATATTTGAAAAGGATAGGAATCAAATAATGATGGCACTCAAAAAGAATCATGGTCAACGAAATGGAAATGAAAAGGTAAAGAAAGAGGCCAAGATGAAAGCTAAAGAAAAACAAGGAAATCCAGAATTAAAGACTTCGGACAAAGACACAAAAACACTTGTAGAAGGTGTTTTAGCTTTTGAAGAAGAAATTGAAGAGCTAAAAGATGAGCAAAAGATGTTGCGAGTTTTGGCAAGTGCTGGAATGATTGTCACCTCTTTTGCTCATGATTTTAAAAATATAAGTGATAACATTCTTCCAAGAACCTCGGACCTCAAACTCATCCTTAAAAATTTAATACCAGAAAATCAAATCATTGAATTACCAGAAGATATCAATCCAATGATATTGATTGATGATATCCAAGATCAAGACAAGAAATTAAAGCATTGGCTTGACTTTTCTTTAGGAGCAATAAAGAAAAATAAAAGAACAAGAAGGAATATTGATTTAGTCGTCTACTTGAAAAAGTTACAAAGATTATGGAATTCCATTCTTGAAAAGAAAAAGATTGTATTTTCGATTAAATGCGAAAATCAAAAGGGATTGTTTTTTAAAGCACATGAAATAGATTTAGATAGTATCTTCATTAACTTGATTACAAATTCAGTGGATGCCTTTAATCGAGCAGATGCACCTAATGAAAGAAAAATAGAATTTAGAATTAAATATGACTCTAAAAATGGGATAAATGTAGTTTACGAGGATACTGGACCTGGTTTAGTTAATGAAATAATGGATCCCAATGTAATATTTCAACCATTCTACAGTACGAAAAGGGATGAACACACAGGGGAACAAACGGGCATAGGACTTGGATTGTGGATTTTAAAGTCCGTTGTTGATGAATATAATGGATTGATTCGGCTGACTAAACTAAGACCGGGATTTAAATTATGTATTAATCTACCAACTTAAATGATAGAAAAATGAAATACAAAGTAGTCTACATTGATGAAGTGGACCGTGAAATCAGATCTTTCAAGCGAAGTGTTAAGTTACGTGCAAATGAAAAATTT
This sequence comes from Flavobacteriaceae bacterium, assembly GCA_026710085.1. GTDB lineage: Bacteria > Bacteroidota > Bacteroidia > Flavobacteriales > Flavobacteriaceae > Bin25. The sequence goes on along the minus strand of JAPORT010000030.1, from coordinate 26,206 downwards.
GATATCTCGGTAGTAAAACCAAAACCAACTATCGAATCCACGGTATCAAAGATTATTAATCAATTTGCTGATGCAGTGGTAGCTGATTTTAGACTTTCTGAAGAAGCTCCAGAAGTTCATTACAACGGCTCAACTATTATTGAGGAAATATTAAAAATCAGAAAGGATTTTCCTGTATTTATTTTGACATCTTTTGAGGATGATGCAATAGATAAGGGATTTGATGTTAACATTGTTTACCAGAAAAAAGACATTCTTTCAAACTCCAAGTTTTTTGATAGGGTGGTTAACCAAATTAAAAAGCATAGAGTTAAAATAAAAAATGCTGAGACTCGAATTCTTGAATTAATTAAAAAAAGAGAACAGAAACAATTATCTCAGCAGGAAGAGTATGAACTTTTAGAATTAGACCAATTTATTGAAGAAAGATTGGATCAAAGAGGTTTAATTACCAAAGATTTAAAAACAATCACAAATTCAAAGAGACTTAAGTCTTTATTAGACAAGGCAGATAAGATTCTTGAAGAGATTAAGAAAAAATGAAATGATGGAAGAGCAATTGTTCAGAAAAGAAAGTCCCAAGCGAACCTATCAAGGTCTAGAGTTAAAACCATATTCGAAATACAAAACGAAACTTGCTGAGGATTTTAATCACAAATGCGGTTATACGGATTGTAATCATGTTTGGTTCGGAGGTATTAGAAATTTTCATATCGACCATCTGAAACCGAAATCAAAGTATCCCCATCTAGAAACAAAATATTCTAATTTGGTGTACTGTTGCCCACCTATCAATATTGCGAAAAGTAATGATGACTTTGATTATTTAGACCCATGTGATGATGATTTGAACAAACATTTTTATAGAACTAAAACTGGTGAAATATTTCCTTTTAAGCATTCTAATCGGGCTAAATACATGTATTACAAGTTAAAGCTATATCTCAAAAAATATTCGATAATATACATGCTAGAGGAGATTAGAAATAAAATGACAAAACTTGAACTAGTAATAGAGTCGATTGAGGATACTCAAGAAGTTTCTAAAATCAAAGGAATTAAAAATGACCTTACCAATGTGTTTTTCGAGTATTTGAAATATTTAGAGTAAATCATTGAATAAAAAACAATTAGGATCTTTTTATACTCCGCAAAGGTTAGCAAATTTTATTGTTAACTATTGTTTCTCTAGATTAAATAGAGCCTCCATTTCAGTGTTAGAACCTTGTGTTGGTGATGGTGCATTTATTGAGGCGTTTAATCAATCTCATTTACTAAAAAAATATAACAAGATTGAGTTACATGTTGTAGAAATAATCAATGAAGAATTAAACAAAGCGATTCAAAAAAATGACGACAGTCAAATTAATCTAACAACTTACAACCAAGATTATCTTTCTTTTCATTATGAAAAAAAAGATACGTATTCTCTTGTAATTGGAAATCCTCCCTATTTAAAAGACAACCTATTAACAGAAGAGCAAAAAGATTTAGCTATAGATATTCATCTCAGCCAAAATCTATCTATAAAGCGAATCAACAATATCTGGACAGCTTTTCTAGTCAGTACTATTTCAAAATTAGAAGATGATGGAATTTTAGCTTTTGTTCTCCCTTTAGAACTTCTTCAAGTTAAATTCACTATTGGAATTAGGGACTTTTTGAAACAATCTTTTACTAGGATTGAGATATTTATGTTTGATAAATTACAATTTCAAGAATGTAAAGGCCAAGATACAATCTTATTGATAGGATTCAAAAATCATAAGCACGAGGGAATTCATTACACTACAATAGGTTCAATTGATGACTTAGAATCTGAAAGATTTAACCTAAAACAAAACTTGACTGTATCCAATTCTAATAAAAAGTGGACGCATCATTTTATTTCAAGTGATGAATATTCTTTTCTTGAAGAATTAAGAGATAAACTAAATCGTATTAATGACTTAGTGGATAACAAAACTGGGATTGTAACAGCAGCAAACGATTTCTTTATAGTAAATGAGGGCATTATTAATCAATATCAGTTACAAAATTATGCCAAGCCAATTATTAGAAAAGGACATTTTATAAATGGTTCATTAACGTTTAACAAGAAAGATTTTATGTGTTTGGCAACTAAACACAAGCCAGTTTACCTATTGGATTTTAATTCGGTAAATCCAAAAAGACTTTCTAATGGAGTAAAAAAATACCTTCAAAAAGGAGAATTACAAGAATTACATTTAAGATATAAATGCAGAAAAAGAAAACATTGGTATCAGATTCCATATAAAATGGATTTTGGAGAATCATTATTTTTTAAAAGAGCGCATGAATACCCTAAGCTACTTAAAAATGAAACCCATATTCTCGTCACTGATAATGCTTATGTTGTAAATACAAAGCAAGGAATTGAAATAGACGACTTTATTTATTCATTTTATAACTCATTAACCTTAGTTTTTGCCGAATTAGAAGGGCGATACTATGGTGGTGGTGTTTTGGAATTAACCCCAAATGAATTCAGAAAACTACCATTACCCCTGACTAAAGTTGGTGATTTTGATAGTTATGCAGAAAGCTTCAAAAATAAATCAAGTATCACAGAAGTATTGAACAGATTTAAC
>JAPORT010000030.1:0-23290 GCA_026710085.1 Flavobacteriaceae bacterium | reverse complement strand
CAACATATGTTATGCACTAAAATTCCCCATTTTATTCATCTTCAACTTTCCATATGGACATTGCATTTGTAAATAGAAACTCAGCACGATTTTGTATTTCTTGTTCGTTCCACTCTTGTTTGTCTAAATAGGGAGCAAGTGTTTCAATTCCACCTGAATAGCGCTTCAAACCTCCATGTCTCTCAAATCCCTTTTTTTTAGTCTCCCAGTTGGAATCTCTAATTGAAGCATTTAAAGATTGAGTAATGATTGATAAATTTCCCAGCGTTTTCAGTTTTAAATTCCTGAAATCTCTATCCTCTTGCATTGGCACATTTGCCCACTGATTTTCCCATCTTTTTGGCATTAAATGTTCTAAACTATATTGACTAATACCTAAAAGTTGGGTTGCTTGCCTTTGTTGATCTCTAATTCTAGATTCCAAAAAATAAATTATTCCTCTCGATTGCTGGTTAATCAAAACTGATTCATGGAAACCTTCTTTTAATTTTCTATCATTGGGCAAATAATTTACTTCATCATTGCGATTACTTAAATACTCTCTAAATTGCTCTTTTGATATAACGCCACTTGATATTAACCTATCTGTAAAAAATTGATTATAGTTTTTATTAGTTGCTTTTACCACGATTCTTCTCATTACGTAGCACTCTATAAACTCAAATAACTCATTTCTCTGATTTTCATCTGCTACATTTTTCAGAACAAACAAAACATAAGGAATTAGTGTAGAAGTATCTAAGCCAAAAATAATTGCGTTTATTCTTTCAATTCCAAAATCACGGGTCAGTTGTTTCGAAGTAATATCATAATCAAAGTTCTCTTTGAAGAGATTTGCGTACTCTTTTATTTCAATTAACAACTCTCCTTTATCCAAGTTATATTCCCTAATTATTTTTTTGTATGACTCAAAAAGTATCTCAACTTTTGAGAACTCAATTTTGTCCTCTGTTCTTATTGTTAGTTCGCCTTGATAAATTTTAATTTGTAGATACGAATAAAAAAACAAGTCAATAAATGCTCTTCTCAAACGCCCTGTTGTCATTTCTCTGTCCCAATAGTTTTTAGTTTCATTATCTTTTTCAAAAACATTTTTCCAATACGTCTCATAATCGTCTATATCATTTCTGTTGAAAAAATAGTTTTTTAATAATTCAGCCGTTGTTAGCCTAACTCCAAGTGAATTTATTGTATCAAAAATCTGTTGTTCATCCTCCTGTTCGTCTAAATCAATGGCAACGAACATTATGTTATTTAAAATCTTTTGTCTATCTAACTTTTCAAGATTTAATTTATCCTTAAAAAAGTTGTAAGCTTTAAGGATATTATCTTTACTTTCAATTTCTTCCAATTCTCTAAAGTTTAAAACTCTTTGAAAAGATTCAATGTCATTATGATTATGCCATAAAGCCAATTCTCCATTTTCAAGTTTGAAGAGCCTTTCAAAAGAAAAGTTTCTATCCGTTTTTAAACACAAAACTTTAAAAAAGATAATTAGTGTGGTGAACCTTTGCTGTCCATCAATCAAAGTTCGGACATCACTAACTTCATTTGAAGGGGTCTTTTGTTGTTTTAAGATTACAGAGCCTAAAAAATGGGGTTTGTTAGATGCAGTCATCAACTCCATATCTTCCAAAAGTCTTTCCCATTGTTTCTCACTCCAAACATAGGCTCTTTGAAAAAAAGGTATCTCTAAAACTCTATTCCCATTAAAAATGTCATTGATCGTTCTTTTACCAGCTTCCATAGAATATTTAATGCTTTTTATTTATTTCGTTAATATTTCACAAATTACTTTTCAGAGTTAAGACATCGTCTTTGTAGTTCATAACATATTCGCTTTATTGATGGGCAATGAAAGTAAAATCAAATATCGCGGAATGCAAATTGGCATGATGTAATTCCCAAGTAATCAGCTTCAAAATATCTATCCATTACCATTCCTTTTGACTTAACAACATATCTTTATCTCCCTCATTATAGTTTTATAACATTACCCTTTTCGTTAAATTTCCGCCACCTATTGGTGATTCTTAAAACTTTACAACTCAGTTGATGATTAGTTCGCCCGTTTGATTTAAGTAATAGGATGCTGCTACATTGAATTTTTCTTTAAAGCATTTTCTAAAATAGGTGACATCTCTAAAACCTGTTTTGTAGCAGACTTCATTGACATTATATCTTTTTTGTTTTAATAGTTCAACCGCAACTGATAATCTAAAGTCTCGAATGAATTGATTCGGGCTTTTTCCTGTGATAGCTTTCACTCGCCGATAAAGATGCACCCGACTCAATCCCAGTGCTTTGCTGGTCTTTTGAACATTTAGATCGGGATCTTCAATGTTTTTTCTCAGATATTCCGAAAGTCGAATAAAAAACTGTTGTTGTGAAGTCGAATTGTTGATATCATTTTTATTGAGCAGTATTCTTTGCCTCGAATAATCGATGATATTCATTTTGGTATTGATGAGATTACTGACTTTTGATTTGATGACCTGAATATCAAATGGTTTGGTTATAAAATCATCAGCACCAATTTCATAACTATCGATTTGAGTTTTATCTCCTACTCTTGCCGTTACTAGAACGATGGGAATATGATTCGTTTTTGAATTTGATTTTAATTCTTTACACAGATCGATTCCTGAAACTTCTGGCATCAAAATATCTGAAATGATTAAATCAGGCAGTTCTTTTTTAGCTGTTTCAATTCCTTCTTTTCCATTGGAAGCCGTTAAAACATCATATTTTGAAGAAAATGTCAAGGAAAGAAACTCTCTCAGTTCATCCTCATCTTCCACCACCAAAATTTTGGTTTTTTCAACATTCGGCACATCGGAACCATTGGTATTTTCAGATTCAAAGATTCCTTTATAAATTTTAAAATTGATATCTGAAGACACCTTCACTGATACTTTATCTTCATTTTCATAGGCATCAAAAGCTGGAATGCTCACCGTAAAACTAGTGTACTTTCCCACCTGACTGTCCATGTGTATTTTCCCTTCATGTAATTGAACCAAATCTTTGACAAATGAAAGTCCAATACCACTGCCTGATTTTTTTATGTCAGGTTCTTGATTGGCTTGGAAAAATCGATTAAAGATATTCTCTTTATCCGCATGACTAATTCCCCCACCCGTATTATATACCTTAATATCGATCCACTCTTTTTTATCTCTTTCTTTTTGATGTGCCTCTATTTTAATCACGCCTCCTCTTTCGGTATGCTTGAAAGCATTGGACAATAAATTGTACATCACTTTTTCTATCTTGTCTTTATCATACCAAATTTTGATGTTTGAAATATTTGAATTAACGGAGTATTTCACTTGATTGGTGACTGCCAAATGTTTGAATGACAAAGCAATGTTCTCAATGCACGGTAGGAAATAATCATATTTAACAACCAAAGACATCTTTCCAGTGCTCAGTTTTCTGAAATCCATTAATTGATTGATTAATCGAAGCATCAGATTAACATTTTTTCGAATCAATTCTAAATGATAAACGTACTCCATGTTTTTGATCTTTGACTTTAATTCTTGTAGTGGACCAAGAATTAAAGTCAGAGGAGTTCTAAAGTCATGTGCAATATTGGTGAAATATTGGAGTTCTAGTTTGTTTAGATTCTCGAGTTGTTGTTTTTCAAGTTTTTCAAGTTTCAGTTTGTTCTCTAAATTCAACTTGATTAAAAAGTATTTTCTGACCCCTAGCACCAATAAAATGAAAACGATTCCATAAATGATGTAAGCTAGTGGCGTTAACCAAATGAATGGGGTTTTTATGATGGTTAAAGAAGCGTATTGATCATCCCAAAGACCATTTTTATTAGCCGCTTTTACTTTAAACGTATAGGTTCCGGGAGATAAATTAGAATACGAGGCAAATCTTCTCTGACCTACATAATTCCAATCAGTTTCTAAACCTTCGAGCTTGTAGGCATATTGAGTCGTTCCCATTTCTCGATAATTTAATGCGGCATATTCAATAGTGAATATATTTTGTCTTGGCCCGAACTCAATGGTGTCAGTTTGTGTCAAAGGTTGACTAAGTATTCCACTTTGATCATCAACGGTAATTTCTTTATTGAATAGTTTGAGTCTCTTTAATTGAATAGATGGAATGTTTTGACTATTGATTAATCTTTGAGGATCAAAACTCAGCAGACCGTTGAATCCTCCAAAAAACAGTTGATTGTTTGAATGTTCAAACGAAGAAGATTTATTGAATTCTGATATAGGTAATTCATTTCGTAAATCATAAACTTCAAACGTATCGTCTTTGGGATTGTATTTTGTCAAACTAGCTGGAGAGGATAACCATAGATGATTCAAATAGTCTTCTTCAATTCGATAGACGATATTGTTGGTGTCTCCATGGGAAGTTTTTACATCAACCAATTGCCCGTTTTTAAATGAGAATGCATTTAATCCGCCATTAGATCCAATCCATAAATGGCCATTTTCATCTTCATGGATGTCATTGATTGTATTATGATTGATGGTGTTAGGGTATTCATTGCTTTGATAAAAAGTCAATTTTTCAGGATCATACAATATCAGACCAAAGTTTTGAGTTCCCAACCATAAATTTTCTTTAGAATCGCGTAAAATAGAATTAACGACGACATTATCATGGTTCAAATCTATTTTTTCCACACCGGTAAAAGATTGATCAAAGCGAAACAATCCTGAGTTTGTGGCTGCCCATATTTTACTATTCAAATCTTCATACAATTCAATAATGCTCTTTTGTCCCGAGTAGAAATATGGAATTCCGTGATCAAACTCAAATTTTTCGATTCGATTCTGATTGAAATCAAGTTTTAATAATCCACTAGAATGCGTACCAATCCATAAATTATTTTCAGAATCTAATAATAAGGATTTGATGGTTTGAGCTTCAATAGATTCATTTCCAAAAGAGGTTATATGACGAAACGATTCATTTTGGAAATCATAATAATTCAATCCACCCCCTTCGGTACCAATCCATAAATTGCCCCCATTATCCTCCACCATGGCACTGATCACATTATAACTAATGGTGTTTTCAGAAAGGGGATTATGAAAGTAATGCTTAAATATATCGGCTTGAGGTTGTAAGATATTCAGACCACCAAAATGCGTCCCTATCCAAACAATATTTGTATCGTCTATATACAATGATCTAATCGAATTATGAGATAGACTTCTTGGTCTTGTTGGATCATTTTTGATCACCGTTATGTCCCCACTGCCCATGTCGATATAATTCAATCCATTATAAGTTCCGATCCACAGATTTCCCATTTCATCCAAACCCATGGTTCTGATAATTTGGTTTGAAAGTGTCTCATTGGTTGAAAAAGTCTGTTCAAATCTTTGGAAAACTTGATCATCGTTTAGAATATATAACCCATCCCCCGTTCCAATCCACAGAGATTCATCAATCTTTAAAATGGCTCTTACGTCTCTATTGTTGTCCGCATGCTCAAATGGCGAGGTGAAAGTATTTTCTGAACCTTGACTTAATCGATTTAATCCTCCATATTTTGTTCCTATCCATAAATTTTGATTGGCATCTTCATAAAGCGTATTGATATGATTGTTGCTGATGGATTTTTGGTTTGTCACATCCGACTTATGTCGTAAAAACTGATCCGTTCCTTTGATTCTTTTGTTGAGCCCATTTGTAGTCCCTATCCATAAATCACCATTGCTTCTGACCAAAGTCGATAACACATGATTATCTGATAGGGATCGTTGGTCTTCTGCGTCAAAATAAAAGTGGTGATAATTCTCTGTTTTGCGGTCAAATGAAAATAAGCCGTTGGTTGTTCCTATCCACAAAACACCATCCAAATCTTCTGAAATAGAATTGACGACATGCCCCGTTAAATGAGGAATCTTTTGGTTGTAATTGATAAACTCATATCCATCGAATCGGTTTAGTCCATCCTTTGTTCCAATCCACATAAAACCATCACTGTCTTTAAAAATCGACATGATGCTCCCCTGAGATAAACCGTCTTTAACCAGTAAATGTTTGAAATTAAAATGCTCCGTATTTTGGGCATTGGATAATTGGAAACAACTCGTACTGATAAACAACAGTGCACCAAATAATAGTATTTTTTTATGAATTGAGATTACATGAAAATAATTCATGAACATTAAATGCACAAAAAATTTCATGTGGCCATGAGATATTACGGGGGAAATTGTTTTCAATAATACATTATCTCGGCTTATAAAATTAATGATAACAGAAAAGACCAATTTTGATTTGATTGAAATGTGATAAATCAGCTCCTTGGATTCTTAAAATTCATCGCTCAAATTAGACAAATATTTTACTATCATGGTTTTGGTATCAATTCTTTTTCAATTTAGTATCAATATCTAATGCTGATTTTGCAGCCAAACTTTTTATTTTCGACGCCGATAAAAAACCCTTTTCTATGACCCATTATGAGTTTCGATATAGTGCGCATCCAAGAGATGTTGACACCTATTCTACTGAAGAATTAAGAAAGCATTTTTTAATTGACAATTTATTTTCAAAAGACCAAATCCATTGGACATATACCATGTACGATCGTTATATTGTTGGTGGGGCCTTACCCAGAACCATCGACTTGAAACTGGAGACGATACCCTATTTAAAAGCAGACCGTTTTCTCGATCGAAGAGAAATGGGAGTCATCAATGTTGGCGGCAAGGGTTCCATTAAAGTGGATGGAGATATTTTTGAATTAAATCATAAAGAAGCTTTATACATTGCCAAAGGCACGAAAAATGTCATCTTTGAAAGAGGTGAAAATCCCGTTTATTATATCAATTCTGCACCGGCACATCATCGATATAAAACAACAAAAGTTGGTAAATCTCAAGCAGAAGTTGTTGAATTAGGGGACTCCCTTTTATCTAATCAAAGAACGATCTATAAATTGATTGTCAATTCTATTGTTCCCACTTGCCAACTGCAAATGGGATTAACTGAATTAAAACCTGGGAGTGTGTGGAATACCATGCCAGCACACACTCATGAAAGAAGAATGGAGATTTATTTTTATTTCGAATTACTCAAAGAACAGACAGTGTGCCATTTTATGGGGCAACCCCAACAAACCAGACATCTTTTTGTTCAAAATCACCAAGCGGTGATTTCACCGGAATGGTCCATTCACTGTGGAGCGGGCACCTCCAATTATACCTTTATCTGGGCGATGGCCGGAGAAAACTTAGATTATTCGGACATGGATGTATGCCCCGTTGACAAATTGCGATAAAACCAACCTCTTCAGATTGGTTTTTGCCAAATTCATCGAATAATGGTTTGTTGAAGTATCCTTAATTTTGGAGATACCAAAAGTACTTTCTATACATTAGGTATGAAATTTTTAGAGATTAATAAAATTCATCACATCAGTTTTTTTGATGCCGTATCTCGAATCAAAAATGATAGTATTGATTTGATTGTTTGTGATGGTCCTTATGGAGTTACGGATAATGATTGGGACAAAATCAATCATATTCAAGATTATAATCTCCATCTGATACAGATTTTTGAAAGCAAGCTAAAACAAGGGGGTGCTTTATATTTATTTGGAAAACAAGATTGTATTGATTATATCGACTACCGACCATATCTTCGTCTTCAATCAAAAATTATATGGTATCAACCCAGTCGATTAGCACAAGGTAGAAAAAATTTCACAAATAATTACGATCTCATTTGTTATTTCACTAAGGGAAAATATCCCAACACATTCAATCTTGACGACATTAGAGTCCCTCAATTAGTTGAATTAGAACATCGGCTTAGATGCGAAAAGGTACCTTCAGTGACTAATGGCAAGTATGGTAAAACAAAATTTAATGATAAAGGAAAAAATCCCGGGAATGTATGGGGAGATATCAAACAATTAACATACAAATCAAAAGAATTATTGAGCAGAGAGGTTTTAAATACCATACAAAAGCCCGAAAAACTCATGGAACGATTCATTAAAGCTAGTTCCAACGAAGGAGATTTGGTGCTGGATCCTTTCTGTGGTGTGGGTACTTGTCCTCTAGTTTGCAAAAAACTTAACCGGAGATTTATCGGCATTGAACAAAACACCGATTTTATTGAATTAGGAAGAAATAGATTATTGGAATTCGAAGGGGCTAAACAATCAATGATAGCTTGACATTGAAGCAACATTAAATAAATAATATGGGAATACTACAAAATTTTAATCTCGATGGAAAAACCGCACTTGTCACTGGGTGTAAAAGAGGCATTGGTAAAGCCATAGCTATTGGCCTAGCAGAGGCTGGGGCTGATGTTATTGGCGTTAGTGCTAGTTTAGAAAAATCAGAAAGTGATGTTGAAAAAGAGATCCATCGCTTAGGTAAAAAATTTCATGCGTACCAATGTGATTTTAGAAATAGAAAACAACTATACTCGTTTATTCATCAAATTAAATCCGAGTTTTCTAAAATCGATATTCTAGTGAATAACGCCGGAACCATTCGACGGGCTCCAGCGGCGGAACACTCCGATGAATACTGGGATGAAGTCATAGAGGTCAATCAAACTTCTCAATTTATTTTATCCAGAGCCTTTGGAAAATCCATGTTAGAACAGAACTATGGTAAAATCATCTTTATAGCCTCTCTTTTAACGTTTCAGGGCGGTATCACCGTTCCTGGATATGCAGCCAGTAAAGGAGCTGTTGGACAGTTAACAAAAGCTCTTGCCAATGAGTGGGCAAGCAAAGGAGTGAACGTCAATGCGATAGCCCCTGGATACATAGCCACTGACAATACCAAAGCATTAAGAGAAGATGGCAAACGAAATCAATCCATTCTAGAAAGAATTCCGGCCAATCGTTGGGGGAATCCCAATGATTTGGTTGGAGCGGCTATTTTTTTAGCTTCTGAAGCTTCTTCATATGTTCATGGAAATGTATTGTTGGTCGATGGCGGTTGGATGGGGAGATAAAAATTTGAAAAAATAGTCTGCTGACTTGAAATAATCTTTATATCATTTGGAATTCTACCCCAAATATCCAAAGAAGATTGTTTTTGGTTGCGTTTCTTTAACTTCGATAAATAATCTACCTTTTCGTTCCAATACCACCCAATGCAACATCAACAACCCAAGTTAAAGAAAAATTCGCATTCAGCTAAGCGTTTTTTGGAAATTTGTATGATAAGAAAAGTGATCGAACTACAAGAACATGAGCACTGCAACAGTCGAATTCGTTGGGGATATTCCTCATAGTTTAGTTGTAAATAATGGCGATCGGTTCCTATTCATAAGCAAGGATCAACGCACGTATACTCACAGCATTCATAAGTAACCAGCCAAGTTCTTCCCAGAGCTGCCTCGTTGGATGATTAAGCGGTATTCCTCTTTGGGAGATACCATTCTCGATCCTTTCATGGGGAATGGCAAAACCAATTTAGAAACCTCCATCTTGGGTAGAAATAGCATTGGAATTGATATCGATCCGTTTTCTAAAATGCTTGCTCGAGTTAAAACGACCCCTCTATCAAATAATGAAATTCAATGCGCTTGGGAGAAACTTTAGGGAATTATATACTTAAATGCCAATGTTTGATTCAAATGACTATTGAACGAAGTAGTTTAAAACTAAATGAATTTCTGACCATAATGATGGGGATTATATACCAAAGTGGCACACCACAATGGATATCACTTTGACACTTCATTGTTTTCCGCCAATCATCCTATGAATGATGGGGCTTACCAATACTCCATGTCCGTTTTTTAGATGGTCGCTATCCCACACGCCCATCGGCTTTTCTATAAAAAAGCATACAATAAAGATAAGATATTCCATAGAAATAAAAAACACGAATCAAGATCGCAATGTATCATGGTTCCGTTCAGACACTTTATGTTGCCACTTTGATATATAATATCCAAAGTAAAAAATGAATGGAGATGGAGGGGTTGATTTCTATTTTGTGCCTACGCTATTAATTGAATTATTGGAGCAGAAAATCATTTCAGCAAATAAAGTTGGAAAACGGAAAAATCAATGGGGAATACTTGTCGAGTGTCAGAATCTAGAATTTGTGAAAAAGACATTTCGTGATTTCTATAAAAAATCATGAAACAAAGAAAACTTCATCAAATGCCTCACGCTACATAGCATTTATTTCTCAGTCATGTTTCACGATCAAGTGTCCTATGGCCCCACGTTGTCTCTTGCAATTACAGACATAAATAAAGACTTAACTTTTGGAAAATAACCCTATGACTTATAACTTTGGCTTTCAACAACGAATGACAAAATCTTCATAAGAAATTGCAAACGTTCAAGCTAATCGTACAAATTTTGAGTTCAATCTCCTTTATCCACAAATAAGACATCGCTAATTCTGATGCATTTTAAATTTCTACATACCGCTGATATTCATTTGGATAGTCCACTTCGAGGATTGGAGCGTTATGAAGGGGCTCCCGTTGATGAAATACGAGGGTCCATTCGCCAAGCTTTCGATCATCTAATCGACTTGGCTATTGAAGAACAGGTCGCATTTGTTTTGATTGCCGGTGATTTATATGATGGCGACTGGAAAGATTATAATACGGCCTTATACTTCAATAAATGCATGTCCAAATTGAACAACCATGGCATCAAAGTGTTTCTCATCCGTGGAAATCATGATGCCGCCAGTTTAATGACCAAGCATCTTCGATTACCTGAAAATGTTACTTTATTTTCAACAAAAAAACCTCAGCAAATCGTTTTAGAGGACTTGAATGTTTGCATACATGGACAGAGTTATGCCAATCGTTCTGTTCAAGAAAATCTTTCGGTAAATTATCCACTAGGAAATTCTAAGTTTTTCAACATTGGAGTGTTACATACTAGTTTGGATGGTCGAGAAGGACATGATCATTATGCCCCTTGTTCTGTTGATGATCTGCAGTCAAAAGGCTATCAATATTGGGCTCTCGGTCATATTCACAAACGTGAAATAGTCAGCAAAGATCCGTGGATCGTATTTTCTGGAAATATTCAAGGGAGACATATTGGTGAACAAGGATCCAAGGGATGTACTCTCGTTACTGTGGAGCATGGAGAAATCGCAACTGTTAAACACCATGCACTTGATGTGATGCGTTGGAAACTTTTGGAAGTGGATATTTCCAATGGCCATTCACTAGAAAGTGTTTATGAGTTATTACGAGAAAAATTAATCGAAGAATTGAATTTCAACCATGGGATGCTTTTAGCTGTTCGATTAATCTTTATTGGAATATCTCCCATCCATTCCACATTTTCTGAAAACAAAGAGCAACTTATCAATGAATTGAGAGCAACAGTAACAGAAATTAGTCATGAAAAAATTTGGTTGGAAAAAATCGTTTTCAGAACAAAAAGCCCAACACCCATCGAAGCCATCTTCGAACGTAATGATGCTCTTTCTGAATTATTGCATTCTATTGACAATGTTGAATTCAATGAAATAGAACACACAAAACTATACCATGAGCTAGATGACCTTTACAAAAAACTTCCAAAAGAAATTATAGAAAGAGATGATTTTTTGAGGTTGAAACATGAACCTTCCGACAGAAACACCATCGAAGAGGTTAAAAATCTTTTGGTCCAAAGGTTACTGAATATTGAAATAGAAAAATGATCATCAAAGAGTTGAATTTGATTGCTTTTGGTCCTTTTACCAATAAACAATTATCTTTTCAAGATCGAGGATTACATATTGTTTTTGGACCTAATGAATCTGGAAAAAGTTCTGCATTGAGAGGCTTGAAATCATTGCTTTATGGGATTGATTCCAGAACCAATGACAACTTTATTCATAGCTATGAACAACTCAAAATCGGAGGCGTTTTGCAGAAAGAAAATGGAGAAACACTTAAATTTATTCGACGCAAAGGAATCAAGAACACATTATTAAACGCTGAAGGCAGTCCCTTTAATGACCAAATTTTGTTGTCTTTTCTTCAGGGAGTTAGTGAACCCCTTTTTACAAGCCTATTTGGAATCGATCATCAGGAATTACAGCATGGAGGGCAAGAAATTCTCGATCAAAAGGGAGAGTTGGGCAAAACTCTTTTTTCAGCAGGTCTTGGTGGTTTGAACCTAAAAAAAATACTTGATGAATTACAACTTGAAGTTGATGAATTATTTAAAAAAGGGGGCTCCAAACCTACAATCAATGCTTTAATCAAAGAGTATTATGATTTAAAAAAAGAAATCAAGCATCAATCCCTTTCAATACAAGACTGGGAAAACTGCCACCGTGCACTTGAAACGACTGAAGAAAAACTCAAAACGATTGTTTCTGAACTGAAAGAGAAACAAACCAAATTGAATCAGCTTCAAAGAATTCAAAAGGTTTTTCCAAAACTTTCACAACTTAAGGAGTTGCAAGAAAATTTTAAAGGTTTGGAGAATACAAGGATTCTAAGCAATGATTTTAAAGCGCGAAGAAGAAAGACAATGAACGACAAAGAAAAGGCAGAAATGATGTTAAACAGGGTGTCCTCTCGACTTCAAATACTACAAGACAACGATGATACCCTATCCATCAATGATGCATTACTCAATCATTCCAATCAAATTAAAGAAATTTATGAAAGACTTGGCGAGTTTAAAAAAGCAAAAGTTGATAGACCAAAACTAGAGACCAAACTAAAATCTTATGCCAGTCTCGCTGAAGAAAAGTTAGAAAAAATAAAGCCTGAATTTAGATTAAAAAATGTCGGACAGTATCGCTTGATATGGGATAATTGGTCACGAATTCAGAAACTAAGTAATCAGAAAATTAGTCTTGACAAAGATGATGAGAACAAAGAATCTAGTTTGGAAAAAGAACATATCCATTTAAAAACGGCCCTTAAGGAGTTCAAAGATATTCCTGAATTTGAATCTTTGGAAGCATTGCATTCAGAAATAATGGCTTCTAGAAAATTAGGGGATTTGGATTCTAGAATCCAATCCGATGTTGAAATAATCAATACTTACAAAAATGAACTTCAAATAGATATCGCTCGACTTTCTATTTGGAATGGTGATTTAAATTCTATTGGAAGTTTGCGATTACCACCAAAAGAAAAGATTGGCCTATTTCAAGAAAAATTTAACCATCTTAAAACTAAAAAACATCAACTTGAAAAGGAAAAAACAGCAATTCAAGAAGAATTAGAAATAAACTTGACCTATATTGACGAAACCCAACGCAAAGGAGAGGTTCCATCTGAAGCCATCTTAAACGACATTCGCTCAAAAAGGGATAACATTTGGCAACTGCTTTATCGACAGTGGATCGAAGATGAGGATATTTCTCATGAAGCAAATAAATACAAAGAACAAGGTCCCCTCACCGATATTTTTGAAGATCACATCAAGTCTTCTGACGAGTTATCAGACCGATTGAGAAGAGAAGCTCAAGTGGTTCACAAACTAGCAACCCTTGAATCGAATAGAGAAAGTCTTCAAAGAAAATTGAAGATAGTCAATCAAAAAATAATGAATTTAATAGAGGATGAAAATAAACTTCAAAAGGACTGGGAAAGTCTGTGGCTTACAGTAGATATAAAGCCTTTGACACCTCGTGAAATGGATGTTTGGGTCGATAAATTTGAAAAAATACGAGATAAGGCTCATGCAATAAACCAACTTCAACGACAACTATCTCAAAATGAAGCCATTCGAAAAAATCATATTCAAGAATTGAACCAGCAATTGAAACAATTAAACGGCTCCATATCAAATTCAGAACAACTCGATACTGTTCTTCAAAAGAGCGAATCACAACATAAAAAAATAGAACGGTTTCAGAACCAACGTAGTGTCTTGACTGACCAGATTAAGAAAAAAGAAAAGGACATCGAGTTATTAAATGTAGAACGCCAGTCAATTACGGCAAAACTTCAAAATTGGAATCATCAATGGAGTGAATTGATGCAAAGTATTGATTTGCATAGTGATGCTAATCACCTAGATATTAGAGATTTAATCGATAGTTTATCCGATTATTTTGAAAATAAAACCCAGGAGAAACAATTGAGTCAGCGTATCAATGCCATTGACAGAGATTCTGAAAATTTTACAAATCAAGTAAGAGCTCTGATGTTGAATATAGCACCCGAACTCAATGGAAAATCAGTAGAAACTATTGTATTGAACCTTGATACCTTATTGACCAAAAATTCAAAAATTTTAACAGAACGTCAAAATATTCAAAAGCAAATCGAAGATGCTGAAAATGAAAAACTAGAATCAGAAACGATGATTGATTCCATGAATCAAACACTTGAAAATCTATGTGAAGAAGCAGGTTGTGATTATCCTGAAGAACTCGAAGATGCTGAAAAAGCTTCTGATGAATATCTCGATATTAAAAATAAAATGGGCTCTCTAAAACAGCAAATATTGGATCTTGGAGATGGAAAAACAATCGATGAATTAATCACAGAAGTCAAAAGCATCAATAATATTGACTCTTTACCAGGAGACATAGATCAACTCAAAAGAGTCATTGATGATGAACTTGAACCGAAACGTCATGAGTTATCCGTTGAAAAAGGACGTCATTTAACGGAACTGGAACAATTGGACGGTAATGATCAAGTAGCAGAAATGACGAATCAATTAGAATCCATTCTTTCTGCTATTCAATTTCACTCTGAAAGATATGCCCATAGAAAATGGGCTCTTAAAGTATTAAGGGATCAAATTGAAAAATATAGAATGGAAAATCAAAGCCCCTTAATCAATCGAGCAAGTGAATATTTTGATTCTTTGACTTTAAATTCATTTGAAAGACTCCGGACTGATTTCAATGAAAAAGATGAATCCATTCTTACTGGAATTCGAACAAATGATGAAGTTGTCAGAGTTGAAGGAATGAGCTCTGGAACAAGAGATCAGCTTTATTTGGCATTACGATTAGCTTCTTTTGAAAAGCACATTCAAAATGGAAGTCTCATGCCTCTTATTTTGGATGATGTATTGGTGGATTTTGATGATCATCGATCACAGTCTGCTCTGAATGTTTTTGCTAAAATGGCTCATCAAACACAAGTCATTTTGTTTACTCACCATTACCGAATTATTGAACAGTCTGAAAATATAAATGGAATCGTTCATGTCTTGAACCTAGATGATTGAATGGAGCGCCTGGTAACTAAAATCTTGAGAAATGCCACGTTCCACTATCTAGTGCAACAACTTGTTTCAAAACGAGGTTTTTAAGGGAAATTGTTGGATTCCATTTTTTCTATTCGTTTCAAACAAATAGTTTACGATATATTGACACGGCTCAATCGATTAGAAACACTTGAATGGATCCTAATAATCTTCCAGTCAAACGATTGACAACGGATTTTTTTATTGTTGCATTTGATTGTTGAACTTATCAAATAAACTGTCTTCATCAACAATCCATCATCGCCTTTGACTCCTTGGTTCTATAATTCCAAAAAAAAAGGTACATGAAAACTCATATACCCTTTTATGAACTACAGATAATTTACAAAATCTGTGAGATTTTGTATTTAATTCACATCCCACCAAACTTTAGAAGCGATAGCTCGTGGGTAGTTACTATTGGCTAAATCATGATTTTGAGCATTCAGAGAGGCTTCATCTTCAGGGTAATCCATTCTGGTAGGCATTTCTCCATTGGTATCTCCTTGAAAATAACCAGGAACACCACTTCTACTTGGGTATACCGGGTAATCCAATCTCCTTACTTCTGACCATAACTCCGTTCCTGATAGAAATAAGGACACCCATTTTTGTTCTGCAATTTGTTTCAACATGGCTTCTTCATTTCCTGTAAGCGTTGTGAAATCACGTGCCAAAAAAGTGGTGACACTCGCTTCACCAACACCCCAATATTCCAATGAAGCTTTTATTCCAGCACGGTAGGCATCATTTGCTGCATTAAGATCTTTACCGACGCCGTGCCCAATCAGATAAGCCTCTGCTTTTAAAAACTCTGATTCTGAATACATCAGAATAATATCCTCTAAATCTTGTCGGAAGATGTTGCTGGCACTTAACTTGCTGAAATTGTCATTATTAGGGAAATCAATCAAACTATTATCTACTCCAACATAACCTCCCCCATTGACAGCAGGATCTGCCCAAATAGGTAATCTAGGGTCATTGGTATCCGTGAGATAATCAACAAAAAACTTGGCCATTCGAAAAGGTTCATTTCTCATTTGATAGATGGAATGTTCGGGACCGGCACCACCGAAATTTTCAATAGTAGCCGATTGATCATGATTTGAAATAAGTCCTCCACTATGTTGAATCGCCTCAGCCGTTTTGGAAGCAGAAGTTCCATTATCGACATCTCTCAATCGCATAGCTAATCTCAATTTCAATGAATTTGCAAACCGAATCCACTTCGACACCTCCCCTCCATAGACTCGATCATCTGTCGGTAATTGGACATCAGCCGAAATTTGAGAAGAGAGACTCGTTATAGCTTCATCAAGCAATCCAAAACCATCATTGTAAACAAATTGCTGCGTATCGTATTTTGGGAACTGAACGTCCATTAGTCCCGCTTCAGAATAAGGGATCTGTCCATACAAATCAGACAATCCAGTAAACAAGTATACTTTCGATATTTTGGTAATCGCTCCAACAACGATATCCACCGGACTCGTAGATTCTTGTGTTTGTTGTAGGACATTGTTAATGGTTGGGTTGATTCGATACACTCTATTCCACATATTGTTCCACTGGCTAGCAACTAACTCTGAAACTCTGTAACTACTATTATTATAAGAAAACTGCCTGGTATACTCTGGAGTTATTTGATTGTTGATCTGTCCCACTGATTTTAATGCGTCTGTGATTGGTCCAAGTTGAATCCTAGGGGTGACTTCATCAGATCCCAACTGAGCATTTAATGGATTGGTGTTGAACTCTTCAAAGTTTTTCTCACATGAAAAACTCATTAACGAAATGAGTGTTATGACTATGATGTTTTTTTTCATTTTTCTAAAAATTAATTCTCAAGTTTAATAAATAAGTTCTCATTGATGGGAAAGCCCCATTACGTTCATATCCCAAAGAATTGATGTCTGTTCCTCTTCGATATGAATCTGGATCAAAGAAATCGGAAACATCATTTAAATAAAATAGATTTCTACCGACAAGACTCAAACTCACTTGTTCCAATCCCGTTCTTTCAAACCACTTTGAAGGGATATCGTAGGTCAAACTAACTTCACGAAGTTTGATAAAAGTTCCATCTTCAAGATATTCTTCTGTATCACCATCTTTACTTCCAGCAAACGCTCTATATCCTTGCCTTGCAGCTTCACCCCAATATCTTTCAGGATTCACATACATGGCATTTGCTCCCTCATTGCGTAATCCAGTCATGGGATTGCCATTAGAATCTAGCACGATGAGTCCATTGGCATCAAAAACTCCAAATACTGATTTTCCAACCCAGCGGTCATAACCACCAAGTGGTGATCCAACATTTCGGTCGCCTAGTTGTCTTAAATTTCTAGGATCGTTATCCAAGGCAGAAATCCACTCATCTCGGCCTTGTAACGATTCTTTTGAGTATCCATTTCTGTTTAACTCTCTTTTGGTACCACTAAACACATCTCCTCCAAAACTTCCATCAATCAAAAATGCAAAGCTTAAATTCTTGTAATTCAAAGAACTTTGAACACTAGCACTAAAATCTGGTTGTATATTCCCGACTTTCACCTCCGAGTCGGAACCATTTCGATTGTCAATGATCGGATAACCTTGTTCATTGACAATCACGGTTCCTTCATTATCCCTTAAATACCTGTAGCCATAAATATCTCCAAATTTCCCACCAACATAAGCTCTCGAACTATATTCGATATGGTCTTCTATTCTAAAATAGGCTTCTCCTGGTAAATTCAATTCTTCAAGAACCATTTCATTAGTTGCATAATTCAGCGTTAAATCCCAGTTCAAATTTTCAGTTCTGATGGGGCTCGTGAACAAAGAAACCTCAATACCGGTATTAGAAATCTCTCCAACGTTGTACAGCAAGTTAGTAAATCCAGTAGAGATCGCTTGTGGATAATTATCAATGATTTGATTTTCAGTAGCCGATTGGTACCATGTAACATCCAATCCGATTCTGTTTTCTAAAAGCCTCAAATCAGCGCCAAATTCTAAAGATTTATTGACCTCAGCTTCAATATTTTGATTACCAACCGAGTTTTGTACCGTTGCTTGCAATCGACCCTGGCCATCCGTACCATAATTATAATAGGTATTGATCCGATAAATGCCCAGATCATTCCCTACTTCCGCATAGGATGCCCTTAACTTAGCATACTGCAAAATATTTGAATTCCATCCTTTCAATGCATCGGTGACTACGAATCCCAAACTGGCCGAGGGATAAAAGAAAGAATTGTTTTCGAGGGGTAAAGTGGAACTCCAATCATTTCGACCAGTAATGTCCAAGAATAAATAATTCTTATAGGCAAATTGGACCCCTCCATAAAGCGAATTCAAAGCTTGCTTATTGGTACTTGAAGCAAATTCCCTATTTTCCAAATTATTCGAACTAACTCTTTCATCGGTTAGAAAATTCCAACCCCAAACCCGTCGTAAGTCGGTCTCGTTATATCTTCGATTACCCCCAAAGTTTGCCGTCAACCCTAAATCGCCTAATGATTTTTGATAGGTAATATAAAAATCAGTGTTTAGTTCAAGGTATGAGTTTTTGGTGACACTCAAATTACCTCTAGTGTATGCTTCTGATCGGCCACGTATGGTTTTAAAATCCACTTCACTATTATCCCATCCTATTCTGGCAAACGCTGTCAACTTTCCAAGTCCATCGAGATCATCAATTAAGTTCAGATTCAACTTGGTAAATCCGATAAGTCTTTTGGTTTTATCATCATTGGGATCTTCGTAAACGGTCCAATAGGGATTGTTTCGACTTCTGTTCCAAGCGACTTTATTACCATCTCTAAAGAAACCAAAAGAATATTCTTTTCCTGAAAAAGGATATCGGTGTGGTGTGAGGAAATTCAATGAGATGCTTCGAGGCATCTGGAGAATCGTATAATAAACACTTTCCCGACTTCCTACATTCAGTCGATTATGGGTTTGTGAATAGGTATAGGATAATCTTCCTTCAAGACCAACATTTTCATTGATTTGAGAGCCTAATCGAAGCGTTAAATTGTATCGATCTTGAGTGGATTCAGGTTGTACATCTTCCGCATCTTCATACAAAAAGGATAAATAATAGTTTAATGCTTCGGTTCCGCCGGTGATGTTCAAATTTTGAATATTGGTTAAAGATGTCTGAAAAAAATCTTTCCATGGTTCACCATGGGATACCCAAGGAAGTATGGGGCGATCTCGTAACCAATCCCGTCGAACCATCAGTCCTTGGTTCAACCTTGGTCCCCAAGATTTTTCATCATAATTAGTGCCAGCACCTGTATACGGTTGACCGTTATCCTCTTTGAGCGTTCCAAAAACATCAACATTTCCATGACCGGCTCCATATTCATTTTGCAATTCTGGGAAATACATGATCTCCGTGAATTTTAATTGAGAAGAAAACGAAAACTTAGGTTCTCCTAATTGCCCTCTTTTTGTCGTAATCATCACGACGCCATTAAGAGCACGAGAGCCGTATAGTGCGGCAGCATTGGCCCCTTTCAAGACCGATATTGATTCGATATCTTGAGAATTTAAATCCGCAATTCCACTACCAAAATCAACATTTAAATCTCCGCCATTCCTTAAAGATCTATTAGAGAAAGGCACCCCATCGACGACAATCAGAGCTCCGTTAGAACCTGTCAAGGAAGAGCCTCCTCTTAAAACAATTTCAGTAGATCCTGTCACTCCTGAACTCGTATTTGTGATCGAGATACCCGCTCCTTTGCCCTGCAATGAAGTTAAAATATTAGAACTGCCCGAATTGGCGATTTCTTCACCTTGAACCTCTTCCACTGAATAGCCTAATGCTCTCTTGCTTCGTTCAATACCAATAGCCGTGACGACAACGACATCTAAAGCCGCCGCATCATCTTCTAAAGTTATGGTTGGCGTTTGATCCTCCGTTAGATTAACTTCTTGTGTTTTATAACCAATGTAAGAAATCACGATCACGGAAGAATCGCTACTCAATGTCAAAGTGAAATTTCCATCAAAATCGGTTTGTGTCCCATTATTGGTTCCCTTTTCGACAACGCTGGCCCCTGGTAAAGGGTCCCCGTCTTGGTTGACAACGCTACCAGTGACTGATTTTTGAAGGTTTTCTACGACCACTTCAACCGTTTCTGCAACTTTTGGTTTTGCTGGCTTGCTTTTTAACATGACTTGAGATCTCCTGATTTTATAATCAGTATCGGTACCGTCAAAAAGAATGGATAAGACATCTCTTATCGACTTTTCTTTTACATTAATGGATAGCCTCCTCTGAAGATTGACATCTTCGAGTTTATAAACAAACCTGAAATCTGTAGTTTGTTCAATGACATCCAAGATATTTTCAGCAGAAATACCTTGGTAATTAAGACTTATTTTAGTCTTTTGGGAATAGGTGCTATTGGCTTGAAGATTAAACATGATGACTAAAACGAATACCGCAGAGATTTTCATTTTTAAATCAAGTTTAATTTTTGACAATTGATTGACACCTAACTGAAAATATTTTTCCATGGTTAAGGATTTTTTTATAGTTAAGAATTTTAGTTTATCACGGTTTTATCGGAAAGTGTCTGTTGTGTTTCCGTTTTTTACCCTCTCGACATATTTTGGAATTTGAAGTTTTATCCGAATAGAAAGCCCCCCTTGTTTCATTTTTCATGACATTTGAAGAATAAATCACGTTCTCCACATAAAAAGGAGTCAATAATGCGAAACAAAATGGTTTTCTCATGAAATACTGCTTGGCGTATCGATAATCGTTTTAATTGATGACCACTGTATTGTTTTTGATTCGATAGTCTAGACCCAACACATCATCCAAATAAATTAGAATATTTTCAATAGGCTCCTTTTTAAAGCTGGCATTAAACAAAATGTCGTTTAAATCTTCATTATGATTAATAATCGTGATGTTGTAGTGACGCTCAAAAGTTTTAAGAATGTTTTCCAATGAGCTTTTTCTAAATAATAGTTCTCCATCAATCCATGAGATGTATTGAAATGGATTGACTTTTTCAACTTCAATTTCTGTATCTAATTCTCTATCGATTTGTGCTTTAAATCCTGAAGATAAAATCAAAGGTGATGGGCCTATTAACTCAGCGTTTTGATGCAACTCAACCGTTCCTTCAACCAATACAACATAAGTCATGGCATTATCAGAAAAAGAAGAAATATTAAATTCGGTACCCAATACTTTCACATGTATCCCATCGGTGTTGACTACAAATGGGAAGAACTTGTCCTCAGCAACCTTAAAAAAAGCTTCACCTTGTAAAAACACTTGTCTTTTACCTTTTTCAGGGATAAATTCAACGGGATATTTTAATGTCGTTCCTGAGTTTAAGTGAATCAATGTACCATCTGAAAGGATTAACTCAAATTTTTTTCCATAGGGTACCTTGAGCGTATTATAGACTAAATCATTTGATTGCTCATTCGAACGGTATACCAATTTATTTCCAATATGATTTCCAATTATATTCCCATTTCTGCCCAATATAGGCGAAGTCCCATCTTCTTCGATGATTTCAATGGTTCCATCTTCGAGTTCCAGGGTGATTTTATCATCAGGAATGATTAACGTTTCTTCTGATGTTAATTGGAAATACACCAATCCGGCCAAAGCGATGATACCAACAAAAATGGCTGCTATTTTAGACCAAAGAGGCCACCCTATTCTTTCGACTAGTTTGTCTTTTTCTGCAACTCTGATCTTGTTTAGTGTTTGAGCCATTAAATCCTTAGACAAGATATGACCGTGTGTTGGTTCTTTATCAATCAATAATTTCCACTGTTTGTCTAGATTTTTTTTTATTTTATCTTCAGCCTTATTCTCTTTGAGCAAACCATCCAATAGATC
Organism: Flavobacteriaceae bacterium; assembly: GCA_026710085.1. GTDB lineage: Bacteria > Bacteroidota > Bacteroidia > Flavobacteriales > Flavobacteriaceae > Bin25. The sequence continues at coordinate 1,244 of JAPORT010000030.1, read as the reverse complement.
CAGTTCATGTTTCGACGCTGTATTGTTGACGTACTTAGAAAGTAATCTTTTGATATTTAATTCAGCCATTCCTATATCCTACTGTCATTTTTAGCAAAGTGCGCGCCACACCTTTTATCTTAATACGTTTTTCAAAGGAAAAATTCCCGACAACCCGCAGGTTTTAACAAATCGGCAATCAAAATAGAAGCCTATGGACGTTCAAAGATGTATCTTAAAGAAACGCTTGAACTGATATCATTCTCAAGTAGTGAGACGCAGTTGCTCTTTAATAATTTTTAAGATCTCCCAAAGATTGTTTTTTACCGTTTTGGAACTGATGCCCAAAATTTCAGCTATTTCATGATCGTTTTTACCCTCTTTGGTGCTTAGGATATAGATTTTTTGTTTTTGCTTTGATAATTTTTGGACGATGTTGTCCAAAAATCTTTCGTATTCTTTTAATTGAACATCATCAGAAGTTTTATACGTTAATAACTCTTGAAACTCAAAATATGTTTGATGTAGTTTATTTCTACTAGCCAATTGGCGTAAATGATCATAAATCATATTGCGAGTCATAACATATAAAAAAGAGGAAAAGTCTTTTTGTTCTTTCAACTTAGATCTTTTTAACCATATCTTAATAAAAACTTCTTGAACTAACTCTTCAGAAGCATGAATCGATTTGACATATTGAAGAATGTAGTGATATAACTTCATGTGAAAGTGTTGATAAAGGGCTTTAAAAGCTCTTTCATTCCCCTCTTTTAATTCCGAGACCAACAACTTTATATCTCTTTTTTTTAGATTTTTCACGATCCTAGAAATCTATTTTTTAGAACACTGTTAAATTACCTTTTTAAGTTCAAAAATTTTTCATTTTTTCATGAAAAGTAAAGTTTTCAGTCTAAAAAAATAAAATTTCTCTATAATTTGTACGGGGTAGAGAATAAGATAGTTGCCATAACTATCTTGCACTGACATCTGCATCGATGGTGAGTTAAAATCAATATCTCTTGTAACATTTCATATAAAAAATAAATGATTTAACAGGCGTTTAGAGTTCTAGTAAGATAAATCAGAGTTCTTGTGTAAATTTAAGATGATAAGTTGAGTATTTCAACAGTTGAGTGGATTTTTCAGAACTTTTTTTAACAAAAAAGATACAATAAATGGAAGATCAATGAATTTAGCAATCCATCTATTTTAGTCGCTCCTTAAAAACTCAAATAGAGTCCATCATCCCCTTGATATGTGGGATT
>JAPORT010000028.1 GCA_026710085.1 Flavobacteriaceae bacterium | reverse complement strand
CATTGTGTCCAATGGATACCTCATTTCCGATGATCGTGCTTGCAGTTTGATAGGTGCCATGAATGATCACCCCATCTTGGATATTGACCCGATGACCGATTTGAATCGAGTTGACATCTCCACGGACCACAGCAGAAAACCATACAGAACATTGGTTTCCCATGACTAGATCACCAATAAGCGTGGCGTTTGGGGCAAAAAAGCAATCCTGTCCAAAAGTTGGGGTTTTCCCTCTTACTGAAATAATTGTCATTGTTTTATTTGTACCTTTCTAAATTAATGTAATACTGCAATTTATCCATAATACGGACTTTATAAAAACTCATGAGTAGTCGAGTATATAGTTCCCTAAGATTTTGATTAAAAAACATTTTACAAGGCAACACGGAAGAAACGCATCAGAACAGGGGAATTAATCCTCAATATGTTGAAAAACTTGCTTTGTTTCGTGCGATTGCCCTTTTATTTGGGGATTATATGCCTGAGTGCTCAAAAGAGGCTTAATATTTTTAGATTCAAATACTTTGTATTTGGCGAGCCGTCTTTTTAGCATGACAAATTTCACATAGTATTTGAAGATTTTCCCAAATAATTTTACCTCCCTCAGACCATGGGGTAATATGATCTGCCTCGCATCCTCAATTTTTATTTTTTTGCTACAATGTTGGCATGATTTCTCTTGCTTTTGCCATTTTTCTGTATTCGATTTGTTAGTTTTGGTTAAAAAAAAGTGGCTACAGCTGAAAAAATAAAGGCTTTACTCCAAAGTTTTGGAGATCGAGATTATAATCGTTTTTATAGTACGGCGATACAAATTGCTGCAACTGAAGCAAAAAAAGGTCATACAAAAGTTGCTTTAGAACTAAAAACTTTGATTGAAAAAATCAAGTCTGATCATAATACTGATTTAATCTCAAAAGCAAGAGTTATTCCTGTTAATGAAACTCAAAAACAGTTAAAAGATTTACTTGAACTATATCGTCCCTATACTAAAATAAGAGATATGGTATTGACAAAGAAAGTAAAAGAGTCACTTCAACGTATACTATCTGAGCAAAATAAATTTGACCAACTTTTACAGCATAATCTAGAACCAAGAAGAAAGTTATTACTCGTAGGGCCTCCTGGATGTGGAAAAACCATGACCGCAAAAGCAATTGCTGGAGATTTGGAAATTCCTTTATTTGTTATTCGTCTCGATGGGTTGATTTCGAGATTTATGGGTGAATCTATTGCTAAACTTCAAATGATTTTTGATTCTATGTACCAGTATAGAGCCGTTTATCTATTTGATGAATTTGATTCTATTGGATCTAATAGAAGCTATGGAAATGATGTTGGAGAAATCAAAAGAGTTCTGAATAGTTTCTTGATGAATATTGAGAAAGACGAATCGAATAGTTTGCTAGTAGCTGCGACGAACATTCCTGAATCATTAGATAGAGCCCTATTCAGACGTTTTGATGATATTATTAAGTATCCATTGCCCAACAAAAAACAAATTACTGAATTGATCCAACGACAGCTAAAAAGGCATCCAATAACAAGAGATAAAACGATTGATGCCATTACTAGAGAAGCAGAAGGTTTAAGTTTTACTGATGTGACAAATGCTTGTAAGGATGCTATTAAAGAAATGATTGTGTATGACATGGATGAGGTCTCTTTAGATACACTATTCAAATGTATTCAGAATAAAAAGACTCAGTTTTAGTTAGTAAATGTCTAGAAACCTAGAACACATAATTCTTTCTGGGTATGCCTCTACCGACTCTTATATTAATCCGAATGTGGGGCGTAATCAGGTGCTTTTTATCCCAAGGGATAGAAATACTCATGGTAAGACATTGATAAACCAAATCCATTTAGCTGTTGATTTGTTTCGAAAAGATTCCGACACTGAATTTGTTTACTTAGAATTCATCTCTGAAAAAGATTGTCTTTTAGCATTCGATAGTTTTGAAGACGGAAAAAGTGGTGATTACCGTTTTGTTTCATCAAAGTTAGAAAAGTTCAAAACCGATGGCCGAGAATTCAAGCAATACAAAGCTTGCGTTTATTTAAATAAAAAAGGGATATCTAAGTTCTTGAGAAAAATCGAAGACTATCTAAAGCCCCAAAAAGACAATAAATCTGGAAATCCCAGGAATTCAAGATTACTCAATAACATTGCTGATATACAGAGAGCAACATTAATGAGTTTTTGGCATGAAAGTGAAGTTGAATTTCCTGACCAAAATGAAAAAGTATGGTGGGAAATATGGTTCAGAAGAGACGATATTGAAAAGGATATGACCGAAGATGATGAGATTGTTAGAATGCTAGCGAGCAAAGGGATTAAGGTAGCAAATAGTAGATTGTTATTTCCTGAGCATATTGTCCGTATGGTAAAATCTACTGCAAACAAACTATCGACTACGATTCTATATACTGATAAACTGGCTGAAATTAGAAAACCTAAAGAGGCTGCTGATTTTTTCACTGGTCTTGATATTGAAGACACCAATGATTGGGTTCAAGAGCTTAGGAGTAGAACTTTCGATCGAACTACAGATGAATCGGTCATTATATGTTTATTGGATACGGGTGTAAACCGAGGACATCCACTCTTGCAGGATTTTTTACCGAATAAAAATATGGATTCTGTTAATCCCAATTGGGGTAATGCTGATACCGAAAAGCATGGTCATGGAACGCCTATGGCTGGATTAGCGCTTTATGGCGATCTTACTGATGTATTGCAAAGCACTTCAAACATTGAAATATTTCATCGGTTAGAGTCAATAAAGCTAGTACATCCTAAAAATCCCAATGAACCTGAATTGTATGGAGCGATAACACAGGAAGCTGTTGATAGATCAATAATTCTCAATCCTCATAATGAGCGTCTATTCACAATGACCATTACAGATAAAGATGGATCTGATAAAGGAAAACCATCATCGTGGTCAGCAGCTATAGATAAAACTTCTTTTGGCGAAAAGGGAACATTTGATAATAAGTCATTGTTTTGTGTTTCTAGTGGGAATACTTTAATTAACAATGTTTCAGAATATCCTCAGAAAAATTTTAAAGAATCCATACATGATCCTGCTCAGGCATTCAATGCGTTAACGGTGGGGGCGTTTACCCAAAAGACTTTGATAGACCAAAATAAATTTAGTGGAGCAGTACCATTAGCGAACAAAGATGGAATGTCTCCCAGCAATAGTACTTCACTTTCTTGGGATGATAACTGGGCTTTAAAACCTGAGATAGTAATGGAAGGGGGTAATCTCGGCATTCACAAAGATGGCCTAATCGACCCAGATTCACTGCAACTTCTTTCTGTTGGTAAAAACTTTAGAACAGAACCACTCCATGGTTTCGATGGGACTAGTGGGGCTACGGCATTAGCTTCTAGAGATGCAGCAATGTTAAGATCCCTATACCCAAAACTTTGGCCTGAAACAATTAAAGGACTTCTGGTTCATTCTGCAAATTGGACAAGTGAAATGCTCAATCATCGACTTATCGAAAGCCTAAATAAGCAAGATCAAAAGAAAATTTTGAGAACATATGGATATGGGGTACCAAATTTTCAGATAGCGTCTAAGAGTGCGAACAACTCATTAACACTTATTGTTCAAGAGTCTATTCATCCTTATATGAGTGAAAACAATAGTATCAAAACAAACGAAATGCATTTCTATAATTTACCATGGCCTAAAGAAGCCTTAACTGATTTATTTGATAAAGAAGTGACTCTTACGGTTACCCTCTGCTATTTTATTGAACCAAACCCTGGAAATAAGCAGTATAGTCGTTCGTACTATTACCAGTCTCATGGTTTAAGATTTAAAATGAAAAATTCTAACGAGTCTATAGAAAAATTCAAAGAAAGAGTTAATAAAAAAGCGAGAAAAGAATCCGAGAGCGAGACATATGGTGTAGAGTCTTGGATTCTGGGCAATAAAGTAAGGAACAAAGGTGCAATTCACAAAGATATTTGGAAAGGAACCGCAAGCGATTTAGCTACAAGAAACCAGATTGCTGTTTTCCCAATAAATGGATGGTGGAAAACAAGGAAAAAACTGCGACGGTATAATAACCGGATTAGATACAGTTTGATTTTATCTATTGATACTACCGAAACTAATATCGATTTATATACACCAATCTTGAATCAAATTGAAATTAAAATGTAAAACGGATAACCATTTGGATCACTGACACAGAATTGTGTGGTTTATTTTTGGTGTTGCTTAGGTTTGTCGATGATTAAAGCAATCCAAAATAAAACTCATCGCTAAGGATTAGGAATTTGAATTTGTAATTTTGTCATCGAATATGAAAAAAATTGAAATCACATCGAAG
>JAPORT010000058.1 GCA_026710085.1 Flavobacteriaceae bacterium | reverse complement strand
TCATCACGGCGATCCGTGCTTTTGAGGGCAACCCTCATGATCGCCAAACCATCCCACCCTTATGGGAACCATAGGAATCCATTGTCGGTCTCGCTCCCAAAGAATGGGTGGTTGATCGAGGGGGACGAGGAAAACGTCCGATGGGAAACACCAAGATATCGATGCCAAGCAAACCATGGAAAAGCGATAGCCCCTATCAAAAACAAAAGAAAAGGAAAAAGTTTCGACGCCGAGCTGCCATCGAGCCGCTGATGGGCCATCTCAAAACAGAACATCGTCTGCAAGAAAATGATCTGATGGGCGCCTCATCGCCAACTATCAACGCCTCTATGGCTGCTACGGGGTGGCATTTGAAGAAATTCATGGAACCATGAGTCCAAAATGTTCTTTTTTACTTTTTCAGAAGGGCTTCATTTTCAGTTCAAGCAACTTTGAAAATCAAAATAATCTAACGACAACTGATGAAAAAGACTTTTTAAGGAGCGACTAATTAATTTTACGAGTTCAACTATATAGTTCAACAATAAACTTTTAAAGTGTAAAATCAGTGAACCATAAAAATTCGTATTCAAATCATTTTTTGGAAAAAATTGACTCTTTGAAGTCTCAAAATAAGATTTTTGTCATACTTGGTCAAATTGAATTAATTAATCTTAAGACTAAAAAAAAGTATATGTCTGATGAAATGAGTTTTTATGAAAGGTCAAATTTTGAAATCTTTGATGAAAATTGGCTATTTAGAGTCACTGCAGAACTTAATACCAACAAATCATATCATTTACTTTCATATCCTCAATTTGTTTATCTCCGAAAAAAATTTACTAGTTTGGTGTTTTTTGATAGAATTGTAATTCTAAGGGATAATTTGAGAAAACTTTATGTAATAAATGAAAATGAGTATTTAGAGAGTGAGCAAAATGAAAGTATTGAGTTAAGACCAAACAAATTACCCGATTTTCAGGTTAATCAGATAAAAATCGAGGATAAATACTTTTACACGGTAAACACGTCATATACCGAAGGTTACGATATAAAAGAAATATTTTCAAAGGAAAAAGAACTTGAAAAAGGTCAAAATAAAGAGTCATCATACTACCTTGATATTTATGAAGACAATTCTTTAGATATGTATTTCGAAGAGTGTTTTCTAATTGGAAAATTTAAAGATGCTATAGTAAATATAAACCCCAAAAATCCCGTAAGCAATCAAACTTATGAAGTATTAAAAAAAGCAAATTATTATATCGAAGGTTTTGGCGTTTCTATTTTTTCGCATACAATCGAAAGTAAAATTTTAGAAGAAAAGCCGAATATAGAATTAAAGAAGAAACTTCAAAAATACTGGGGTGTAGATGCCGTTTTTAGAACTTTTCCTGTATACATCGATCCAATTAAGGGGAATGAAATAACAGAAATATCTCAAAGTGCAATTGTTGAAAAATTGATCGATGAATACAAAAAAGCTAAAAATAATCAACCATTTAAGGATGTTTTTTTAACGGCTCCGACTGGAGTCGGGAAGTCTTTACTTTTTCAATTATCCGCATTTCATATAACAAATGAAGGTGATGTAACAATTGTGATTTCGCCACTAATAGCTCTGATGAAAGATCAAGTTAATGCTATTATCAACAATCGAGATTATCAGAAAGTTTCATTTGTCAATAGTGAATTAAATTATAATGATAGAATTGAAGTTTTAGAAAAATGTAAAAATGGAGAAATCGATATTTTGTATATGTCTCCAGAACTTTTTTTATCTTATCAAATACCACATTTCATAGGCGATCGAAACTTAGGATTACTTGTCATAGATGAGGCTCATTTAATTACTACTTGGGGTAGAGATTTCAGAGTTGATTATTGGTTTTTGGGAAATCATATAAGCAAATTGAGAAAATACTATGACTTAAAATTTCCGATGATTGCGGTAACCGCAACAGCAATTTATGGAGGAGAAAACGATATGGTATTCGACTGCATTGATAGTCTTGCAATGAAAAACCCTCACATATATATTGGAAAAATTATTCGTGATGATATCGAGTTTGTCGTTAATAGATACGAAGATTTTGGTCAAGGATATCAAAAGAAAAAAGTAACACAGAGTTCTAAATTTATAAAGGGAGTTAACAACTTGAATATTAAGACTCTACTATACGTACCCTATACTAAACATGTTAATGAAATTCTCAACGAGCTTGACAGGGACGATAGAAATATAACTGGTGGTTACCATGGGAAAATGACCCCTGAAAATAAGGATGTGTCCTATAAAAAGTTTAAAACAGGAGAGTTTAGAACTTTAATTTCAACAAAGGCTTTTGGAATGGGCGTGGATATCAAAGATATTCAGGTAATCTATCACCATGCTCCATCAGGTCTTTTACCAGATTATATTCAAGAAATAGGAAGAGCAGCAAGGGAAAAAGGTTTGTTGGGATATGCAGCTGTAAACTACTCAACAAAAGATCAATCCTTCGCTAAAGTTTTACATGGGATTTCAGCAATTAGACAATACCAAATCAAAGCAGTACTAAAAAAAATATTTCAAGTTCATAAAAAAGAAATGTCTAGAAACATTTTATTATCTGTAGAAGATTTTAGCCATGTTTTTGATTCAGACCATGATTTAGATCAAAAAGTCATGACTGCATTAATGATGATTGAAAAGGACTATCTAAAAAAATATCAGTTTAATGTATTGGTGGCAAGGCCAAGAAAGCTTTTTGTAAAAGTTTTTGCCAAGATTCAAAAAATTCACTTATCAACCTTAAATCAATTATTTCCAAATACATTAAAGGAAATTGGTATAGAGAACAAAGATTGTATTATTGAGTTAGATCTTCATGAATTGTGGAAAAATCACTACAAGGGAGAAAGTTTCCCTATGTTTAAACAAAGATTTTACAATAAAAGACTATTGCAGGATAGCACAACTGAAATAGAGCCCCTTATTCAATTTTCATTGAATTTAAAACACGAGTATTTTAATACCTCTCAGAAATTAGAAAACATTTTTAGCAACATAATTAAAGTTTTTGAAAAAATAGATAAAGGTTATTTTACAAGTGAGGTTTTGGAAAAAAAATTAACTGAGACTTTTGAAAATAAAATTATTGGAAGAGCATTATCTAAATTTCTTTTATCCTCCTACAGTGGCCTGCAAAAAAGCTTTTCTTCAATAGAAGGAGACGCTTTTTTACATAAAAGACTTACTTCAAAAAGTAAATATGAGTACAGAATTTTCAGCAAGAAATACTTGCATCGATTTAAATCACTTGAAAAACTATTACACAGAATGTACAAGGATAAAAAATCATTAGAAGTTGTCAAGTATGTCAAGGATATTCAGTTGAATCAATTACAATATTTGAGATTGGGACAATTAATAGAAGTATTAGAGCTTGGAACATTCGAAATAAAAGGAGGTGAGCAACTTATGATATTTGTTAGATTAAACGATCCTAATAGGATATATCAAGATTTTGCAAATAATAAATATTCTAATTCAATTCTGAAAAGCACGTTAGACAGATATAAAATAAGCTACAAAATATTTGATCGGTTTTTTAATAAAAAATTCACTAACACACAAAGATGGAGTTTTGTGGAAGATCTATTTCTTGGGGAAAGTCTAGAATTCATCGTTGAAAATTATGAAGGAGAAGAGCCAAGCGAGTTGGACATAGTAAAATATTTAAGTAACAAGGATTTAAAAGAGGTAATTATCGAAAAAAAAGAACGTAATGATACAAACATTCACATATTTCGTCCAGATTCTAAAAAAACATATTTAGAAAAAAGCTTTTTAACATTAATGACCGAAAACGAAAAAGTTGAAACTATGAGAATTTGGGATTGGATAAAGTATAACCCAATCTTATTGAATCAAACTGTAAAAAAGGAGTCGTTGAAATTAGAAAGACAGATGTTTAATCACTTAAATAATGTTTTAAGAACGGATCATCATAAATATTACAAATCGGTTACGGGTATACATTATAAAGTGAATTTTCCAGGATATGACAAACCTATAAAGGCAAAAATCCCATATGATTTAGAGCCAGTTAAGTTTTACAAATGGTGGTTGAAAGATGAAAATCAAGTAGTGCTAAAAAAAATTGATAAAGTCAAACTTTTTGACAAAGTGTATTCGATGTCACCTCAATCTCTTAAAATGAAACACTTGAAATTAATACGAGAAAGAAATATCTAATAAATTCATTAGATGGAGTTGAACACTAGTGAATTATAATCGATTTTATTATTTACAATGAAACCCCCCTTTTCCAAGGAATAAAATCTTGTTGCCCTAAAATTTCTGCTTTGGTCTTGATGTGACCACTGGCAATTTCAATGATTAAATCTA
>JAPORT010000057.1 GCA_026710085.1 Flavobacteriaceae bacterium | reverse complement strand
TTTACCAAAACGATGGCTTTATTTAAGCCATTGATGGGATAAGCCATCATCAACCCATTTTCATTTCACAACCTATCACAATCGACGGCTTGTGCGACATCTTCGGGAGTGAATATCCAGGTAAGGGTGAAATCGTGACTGTTGTAGTATGGAGCATCGTGTTTTTTACTTTTATTGAGACGCATTTCATATCCTAAGTATGATTCTCTGCGAAGTAGATTTCTATTATTATCAACGGACCTTGTGTAGTTCAGACACTTTTTATTGTCAAACCTTATTACAACAGAATCATACCGAACACCTTTATCATAGTCATCATCAAAATCAAATGGTTCTGGACCTGCAGCTTGAGTCCTCAGAGGTTCGAATTGTATGGTTTTAGCGTTTGGTAAATCCCATTTCTGTCCGAGAATTGACGGTTGATGAACTTCTTTTATTTGATAGGCCTCCATGGTTAAATGGATTCCTGATAAATTTTTATATGCATAGGTAATAGTGTAAGCCCAGGAAGTATTACTACACGAGTAGCAGATAAAGACACTTGATATGAGAGGAATCACCCCGACCAATGAAGAGTTCATCTATATAATTTTCGGTAAAGTTATTATACATAGATTTGATAGTATCTTGAAAATTAAGAGTATCCAAAATTCAAATTGTATTTGATTATTTAATCAGGTTGATGAATCAACTCATGCTCTAAAGAAAAGCTGAATAGTTGAGAATCTGAATACCCATCTTTTAAGAAAAGTTTAACATAAACGAACTAAAATAATAAACAATGTGTGAGTACTTTTGGCTGGAGGGCTTAAGAAAAAGAACAGAGTAGTAAAAGAAGTTCATCACAACATGTTTAGTGCAATAATTTTCATGAATTCAATCCAAGTTGGATATCATAAAATAAGAAAATGAATCTAATGAGGGAAAACGTATTCAAAAAAATATGAAATGGGCAAAGGTTAACTCCCCTAATAAAAATCTTGTTAATGAGTTAATTTATTCTTTAGGAATCCCTGAGAAAATAGCAATCATGACGCTTCAAAAGGGATTTGATAGAGTAAAAGAAGCTGAAAATTTTTTAATTCCACAAATTGATCATCTAAACGATCCGTATTTATTAATGGGGATGGAAAAGGCAGTCCAACGAATCGTTTTGGCTGCAAGAAATCACCAAAAAGTACTCATCTATGGAGATTTTGATGTCGATGGAATTACATCAGTATCGATGTTATTTATGGCATTAAAGAACCATTTTCGAACGCTAGATTATTACATCCCCGATAGAAAGACGGAAGGTTATGGATTATCTAAAAAAGGAATCGATCGTTTGATTGCTAAAAATTTTAATCTACTAATTACAGTTGATTGTGGAATAAGTAATTATGGTTTAATCCATTATGCGAATGAAAATCATATAGATGTCATTGTTTGTGATCACCACTTACCTCCAGAAAAACTTCCTCCTGCTTTAGCCATTTTAAATCCAAAACAAAGGGATTGTCCCTATCCATTTAAGGATTTATGTGGTTGTGCAGTGGCCTATAAATTACTTACTGCGCTTAGCTCAGAATTTAATATCCCCATCAATAAAATCTATTCCTATCTCGATCTTGTAGCACTTGCGACCATTTGTGATATGGTTCCTTTATTAGGTGAAAATAGAGTGATTTGTCATTTTGGACTAAGATGTATCAATAAAAAAACACGCATTGGGTTATTGCCATTTCTTGAGGTTTTAAAACACAAAAAAGTAGATTCTGGAGATTTAGGTTTTATGATTGGACCAAGACTCAATGCCACCGGGAGAATATCACACAGTCATAAGGCAGTGGAGTTATTAATCAGTCAGGATATTGAGCAGGCCAACATTATATTTCCAGAAGTAGAGCAATTAAATCAAAGAAGAAAAACAATGGTAAAACAAAGTTTTTCAGAGGCCAAAAACAATGTGTTAAAAAAACACCATCAAATGGATGAAAAGGCTTCTCTAAAAATGAATAAAAGGTCTGTGGGTCGAAAACCTCTAAAGGTGTATCAAAACATCTATTCTGATAAATCTATAGCCGTTTTTAAACAAAGAATAAAAAAGTATCAATCACCATTAAGATTAAATTGTCCACTGGTTCATTCCATTCGCCAACCAATCAATCAAAATTGGCAATTTAAAAAACTGGGGGTAAGGCCTTTTGGAACAAGAAAAACAACTTTTGTCTACCATCCCAATTGGGAACGTGGTGTTTTAGGCATTACGGCAAATGATATGATCAATAAATGGGCATACAAACCCACCATCATTTTATCAGACTCAAACTCTAAAGTATCTGGCTCGGCAAGATCCGTTCCAGCTATTAATATCCATCAAGCTTTATCGAAATGTAGTCCTTATTTAGATAGTTATGGGGGACATAAAGCAGCCGCAGGAGTGACTTTGCGAAAAGAGAATATGGAAAAATTTGAATCAGCATTTGAAAATGCCGTATGTGATTTATCTAGTGGACAAATAGTTGAAAAAGTAAAATACTTTGCAGTTGATTTGGAATTTGGAGAAATCGATTTAGAATTTTATAATCAATTACAAAAGCTAGCTCCTTTTGGCATGGAAAACCAAGAACCTGTTTTCCGAACTAAAAATTGCAGGGATACTGGGAATTCGAGAATTGTGAAGGATCATCATCTTAAAGTTGATTTGGTCGATGCTTCTCGAAACAGAATAGGTGGCATCGGATTTCATTTATCAAATAGAAAAAGATTTTTGAATGCCCCAGTGACGATTTATTATAAATTGGATCTAAATACCTATTGGAGTCCTCCAGAAATTCAAATTAAACTGATCGATATACAGTCACAAAATGATTCAATAGGAACCGAAATATAGATTTTCTCCTCGATGGTTTCTATAAATTTGTGATACAGAACCAAGGATTAAAGCATTCTCAATAAAATTTTTGGTTCTACTACAAAAGTTGTGGGGCGGTTTGCTTTTGATCCATTAATTCATTTTTTATGAAAAAGCTTTGACCATTTTTGAATCGGTCTTAAAAGTCGTTGATTCATGGCGTGTCGATGACCTATCTGTTAATGATCGTCAGATGGCCATTCATGTTGATGTATCTCCTGTTGGTGGCCGTGTGGTGTGCCCTGAGACGGGCGAAGAAGGACCCATCGACGATCATCGTCAGGAGCGTGTCTGGCGTTACTTGGATGGACTGCCATACCGGTATTTGATTCATTGTCGGGAGCCTCGCATCCCATCTTCTTCGGGTGTCCAGACGATCGCTGTCCCTTGGGCCGATGGCTCCCATCGGTTCACGTTGTTCTTTGAAACATGGGTCATCGATCTCCTTTTGGCCACGAGAAACCAAACGGCCAAACTCTTACGTTATGGTTTTCAGACCATCCATGGGATCTTCAATCGGGCCGTTGCTTGTGGGATGGCGTTGCGTTCCGCCGCCCCGCCGTGGCAAATTAGCTTGGATGAAAAAGCCATCCAAAAAGGGCCTTGTGATGGGACGATTCTCCTTGATCCGACTCAAGGGACGGTGCTTGATTTGATGGAAGGACGAAAAATCACCAACGTTCAAGACCTTCGTCGTCTATTGCCAAAAGAAAAAAGGAAACATCATCCAATAGAGAAGTCAAGTAAAGAAAAAAGATGTGATGGATTTTGGCATCTTAAAGAAAGTTGGTCGAAAGATTTTCCCAAAGGGGCTGTTTTAAAGAACACACCAAAGACAGTTTGATGGCCATCGTCCAATCCCACCCCGATTTGGAAGAAAAAGTCGATTGGCTTCGAGAAGAAGGGTTGACGCTACACTTTGAGAAGGAAACTTATGAAGCTTTTGCTGAAAAAACCATCCAAATGAAAACAGGAGCCCGATCGATTCAAGATGATCGCAACACTTTTTTTCAACCCTTCATTGTCAATATGGAAACCTTTCAAAGACAAAACCTGAATTTGGCAGTTCCGAAAAAAGATGTACTTTAAGGTTTTGGGAATCCATTTTTTGAAACGATTGTTGCATCCGATAGGGTATCAAATGGAAAAAGGTTTTTACCTTCTTTCAGATACCACATCAAATCAGTGGATCCATTGGCTGAAAAAGAAAAAGTAGTTTTCTCATAGCTCCCATTTTTTTGATTTTCTATGATTTAAGGGAACTATACACTTAACTACACGGATTTTCATAAATTCGGCCGAAACTCAACTACATGACTCAACATTTATTGCTACTCCGATGATTCCCTGATGAAAAACTACCGAAAGAGATACCGAAACGATACGACTTATTAATAAAATCATTTAAAACATAAAACATGCCAGCTCCTTTATTGATTCCAGCCATTTATGTCCTTTCTGGTTTATTAGCAGGGAAAGGAATTTCGGATTATTTCAAAC
>JAPORT010000042.1:24051-31218 GCA_026710085.1 Flavobacteriaceae bacterium | reverse complement strand
CGTCCTACCGATTGAACAATATCCACTTCACTTTGTTTGGAATCCCAAAAAATGGCGCTATCCAACGTAGGAACATCGACTCCTTCGCTCATGCATCGAACATTGGAAAGGATACGACACAATGGATCAGACGATGTCTTATTGTCAGAAAACTCACGGAGCCAGTCCAATAAATCCGACCTTTGGCCTGCATTCATCGAACCATCGATGTGTTCTGATTGGAGATGGATGGGTTGATAATCCTCTGTAAAGATTCTTTTAAGATTGGTTGGGTTTTCGGTAATGAATTCTAACGAATTGGTCAACCTTTTAGATCGGTCAATCTTATAAGTAAACAACAAATTTCTTTTCAATATCCCTATATCAACGGACTCAAGGTCTTGTTGCGATGCATCTTTGATTTTTTGTTTCACCTGCCCTCCCAAAACAGAGATCAATCCCACCATTTTGACAGCATCTTCCAGATTGATACTGACCTTGCCTTCTCCATCACCCATATTGGTGTTATGATTGATTAATTGTTGATTGAATAATTGAGAAATTTCATCATCTCTAACTTCGATCGTAATGACTTTGTAATCGGTCAGTAAATCCCGTTTGATGGCTTCACCAAATTTGATTCGATAAAATTCTTTACCAAATTGAGTTTCATCATCCATCGAAAACACATCCACACCAATATCTTTGGCCCTTGACTTCGCCTTTTTGTGATAAATTTTGGGTGTAGCGGTCATATACAATCGCTTTTGACTCTGAATTAATTCATTATGATGCACTTTGACAAAATTCGTATCCCCCAAATCATGCCGATTCACACTGGCGGTTCGGTGCGCTTCATCACAAATGATTAATTGTATGCCAAAATCAAACTGTGATTGAGCATTAATCAGAACATCAATCGATTGATAGGTTGAAAAAATCACCACCATATCATGTACTGAACTTTCTAACCCAACTTGAATTTGTTGAATTAATTTTTCAGGGTTGGTCGTGGCAGGGGATGATAAATCAACGAATTCGTCTTTGATTTCATCATATTGTATCCGCCTCCCTGATTGGACATCACTACAAACACAAATCGGATAAATCTTTCTTGTGGTATGATCTAAATACTCTTTAAGGGTTTGGCTAATCAAGGCAATCGAAGGAACACAATACACCATGACTCCTTTTGGGGATACTAATTTTTCTGAAATTTTCAATGAAGTAAAGGTCTTGCCCGTGCCGCAGGCCATAATCATCTTACCTCTCGAATGGTTTTTAAAGTGTTCGATGGCCCGATGGTAAGCTTCTTTTTGGTGGGGTCGTAAATCAAACGCTTCGACTTGACTGGCTCGTTTTCCAAAAATGCCTTCACTCAATTGATTCCAATCAACATGGGCTCGTTTTAAATCACTCAACGTCAAAGTGATTAATGGATTGACCGGATCTTTGGTGTATTTTAAAACATTCCTTCCCAGTTTGTTTGTGGTGGTGACTAAAAATTTTGACGTGAAATGGATGACTCGACCATCATTTAATCGATGGCTGCGGGTATAATCGGATAAGAAAGTCCCCAACATTTTGAGACTGATCGATGTTTTTTCATCATAAAACTTGCATTGAATTCCCCAAAAGTCATCACCATGGGTTTCCACAACAATGTCGGTTCCTAAATCGGTTCGATCGACATCAAACTGATTTCCAAATTCACTCCATGTCCAAATATGTTTGATGTGGGTTTGATACTGGGATTCTGTTAAAAAATAGTTTTTGATCAGTTTTTCAAACCGATCCCCCTTATCTCTTTCACTAGCTGAAAATTTTCTTATTTGATGGAGTGCTTTCTCTAAACTCATAATGTTTTGGATGGGTTGACGTTTTATCGCATGATCGTATGCTAAAATAAGTTGCCAGTGGAAGAATTCCAATTTTCATAATAAAAGACTCATTTCAATGATGCTTCCTTAAACATTGCCTCAAATAATTTAAAATTTGAATGTTTCAAATGAGTAATTTGCAGAGTCTGTTTCGTAAAAATTTAATTCATCACCACTTTATTCAATACCCTCGATTCATGAAATTTTCAAGCCTCTTTTTAACGGTCATCCTTTTTTCAACAATCGCATTTTCTCAAACAAAAGATAAGGATGAAGGCAAACCCATCGACTCCTTAGTGGTTGATATGGAACGAAATAATGGGATCATCAATACTTATCTCTCGGATGAAAAGTTGTTTTTTGAAATCAATGATAGTATCCTTGAAACTGACTTTTTGATGGTCACTAGATTGGCAAAATTACCTTCAGGATATTCCCCCTATGTTAATGCTGGATCCAAGACCAGTGAACAATTGATTCACTTTGAAAAAAACGGAAAAAAGATTTTAATCACCCAGCAATCCTATGTGAATCTTGCCCAAGAAGGGGATCCCATCAAAATCAGTGTGGAACAAAATAACAAACCTCCAATTATTGCTGCTTTTGAAATAAAAAATAAAGAACAAGATCGTTACTTGATTGATGTCAGTTCCTATTTTAGTAATGATTCCCCTGGGTTTAATATCCTCAGCAACTCAATCAAAACCCAATACGGCATTGGATCACTCGATTCTAATCGAAGTTTTTTTAATTCCATTCGAAGCTTTGAAAAAAACGTGGAAGTCCATCGAACCATGACCTATAATATTTCAAAGCCTGCATCGGGAAACACTAGTGACACCTTTAGTTTTGAGGTGAATCATTCACTGATTTTATTACCCCAAGATTTAATGCCTATTCGGTATGAAGACCCTCGTGTGGGATGGTTTACGCTTACCAAATACAACTACAGTTCGAAGGCTTTAAAATCGGATGATTTTTCGATTGTTAGAAGATGGCGGCTAGAACCTAGCGATACAGAAGCCTACAACCGAGGGGAACTTGTAGAACCAAAAAAACAAATCGTTTATTATCTAGATCCAGCAACGCCACATCAATGGAGGCCCTATTTTAAACAAGGGATTGAAGATTGGAATACAGCGTTTGAAAAAGCCGGGTTTAAAAATGCCATTGTTGCCAAGGATCCGCCATCAAAGGAAGAAGATCCTGATTTTAGTCCTGAAGATATACGTTATTCGACCGTGCGTTATGTGGCTTCAACAACACGAAACGCCATGGGGCCAAGTGTTTCGGATCCAAGAACCGGTGAAATAATAGAAAGTGATATCATATGGTATCATAACCATCTCCGATCCTATCGAAACCGATATTTACTAGAAACAGCGGCCGCGAATCCCAAAGCAAGAACGTTAGAAACGCCTGAAAGTGAAATCGGTGAAATGATGCGACAAGTGATTGCCCACGAAATTGGACATGCCCTAGGACTCCCCCATAATATGAAAGCTAGTTCAGCGTATCCCGTGGACTCGCTGCGTTCAGGATCTTTCACTCAAAAATATGGCATTGCCACAACCCTAATGGACTATGCTCGTTATAATTATGTTGCCCAACCAGGAGATACCAATATTCGATTTGTCAGAAAACTAGGGCCCTATGATGAGTACTCCATCGAATGGGGCTATCGATATTTTGATGGAGAAACACCCGAATCCGAAAGAGAACTATTGAATCAAATGGTGGATGAAAAAAGTACCAATCCCATCTATATGTTTGGCTCTGGGGGTTCCGATCCGGATTCACAAACCGAAAACATCGGTGATGATCCCATCAAAGCCAGCGGATACGGACTAAAAAACTTAAAAATTGTCGCTGAAAATTTAGAAACATGGACAACCAATGAGGGACAATCTTATGACGACTTAGAAGAGTTACACAACGAATTACTGAGCGTGTATTCTCGTTATGTCAATCATGTGGCTCGCATCGTTGGTGGGGTCCATCAAACGATTGTTAATAAAGGACAAAATAGAGACCCTTATGTTGTGGTTGATGCTGAAAAGCAATTGGATGCTCTCCATTTTTTAAACAACCAGTTATGGAAAACACCCTCCTGGCTAATCGAAAAAAAACTAGTCTCCAAATTCAGTTCCGATGGATTATTTCAACGCGTCTCAAATATTCAACAAGCGACACTCAGAAGATTACTCAGCGATTACAATCTCAATCGAATGTTATCCACGCAGTATACTGTTTTAGGGAACTCGCTTTCTGTAGATGCCTTCTTGGATCAGCTCATATCGGATATCACCAACCTGACATCATCTTCAAATAATGCTTTTTCTAGGAGTTTAGAAAAAACATTGGTGGATATTATTGTCCATGCCCAAGAAAACGAAGATGCTGGTTACCTACCTGAAATCAAAGGATTGTTTCTTAGTCATGCCAATGGTCTTTTAAAGTCTTATAAATCCAAAATGAGAAGTGGAAACCAGCTATTAAAAGCCCATTATACGTATTGCTTTCATCAATTAAATGAATTATTTGATTGAAGCTTCAAATCGAACTCTTGAAGAGCATCTTGATGGAAGACTCCATTTGGTAGAGTCCCATAGTTTAGTAGAGACTACGTTGAAGATAACTCACCACGTCTTTTGACTAGTTTTTGACGAATTTCATTGGCCACCTTTTCAGTGATGTTATAATGCCACATCACCACGATGGCAAGAGCAGCTGAAATAGCAGGGATGGCAATATCTGCCATGCGAAGTTGGGTCATCGTTTCGACGGTTTGTTGTGTGATATTTTGATCAAACCCGACATACTTCAAAACCGCCCCACTAATCAAAAGAGCAATCGCATTGCCGAGTTTCACCATCCACCAGTAGACAGCCCCAAACAAACCTTCTCTTCGTGGCATCCCGTTTTTTAATTCGTCTAAATCACAAACATCTGCCGTCATGGACATCATCAGTGTAAACAACCCACCAATACCAAAACACATGAATGGAATAGGCAGAAACATCAAATACGGATTTCCAGGATGAAACCCCCACCACTTTAAAGCATAACCAACAATCGAGATCAGCGTTGCCACAATGAACGCATTTTTTTTACCCCATTTGACAGACCAACGAGTAATCACCGGAATGACCAAAAAAGCCGTTGCGAAAGCACTCACCGTACCAAACCATGCTGGCCAATGGCCCGCTAATTGATCGTCGCCATTGTAGAGATAAAAGATGATGATGTAAAAAGAAAACCCCGCAATCGTTTGGAACCCATTAAACACCAAAAAGGTCGCAGCACATAATTTCAAAAAGGGTCGATTTGAAAACGCTTTCACCACCGATCGAAACAAGTCAACAAAATTGCCATACATAGCTTTCAAGGACAACTTTGCTTGATTGACAATCGATGATTGTGGAATTTCTTTACAAAAGAATGCTGGCATCATCCCCAATACAATACATAGTCCACCAACCCAAATGGCTAAATTTCGAGCTCCCTCAGGGGCGGAAGGATATAAATCTTGATTATAAATTAAAACCCAAGCCCATGGAGCAAGCATCCATGCCATTTGACCCATGAATTGAGAGACCCCCATCAATCGAGTTCTCTCATGATAGTCCGGAGTCATTTCATATCCCAATCCAATCAAGGGCGTCGCAAAAATGGTATACCCAATATAAAATAGAAGAGATAAAATCAAAAAGTAGTAGAAATTATAAGTCTGTGAATTTTCTGGATATAATTGCCACATGGCCATAAAACTCACGCCGGTGATAACGGCACCTAAAAAAATATAAGGTTTTCTTCTACCCCATCTTGATTTGGTGTTATCCGAAATATACCCCATGATCGGATCGGTTAATGCATCCAATAATCGGGGCAAAGACGCTAATAGACCGGCGAGTAACGGATCCATTTTGAGAGCCAATACCAAAACAATCATGAAGACGCCCAATGCTGCTGGAAACAATTGGTTTGCCAAATGACCTGATCCAAAAGCCACTTTTTGTCCTATTGGAACGACATCATGATTTTTTGTTCGTATCATTTCGGTTTAAATTGACTTGCATTAACAGAATGAAAATGGCTCATTTCATTGAATATGGAGATTTTATTCCGCGCAACTATAATTTAGAAAAAACTATCACAATTTAGTCTTTTTTGGGGTTTAACACATTATTCAACATGTGATAAAATGAAAGGAATTATATCCCTTCGTAACCACTTGACACCTTTTTATTTGAATCCATGCACTCTTTTGACCCCCTATCGGTAAGTTGCCAAAAAATCATCGGAAACTGGCGTACCCATTACCCATGAGTTGCCTATGTGGTTACAAAAGGATATTAGTTCCTTTGTTTTATGCCTTGATTCTCAATCATTTTTGCGATGATTTACAAAAAGGGGGGCATCATATCTCAAAGTTGAAGGTCTAAAAGCAGGTCAATGGATACAACTTCGCACAGAACCCAAATCCGTAGAAGTGAAATCGGTGAAGTTGAATCATACCTACTCTTTGCTTTTACGCCTAGTAGAAATTGAGAATATCAAAGGTCTTTACACCCCCCCCCCAATTCTTCAAATGTTTTGCATCTTTGTAAGGAAGTTATCACAATTTAAACCATGAAAGACCAACCAGCCACGAAACAAGACTTCTTAGAACTTAAAAAAGAGATACAAGAATTAATACGACCCCTAAGCAAAAAGGTAGATGATACCTATACGAAGATTCATGGGCTTGAAATTGAAATCAATCATCTCAGAAATGATATAAACAAACTTCAAACATCGTGGGCCCTTTGCAAAAAGACTTGAATACTCAAAAAGTTAATATTGGATGGATACGAATTGCAGGGGGATTTTTGTTTGTTTTATTGACTTTGTTAATTGTTAAGTCCTTTGGACTCATTGGATGAATCAAATCGATAAAAGAATCATGTAGGGAACTTGTATGGCTGACATCTTTTAACTGAAGATGATAGACAAGGCTTTCTAACTCAATAGTTGCTCCTTAAAAAGTCTTTTTTATCAGTTATGGTTCTATTATTTTTATTATCAAAGTTCTTTGAACTGAAAATGGAGACCTCCTAAAAAAAGTAACAAAGAACATCTTGGACTCATGGTTCCATGCATTGCTTTCAATGCTATTTCATAGCTGCCAAAGAGGCCTAGATGACGGGGGAATGGGCGCTCACCAGAAGGGTCACAGGGTGGTTGGTGTTTCATGAACTCCAAACCGGTGAAGGACGTCATGGTGGGGTTCTCTATCCATCGCTCCATGAGGGTTTCATCACCCAGA
>JAPORT010000042.1:0-23237 GCA_026710085.1 Flavobacteriaceae bacterium | reverse complement strand
TTGAGTTAGTTATCTTTTTTCTTCAATTCGTTAAGTTGATAAAATATCAGTTTTCAATTCTTTTTCATAGTTTTCTCTTTCCACAGTACCCCTCTCTCCAATTATCTTATTGACCAATTCTTCATGTGTAACAACCTTCATAGTCAATGATTACAACGTTCCAAGTTATTTTTTCAATCTTCTATACTAGGTGGTTCCGCTGCATATATCGTCAGTAACAGTTCTGATTCATCAATCAATTGGTACTTTGGTGTTTTTTTTGACAATTTTTTACTATTTGCTAGGATGATAGGAACACCCTCTCCACGTTTATCGATTAAATAATTTCTGTTACTTTGGATTAGTTCTGAGGGCAAACGACATCGAGAAATCAAACTTGCGAGTAATTCATTTCTTGTTATTTGTCTCATTTCAAGGGTATCTACTGAAATCGTATTAGGTAATCCACCAGGTGAAAACAATTCAAAACGATCACAAAACATATGTAATCGAATTTTGGATCCATGAATAGAATAATCCCTGTGAACTACTGCATTGACCAGGGCTTCAAAAACTGCTTGCATATCGTATTGAGGAATATCTACCCTTGCTGGATTCTTCATACCATAAACCCTCATGTTCTTTTTGACAAATTGATACGCTTGTTTTACTTGTGAATCTAATGGCCCTTGGATATCTTCAGCATCTAATTGATAGGCTGCATTACGCTGCCTAGCTCGGTAGGCAACTGCTTGTATGTATGCATTCGGAATATAGTCATGAGGCTCTTTTGAAGCCATTAAGACTCCGCTTACGCTCGGATATAAATTCCCGCCTTCATCTTTGACAATTAGTTTGAGTTTTAATAAGAATGTTTCATCTTCATCGATAGAAGTATTTGATTTAAACTTTATCCACAGGTCTTTATCTAAACAATGCTTATCAGTGTTGGCCACAAGTTGTTGATCAAAATGCATGATCCCCGTATGACTTCTTTGCTGTAACAATCTATCTAAAAGATAAGTATCCAACTGTTGCGTAGAGCCACCAATTCGATGAAAATAACCACCCGGACTTAGGTGAACAAATAAACTTTTAGGGATATCAATACGAATAATAAACTGGTTAATCTCGCCATTTGTGATAGGGATTTGATTTATCAAACAGAATAGTTTGGGCTTGATAAGATCATTACAAATACCCTCAATCCAGCGTGTTACTGGGTTGAGTTTTTCAAAAGGAATACCAACAATCCCTCTTGTTGTATCGTCGATACCTAAAACAAAGATGCCTGAATTGGTATTTGCCATTGCTGCCATCTCATCTGCCATACGATCTCGATGAGGATTGTTTACTTTCTCTCCTTTGTAAATTAAATTTTTTAACTCCAATGAAGAATCCTCTCCTATTTGAATTTTTTCCAACAATTCATCAATAGTATTCAAAAACTCACGAATATTATTTTGTGATACGCTTGTCTATGCTAGTCATAGAGTCACCGAAACCACCGACTTAATCTAATTTGTAACGTTCCCCAAAAATAGGAGTATTCTAAGATATACTTTTGGAACATATCTCAATTGAATGGTAACTATGGAACAGATGAAAAAAGCCAATGTTCAGAATCACAGATTATCAAGATCTTATTTTTCTAACAGGAGGTCAAAATGGTCAATAAGACACGTCGTGAGCACAGCATTAGCAATCCCCACTTTTTATCATTGGAAGTTCATGATGAGAGCTCGATATCTCACTATCCATTCCTTACAAGGGGTGGTCCAGCAAGTCGAAAAAACAATGAAAAACTAAACTAAATCAGAAGTGTTTACGATTTAGAAGAGATGGGAGATCGTCAAAGTCAAGAATCATAGAGTTGTCGAAAAGAAAATTATTAGATAGTTCAGTATGTGAAAGTTTATGAATACTTTGAAACAATACGATTGATTGGCTGCATTATATTTTATCTCGACGATTCATCATCTTAAATGTTGCGGTTTGAGTTCTACTTCGATTCGAACAACCTTTTCATTTCTCTGAAACACATCCAAACTCATTGCAGCGTCCAACGTATTTCCATGAATCAGATCAACATGTCCTTTTTTACCAATAAGGATGATTTTTTCATGGCTTCTAATTTTATAAACAGTGGGAACTTGACAATAAGTAAATGCCAATTCGTTTTTATTGAGTGGGATTTTTTGAATTTTCCCCCTAACATCGTAGTATTGAAAAACTTTTGGCTGAGTCAAAAACTCGCTTCGTTGAAGAATGATCGGACGAAATGAAATTTTACCCTCTGACACCGATAGTCCCAATTCTCGCATTCGGGAAATCCAATCTTCTTTGACCTGTCCCGTCATGCCAGGTTGCTGCGCACCTTTTCCTGCTGGTGTGTGGGAATAGGGATCGGTTGGAAATGCGCCATACCAATGAGGTGATTTATGCACGCCAATTCCTTTGACGACATCCCAATAGTGCTGCATTAATGATGTGATGACCCTTTTGTTTGTATTCTCATGGACTGCCTTTTGAATACTTTCCAAAATGGCCAGTCTTAATTTGGAGACCATATGCCAATAAATGGATCCCAATCCTTCATAGCCAAAAAAAGTGCCCGATCGACCAGTAAAAGCTTTGTGATTGAATACCTTTTCATAAAGATCCAATACCCATTCTCGATCTTGTGCTAATTCTTTCCCATAACGATGAGAATCAAGCTTATCGAGTGCTTTTTCTAAATGAGAGGCGTTTCTAAAATCAGCATTGAAGTGATAATTGTCATCAATGTCTTTTAAAACAATCTGTAAATTCTGGTGTTCAATTAACTTTCTTAATAGTTTGGATTGTTGAGCCTCTTCTTTTGGAATGACATTCTTTTCTATAAACTGGGGGAGCTCTTTGTCTGGATACAGTAAATAACTGTTTTGATTGGAACGATACAAAGCACTTTTCTTCATACTATCCAATAATCGAAGGACTTCTTTGGAATCAAGTTTTCCAGAGCTAATGGTGGCGACTTGTCCTTCTAACATCAGATCCAAATGAGATAGAAAGGCTGATTTATTTTCATGAAATGAAATCAAGTTATAGGCATGATACATCCCATGGGGTAATTGGTTAGACTGAATGCTATGATCCATGAATTGGCAAGTAAGTCTCAGAAAATCAACAAACTCATCTTTTGATCGTGTTTTTTTACGGCCACTGAACCCCTTCAAATAGATCTGCTTTCGATAATCACTTGCAGCTTGTCCCAACTGATCCATCATTTGTTTTCGTTGCACATTGGAAAAGCTTGAGGTCAGAATCGGCTCGGATTCTTGAAAAGTTTGAAAGACTTTATCGAAACAGTCCAACAATTTTTCTGAGATTTCAAAAGAGGCCGCTGAAGACTTTAGAAGGACATCCAACCAAAAGTTTAAAAAGCGTCTTAAGTAGTATAAAGTCACCATCGAAACACCATTTCCGACAAGGGCATTATTGGCATCATTCCATTCAGGTCTTTGCGTATTGAGCCAAATACCTCCCTCAGGTATAAAATTGGAGAGTTTCGCCAACAAGGTAGCTAGTATTTTCTCAAAAAGATTCACTCGATAGATGCCCCCTCGGGGAGTGGTAAGTAATGCCCCATCAGAACCCATTTGCTTTCTTTTTTTTCTAATGGCTCGATCTAATTCAAAGTCAAAATCAATGGTGTTTTTAGAATCCTTTACCATATCTTGATAATCTTTTATTCTGTAGGGGACATTGGCATAGACAAAATGATTGGTGTGGAGTATCGATGCTGTTTTCCCTGGAAAATAGTCTTCACTAAACTCCAAAAACTTCAATAAATAAATGATCTGATGGTCTCCCCAGTAACCGATATAAGACCAAGGGTTCTCGGGTTCAATGACTTCCCAATCAAATCCCGATTTGGAGACTCTATAGGGATTATATCCATCAAATGTTGAGGCATTGAGAAACTTGTAGATCATACTACCAATAAAAAGGGGATAAGAGGAAACCAATGCCTCCCAATTTTGAAAAATATCTCTCCAGTTTCCTTGGTAATCCAAAATTTTCGAACCATCTAATGAGCTTTTTAAATTAATCGAAAATCGATTCCAAGGTCTTGAAGGATCACCATGCCGACGTGAAAATTTGAGGGGTAAATATTCGGTGATCAAACGCTTCAAATCTTCAGGAAATAGATCCGATGTCATTCGATACAACATCATATGATCAAAAACCGAAGGCAATGCATTGAGTTGCTCTTTAACCGATTCATAAACGCTGATATTTGCTTTTTTGAGGTATAGTATGACATCGCTTTTTTCAAATTGATAATTATTGTCGATGACCCCACCTCTCATGATATTGAATAAGGTATTGTTATAATGTCTTACATCAATGAATGGGTCATTGGTGCTATTCAACCCATCCGCAGAGCCTACTAATTGAATTAGTTTTTGAGTCCCGAATTCGATATCATTTTCGACATCCTCAATTAGATTTTGATTTTCTCTGAGCGATTTTGATAATGCGGCAATATCGGAGTGGCTTTGATCGACTTCAGCAATCATCATCCATTGTTTATGCTCTTTGGTATTCAAAGAAAACTTTGAATGAACCAAATAAGCCCCCTTTTCTCCTCGAATTTCACTTGGCGTATCAACTAGTTTATCATTGAGAAAATCTGAAACTGGCTGATTGCTTAATAAAAATTTTGGATCATTTAACCCAACGGACCAACAAGAGGTTGCTCTTAATGCTTCACTGGGTTCGGCCCTATCGGAAATGATGGCCCCCAAAGAAAAAAGACCCAGCCCAATTTCTTCAATGATTTCATTTTTTTTATAAGCATCCACAAGGTTGGAAGAAGCATTTTGCAAATCTGAGGGCACTCCATAAGGCATGATATTTTGTATCCCATCAAGAATGGAAATATCTATTTTATCAGAAGATTCATTGGCTAAGTGAGTCGTTTTTACAAATCCATACGCATCACTGACAGACCATTGATAATCAAAAGTGAGATTTAAATCGTGATTGATTTCTTGAAAAATAATTTTATTACCATATCGATTTTTTAAAAGGTTTATTGTGCATTGA
The DNA here is from genome assembly GCA_026710085.1 of Flavobacteriaceae bacterium. Lineage (GTDB taxonomy): Bacteria > Bacteroidota > Bacteroidia > Flavobacteriales > Flavobacteriaceae > Bin25. The sequence goes on along the minus strand of JAPORT010000042.1, from coordinate 18,164 downwards.
TAAGGATTATAAATGCTTTTACTAAATGGTTCCCATAAAAAAGTCTTTCCGAATTTTGAGATTTTAATAATGGTTTTATTCCCAGTCCGATCCGATGATTCGATGATTTTATCGTCTGTATCGTATGGAAATAAGGATAAGTTGCTATCTCTTCGACCTGCCGTTATGCCTCCATTAGAGGATAGAAACATCCAATGATTTGAAGCACTCACCAGACTGATGAAAAAAGGTCTCAAAGAATCTGCATGGGCTATTTTGAAAAATGATTCCCCTTCGATTTTAATGTGTTCCATTCTTTAACTTTATTGAACAATGATGATAAGTATTTTTCATAATCCATCCCAACAATCTATTGTTTGATGAGTTGGGATTCTAACTCTTTCTAAAGATTTCCTTTTTGTAACATATTCATATACAAATACAATGGTTATCTCTGACATAACCAGCATCGATTAAAAAGGTATTGGAAAGTCTTGGATTAGATAACTCCCAAGGAAATACTTGGGTAACCCAAAAACTGACTATTGAATTGAAAAAACCAACCATAGAAATAGCCAATTCCTTGATTTTTGATGGGAATATTTCCGACATCAAAGCCCACATGACAGGACCCAATGAAAAGACAAAAGTATCAATATGGGCTCATGTTGCACTAGATAGTTGAACATGGCAATCAATTAAATGCTCCTATTGGTTTCTATATCCATCGAAACGAAAGCAGTCGGGATGACAGGATTTGAACCTGCGACCCCACGCACCCCATGCGTGTGCGCTACCAGGCTGCGCCACATCCCGAATCTTTTCAAGTAAGAGAGGCAAATATAGTCTATCGAATAGTTCAGGTCTATTTTGGCAAATTGAATGGGTGATTTTTACTACTTTGCTCTTTTGTAAACTTGATAACCGATGAGGCAATTATTCTCAACGATCGGACTGTTATGTTGTCCCATGGTCATGCTCTACTGTCAAGATAGACCTGATAATCCCCCATTGATTGAAACCCCTGAAACGGTAGATTATGCTTACCAAGTTGTTGTCGACAGTCTTGAGATTGCTTGGGGTATGGACTTTATTTCAGACCATGAATTATTGATTACTGAAAAAAAAGGAGAACTTATCTATGCTGTTGATGGTCAAAAGACCCAGATTTCTGGACTGCCCTTTGTCTATCATCGAGGACAAGGAGGTTTGCTTGATATTGCACTGCATCCTGATTTTAAAAACAACAATATCATCTATTTTGTGACTTCTACCAATACAGAAAATGATGACCAAGGTGGTCATTCTGCTCTGTTTCGTGCGGTTCTCAATTTAGAAGAATCAAAGCTTGATAACTTGACGCTGCTTTATAAAGCCACACCAAACACCAAAAGAGGACATCATTGGGGATCAAGAATTGTCTTTGATGGAGAAGGTCATCTCTATTTTGCCATCGGTGATCGAGGTCAGCGAGATATCAATCCACAGGATTTAACACGAGATGGAGGGAAGATTTATCGATTACATCTTGATGGAAGCATTCCAAAGGATAATCCATTTGTTGGTCAACCGGGTGTTAAAGAAGCCGTTTTTTCATATGGGCATAGGAATCCTCAAGGGATGATTTTTCATCCTGAGAAAAAAGAAGTTTGGCTTCACGAACACGGTCCGAGAGGAGGAGACGAAATCAATATTTCCAAAAAAGGGCTCAACTATGGATGGCCTGTGATTACTTATGGAATCAACTATAGCGGCACCGTGATAACAGATCAAACCCACCATGAAGGCATGGAGCAACCATTTTATTATTGGATTCCCTCTATTGGTCCTAGTGGTATGGCCATTTCTACTTCTGATGTTTATCCTCAATGGAAAGGAAATATTTTTATTGGGTCATTAACTTTTTCCTATCTCGAAAGACTAGTCATTGAAAATGACCAAGTAGTGAAGAGAGAAAAAGTCCTTGATAACATTGGAAGGATACGTGATGTGAAACAAGGCCCCGATGGTTATCTTTATGTGAGTGTTGAAAATTTAGGTATTGTCAAAATTATTCCCATAGATGAAGATTCTTCTGCTTCTCTTTAGTTTGTGTAGTGTTTTATTGTTTTTGACAATCCAAAAAAAGAAAACTTTGGAAGAAAGTATTGCCGATGGTCAAATGATTTATCATGACTTTTGCATGCAATGTCATCTACCTAGTGGTCAAGGCGTTGAAGGAGCTTTCCCCCCTTTAGCTCAAGCGGATTATCTATTTGAAAATATCGATAGAAGCATAGCTTCTGTTAAATATGGATCACAAGGTTCCATTGTCATCAATAGCGTAGAGTACCCAGGAAATATGACTAATTTGGGATTGGACAATCAAGAAATAGCCGATGTGATGAATTATATCCTCCATAGTTGGGGGAATTCATATGACCAAATGATTACTGCTGAACACGTCAAATCCATTGAACCTCGTACCAACTAATCATGTTCAAAAAACGAAATAAAACATTGATTATTTATGCGATCATCACCATGGCCTTTTTGGTTTGGATGACTTTTTATGATGATCATTCTCTAGTTCTTCATAGAGAATTAAATCACGAAATTTCCAGCCTTGAATCAAGAAAAAAAACGCTAAGTTCCAATATAGAGACAGTACAACATCAAATTGAAATATTAAAACACCCTGATAGTCTTGAAAAATATGCACGTGAAGAATTTTTTTATAAATCAGAAAATGAAATCATTTATATTATTGACTCGACGACCATTGAATCCCTATCAGAATAAATTTCGTGACACTAAATTGAAGTACCGAATTATCAATTGACTAAATCATTTTTTGACTTTTGGGAAAAATCATAGCCATAGCAAATCAAAAGGGAGGTGTTGGTAAAACCACAAGTGCCATTAATATCGCTGCAGCCATTGGCATCTCGGAACGTAAAGTTCTGCTCGTTGATGCTGACCCTCAATCCAATGCGACTTCTGGCGTTGGACATCAATTAGAAAACCAGCAACCAACAACTTATGATTTGTTGATTGGTCAAACTGATGTGCATCAAAGCATTGTACAAACCAACATCAAAAATTTAGATTTAATTCCCTCACAAATTGACTTGGTTGCAGCTGAAATTGAACTCGTTGATAAAAGTGAAAGAGAATACATGCTCAATATTGGACTCGCTAGCATCAAAAATGAATATGATTATATCATTATCGATTGTGCTCCGTCTTTAGGTTTAATCACGATCAATGCATTGACGGCTGCGGATTCAGTTTTGATTCCCATTCAATGCGAATATTTTGCGTTAGAAGGTCTCGGATTATTACTAAATACCATCAAAAGTGTTCAAGAATATTACAATCCAGAACTTGATATTGAAGGAATTCTATTGACCATGTATGATACTCGTTTGAGACTTTCTAATTCGGTGGTTCAAGAAGTTCAGAAGCATTTTCACAATATGGTACTAGAGACAATAATTCCCCGAAATATCAAGCTTTCTGAAGCACCTAGTTTTGGTCAAGATATCCTTAGTTTTGACGTAGGATGTCGTGGAGCAGAGTCTTATCTTTCTGTTGCAAGTGAATTGATTAAAAAAAACTCTGTTCCAACATAAATCAATGGGGAAATCCACTAAAAAACCAGCTCTTGGTAAAGGTCTTGGTAGCATTTTAAGACCATTAAATTCGGACACTCAAAATCCAAAAGATTTCACGTCTAGCGTTGTTGGAAGGGTATTGCACCTTTCTCCTGATAAAATCAAAGTTAATTCCAAACAACCTCGTCAAGATTTTGAACCCAATGCATTGAAAGAATTGGCTCAATCTGTCAGACTTCATGGTATTATTCAACCCATCACCATCAGAAAAAATTCAAAAACTTCTAATTATGAATTAATCAGTGGGGAACGAAGATTACGAGCTGCTCAAATTGTGGGGTTGAAAAAAATTCCATCCTATGTTCGTATTGCTCATGATGAGGAAATGCTCAAGTTTGCCTTAATCGAAAACATTCATCGATCGAACTTAAATCCCATTGAAGTTGGGTTGACCTATTCGAGATTAATTAAAGAACTAAAACTAACCCACCAAGATCTTAGTGGTATCATTGCCAAACCGCGTTCTTCAATAACCAATTACATTCGATTGCTCAAACTACCCGATTCCGTCCAATCTGCATTGGGAGAGCAAAAAATAAGTTTTGGTCATGGTCGAGCACTAGTTTCAATAGAAAATAAAAAAGATCAATTATCCGTATTTGAAAAAATCATCTCTAATGGTTTATCCGTTAGGGCTACTGAACGACTGATTGAAAAACTCAAATCCTCTTCACCAAAAAAAATGGTTCCATTGAATCCGCTTATCGTGTCGACAACCAAAAAATTAAATGACATTTTAAAGACCAAAATCGATTTAAAAATGACAAAAAAAGGAAGTGGATATATAAAAATTCCTTTTGAGACCCAAAAAGATTTTCAATCGATTCTTCAAAAGATAACGAGTGAAAAATAGATTTCTTGTTTCAGTACTATTTTCAATAGGTGTATGGTCGGTTCAGAGTCAAGAAACTCAAACCAACATAACTCAAGAACAAAATCAAGTCCAAAACTTCCAAGTGAAAGATACCTTGATGAGTTTTGAGGCGATTGACTGGCGAGATCAATTTTCTGAAAGAAGACTTCGACTGATGGCCGATCCACGCACACCCGCAAAAGCAACTTTTTTATCTGCAGCGTTACCAGGATTAGGACAAATTTATCTTGGAAAATACCTCTGGGCTCCTATTTTTTGGGGAGGACTAGGGGCATCCATTTACTACTTTGTCGATAATTCCAAAGAATACAATCGATTTAGAGATATCTATAAGCGTCGACTTATGGGATATATGGATGATGAATATTCTGTATTGATACCTGATAATGATCAAATACTAAGAGGAATGGATTTCTATGAAAATTACAGGGATATCTCGGCTATTTTCATTGCCGTGTCCTATGTATTGAATGTCATACACGCTAATGTAGCAGCTCATTTGATGCAATTCAATGTTGATGAAAAGCTTAGTGTTCGCTCCAATTTATTGGTTGATCCACAACAGACGGGACTTTCTATATCCCTAGAATTTTAGAGAAAAAAGCTTTCCTTAATTCCTTATCATCCAACGCATGAATCTAGAGGGATTAACTTCACTTTTTTAAGAATCAAGATCTTAGCTAACGACTCTAAAATTTGGTCTTTCTTGCGTTTGATTGATTTGTCGAAACATGCGTACGAATACCTTCATGTGAATCCCTTTTTGTGTCTCTTTCAAACCAAGATTCAAAGAAATGGAAAGGATCCCATAAGATATTAGTTAGTTCATAGGGTGAATTGAGAGAATTTGTTGAAAGTCATAACGATACTTGACGTATGTAACATCTTCAAAATTCATTCAGTTCAAATCAAATCTCTCTGTAGTGTCATGAATTGATGTGAAAGACTTCTTGATGAAGCATCAAATTACGTTTGAACCTCTCTAAGAATTCCTTTACTGATCCTGATTTTGGGCAACGATGGGAATCAATGGATTTGGTGCATTTAAGTCTTTGAGGACTTCTACGGCTTCATCAATATAAATATCTGATTTGATTCTTTTAACCCAATTATCTCTTCTTTCTTTAAATTCCTTATCCTCAAATGCCATGGCATTTGAATTGACTTCTGGAAACCAAGTGAATGAGTTTTGGGAACGAAATTGTTCTAATCTTTCAAACTTTTTTGCCTCTTCTCGATCTTTAGTTTTTTCTTCGTTATACTTCTGAAAGTTTAAGGACACCTCATCATTATCTTGTTGGGATTTAATCCATTGAGCTTGCTGCTCAATCAACTTCACATAAGGATTTTCTTTCAAACGTTGATTACTTTTTTCAATGGCATATTGATAATTTTTTATAGAAGAAAAGGGCTTATAATCAACAGGGTTGATGGAATTCCAAGCGATCGGATTTTCTTGATCTTTTTCTCCCATCTCAAGATATGCATAACGATCAATAAAGGTAATATCACTTTTCACACCCTCTAATTGAGTCGATTTGCCATTGACTCGATAATACATATCCGTTGTCAATTTTAGTGCTCCTAGGAGTTCAGATGATGTCCGGTTACGCAATACCCGATTCAAATCAACGACATTTTGAACAGTTCCTTTTCCAAAGGTTTGTGAACTACCGATGATGATAGCTCTTTGATAGTCTTGTAATGCCCCAGCAACAATTTCAGAAGCCGATGCAGAAAATTCATTGACTAAAATCACCAAAGGACCGTTCCATAAAATTGATGGATTCGTGTCTTTGAGCACTTCTTTTCGCCCACCAGTGCTTTTGACTTGAACGACAGGGCCCTTTTCGATAAAATGTCCCGTCATTTCGACTGCTGTTTGCAGGGCACCTCCCCCATTATTTCTTAAATCCAAAATAATGCCTTCAATGTTTCGTTTTTTAAGTTGCTTGATTTCTGCTGCGACGTCTTTAGCAGCATCTCGTTGATTGGAATCACTAAAATCAATGTAAAATTTAGGGAGTTCGATTAGTCCATATCTTTTTCCATCACTTTCAATGACGACTGACTTGGCATAAGTCTGTTCTAGTTCTACTTGATCTCGTATGACTGGTACCTTTTCAATGGTACCATCGACTCGTCGCACAGTCAAGATCACTTGGGTTCCTTTGGGTCCTTTGATTAACTTCACAGCATCATCGAGAATCATTCCGGAAATATTGACGGGCTCTTGATCTTTTTGGGATACTTGTAAGATCACATCGCCTACCTCCAATAAATTATCTTTCCAAACAGGACCTCCCAAAATGACTTCGATAACTTTAACTTCTTGATCTCTTTTTTGAAGTCTCGCACCGATGCCTTCATATTTTCCAGAAATACCCATATCAAACCGTTCTTTTTCAGCTGGGGCAAAATAATTTGTATGGGGGTCGAATTGACTAGATAGTGTATTGATATAGAGAGTAAACCAATTTTTTCTTTTTAATTCTTTGAAGTTACTAAATAAAAGATCAAGATTTTCTTTAGTGGTTTTTCGGGACTCTTCTTCTAATTCTTTATCCGACTTCATCTGATAAGAAGGGTCTTGTTCTTTGTTTTGTTTTTCTTGTTCTTTTTTATCAATAAAACGATTCAACGTATAAAATTTCGTTCGCTTTCGCCAGTTATTTTTTAATTCAGAAATAGAGCTAGCATAATCGATATTTTCTGCATTTAATTGAAAGGATTCGTCTTTTGAAAAATCAAAAGGCTTTTCAAGTAATTCTTCATAAAATCCTTCGACCATTTCAATTCTTTCCATAAGTAATTGATAGACTTCGTCAAAAAACTCAATATTTAACTGATTGAGTTCATCATCTAATTGATTTCTATATCGACTTAGATTTCTGACGTCGCTTTTCAATAACCACTGTTTATTTCCATCAATTTCTTTTAGAAAATCATCAAAAAGCTTTTGTGAAAATGAATCATTGAACTCAATATCATCCGATGAGTAATGCCATTTATCCAATACACTCGTCACAACTTCAATCAAGAGTTCTTCACTACCAGTTTCCTCCCTTTCAGTTCCTAATCCCAATAAGAGACTGGTTATTAGCACTAACGTGAATATCCATTTAAATGAATTCATTGAAAAAGTTTATTTGACAAAGTTATTATTATTGACCATAGATTTTTTGCATGACAAAATCCTTTAAGAAAAAAGACGCTGTCTGAGAATATTTGCAACATACGTTGTTAAGTCGACATTTTTCAAACTGATAAATTTGCCACGATAATTCAACGTTAATGGATAATAAACCTCTCATATTAGTAACGAATGATGACGGTATCCATGCAGAAGGAATTCGGGTTTTGATTGAATTAATGAATCAAATGGGAGAAGTTTGGGTTGTAGCTCCTGAAAATTCTCAATCAGGAATGGGCCATGCCATTACGATCAATGCCACATTGCATGTTGATCGGCGAATTGTGAATAATGGACCTCAAATCGAGTATAGTTGCTCAGGAACTCCAGTTGATTGTGTTAAGATAGCAATCAATGAATTACTTCCCAAAAAACCTGATTTATGTGTTTCTGGAATCAATCATGGACAAAATGCATCGACCAACATTATTTATTCAGGAACAATGTCTGCAGCCGTAGAGGCTGGCATTCAAGGAATCCCTTCAGCAGGGTTTTCTCTTTGTGATTCTTCATGGAATGCCGATTTTCAAGGATCTCAATCGGCAGTCAATTCCATATCAAAACTTTTGCTCCAAAATAAGTTACCACTTGGTGTAGTCCTCAATGTCAATATTCCCAAATCTCAACCAAAAGACATCAAGGGCATCAAAATATGTCGTGGAGCCGATGCCTCATGGCATGAAAATTTTGATAAAAGAAAAAATCCACAAGGTCGAGAGTATTATTGGTTGACCGGAGATTTTATCAATCAGGATCGCGGAAAAGATACTGATCTATGGGCTTTAGAAAACAATTATGTTTCGGTCGTTCCCGTTCATTATGATTTAACAGCTCATGATGTTATTTCAGAAATTAAGACATGGAGTTTATAAAAAACCAATATTTCTATGTTGGCATCATCACGGGACTGCTCTGGACTGGGGTTTTGGTCATGATCATCATCAGCATACGAAGTCAAGTCAGTATCGTTCCAACCATGATTCAATTATATGAAGTCCATCAATTAGGAGGCATCATTGCTCTTTCATCTCTTGTGAATATTCCTCTATTTCTATTAGCACTTTCAAAAAACAAACTACATTTTGCAGGGGGATTGGTCATGGCTTGTTTTATACTGTTTGTTTTTCAATTTTTTTCTTAATCCCTCCCAATGCGATATTACATCATAACTGGTGAACCATCTGGAGATTTACACGGTGCATACTTAATAGAACATCTAAAAAAATTAGATGCTCATGCACAGATTCGAGCTTGGGGTGGACAACATCTGAGAAACACGAATGCCTATATCTTTAAAGACATTAAAGATTTGGCTTTCATGGGGTTTTGGGAAGTATTGATGAATATTCAAAAGATTTTGAAAAATTTTCGCCTTTGCAAACGAGATATTTTATCCTATAATCCGCACGCACTGATTTTGGTTGACTATCCAGGATTTAACCTCCGTATTGCCAAATGGGGGAAGAAACACAATTTTCCAATTTTTTATTATATCGGTCCACAAGTCTGGGCATGGAAAGAAAACAGAGTCAACACACTAAAAAAATACATCGACAAACTCTTTGTTATCTTGCCATTCGAACAGCTATTTTACCAAACGAGACATGATTATCAAGTGGAATATGTTGGGCATCCTTTGATGGATTCGATACCAACATATCAATTATCGATCACATTTCATCAAAAATATCGAATCCCCCAATCCAATCCAACGATTGCTCTTTTACCAGGTAGTAGAAAACAAGAAATTAGGCGAATACTCCCCTTATATCTTTCAGTGGCCAAACTCAATCCACAATGGATTTTTTTAATTGCCAAAGTATCTTCGATTCCCCTAGCATTTTATCAAAGAATATGTCATGGCTCTCAAGGAATCATCGTTGATCATGCAACTTATGATCTTCTCAGCGTCGCTAAGGGAGCCCTGGTTACGAGTGGAACGGCAACTTTAGAAACAGCTCTTTTTAATGTTCCTCAAGTGGTCTGTTATAAAACCAGTTGGCTAAGTTTTACCATGGCACGTCTTCTCGTGAAGCTGAAATATATTTCATTAGTGAATCTGATTCTAGAAAAACCTTTTTTAACCGAATTAATTCAAAAAAAATGCAATGTTCAATCAATCAATCGTCATTTGCAACAACTAATGGATGACAAACACAAAGTCTATTTTAAGGAGGGATATGAATTACTTCAACAAAAAATGGGAAACTCTGGAGCCAGTAAAAAAACAGCACAAATGATTTATCGCGATTTAAAAACTAAAATCCCTTAAAGGTTTCGAATTCGTATTCAAAATTTTCTACATATTGCCTCATTTGTTGTTCATCATTGACCGATAAATAATCATTCGATTGGACAAATTTTAAATATAATTCCAATTGGGCTGGATCTAGCATCCCCATTACGGGTAAAATCGGCTCTCCATTTTCATTAAAAAAAACAACGACTGGATAACCTTGAATTCCGAGATATTGCGCAAACTCATGCATTTTATTTTTTCTTTTTGTCGCCACATACTGAGGATTGGAATAAACATTTCCCAAGTGCATAAATTCTTCATTGCCTTCCCCATTGAATTTCACTGCGTAGAAGTGTTTGTTGACATATTCGATGACATCCTTGTTACTGAACGTTAATATATCCATCATTTTACATGGCCCACACCAATCGGTATAGACATCCATAAAAATCTTTTTTGGTTCTTGTTTTTGCAATTCTAAAGCTTTTTCGACACTCAACCACTCAATTTGTTGCCCTACAACGGTACTTGGTAATACGAGGAAAATGAAAGCTTTGATGATGATGGGCCAAGTTTTAAGTTTCTTTATCTTCCGCACCGTGTGTCAGTTTTTTGAGTTTTTTGAGTAGTAAAATTACAAGAATAGCCACTATCGAACAGGTGATAAAAATGCCCGTGAATATTTCTTTTTCTCCTGCAGTCTGTGCATATTGACCTAAAAAAGCCGCTAATTTATTTCCCAATCCAGTAGCAGCCCAATAAAGTCCCATAATAATGGATGCATATTTAATTGGCGCGAGCTTTGTAATAAATGAGAGAGACACTGGAGAAGCGCATAATTCACCAATGGTATGGAATAAATAAGCCAATACCAGCCAATACATCGGTGAGGAACCAGCTATTTGATAATCCGAAGCTGCAAAACGCATGAATAAAAAGCCCCAACTCATAATCAGTAGCCCAATTGCCATTTTAAAAAGTGAGGAGGCTTCTCTTCCTTTGGCTTTCCATTTCATCCAAAAGCCACCAATCAATACAGCAAGCGTAATGATAAAGAATGAATTTAAAGATTGAAACCACGAGGCAGGGACCTCCCATCCCATCAGCATTCGATCAGTTTTTTGCTTGGCATAGAGATTCATTAATCCCCCTGCTTGTTCAAAAGCTCCCCAAAAAAAGATAATCAGTAGAAAAGAAATCAATAAAACTTTGATTCGATCTTTTTCAACCGAAGTCAATTTTCGTTTCAGGACTTGGTAATCAGGATGGGTTTTCTTACCAACATAATCACCAACACCTCGTAAATATTTTTGTCCATACATGTAGACGATTTGACCGATCATCATTCCAATCGCTGCCAAACCAAATCCATAGTGCCAATTGAAGGTTTCCCCAACCCAACCACATAAAATGGGAGCTATAAATCCTCCAATATTAATTCCCATGTAAAAGATATAAAAGCCTAAATCCCGTCTTTTATCCCCTTGGCGGTATAACCCTCCAACCATTGAAGAGATATTTGGTTTTAAGCAACCAACGCCTAAAATGATAAAGGCACATCCCACATAAAAACTCGTCACTCCTTCAAGTGCTAAAATTCCGTGCCCCAAACACAGCAAAACTCCACCTAGAAAAACTGTCTTTCTCTGCCCCAACCATCGATCTGCAATGATGCCACCTGGAACAGAAGACAAATAAACCAACATGGTATACCATCCATAGAGTTCGATTGCTTGGGCATTAGTCCACCCAAACCCTGGATTTTCAGCGGTTGTTTCGGCAACTAAAAAAAGTGTAAAAAGGGCACGCATACCATAGTATGAAAAGCGTTCCCATAATTCTGTAAAAAACAAAATCATTAACCCTGGTGGGTGTCCAAACACTGTTTTTTGTTGTCGATCGATCATTTGATTATAAGTTTGTGGTGATGAATTGAGTCATTTTTGTAAATAGATGATTTCGTGTATGACCACCATAGATACCATGATTTTTATCGGGATAGATCATCATGTCAAACGGTTTATTGGCTTGAATCAGTTTGCTAGCCATCTCCATGGTATTTTGAAGATGAACATTATCATCTCCAGAGCCATGTATGATCAAATAATCTCCTTTTAGTTTTTCTACATGATTCAGCGGTGCATTGCGATCATATCCTTCAGGATTTTCTTGAGGTGTTCGCATGAATCGCTCCGTATAAATCGTATCATAAAATCGCCAACTAGTCACTGGGGCAACCGCAATGGCTAAACTAAAAACATCATGACCTAATAATAACGATTGACTAGAAACATGACCTCCAAAACTCCATCCCCAAATACCAATTCGATCCGAATCAACATAAGGCAGTTGCGATAAATACCGCCCAAAAGAAATTTGATCTTCAGTTTCATACTTAACCAAATTCATGTAAGTCAATTTTTTAAAGTCTCGTCCTTTATATCCTGTCCCTCTAGGATCGACACATGCAACAATGTAATCCTTTTGGGTGAGCAATAAATGCCATAAATCATTGGAGTTCATCCAACGATTACTGACTTGCTGCGAACCAGGTCCAGAATATTGGTATACCACAACGGGATACTTTTTATTTGGGTCAAAATTGATGGGTTTGATGAGGTAACTATTTAACTGATATCCATTAATGTTTATCGTTTGAAACTCCTTTTTGGGAAGATTGTAGTCGTTGAGTTTTTCAATCAAGGGCTGATTGTTCAGTAATCGCCGAATGACCTTACGATCGCTAGAACGAACTAATTGATAAATAGGAGGTGTCTCACTATCGGAATAGGAATGAATAAAGTAATCTCCTTGAGCATTAAATGTGGCTCCATTGAAACCTTTTTTTGGAGATAATAATCTTTTGGATTGTCCATCCAAATCAATGGCATAAATAGCCCTTCCAATGGAAGTCGTTTCAACCGATTGATAATAGATTTCTTTTTCTTTTTTATTGTATTTCAACAAATCTGTTACATCCCAATTTCCTCGGGTGATTTGCCTAATGAAGTCCCCTTTATGATCATAATAGTAGATGTGATTATATCCATCTTTTTCACTAGTCCAAAGAAAATTTCCATTTTCAAAAAATTCCATTTGATCTTGTACTGAAACATAGGCTTTGTCTTTTTCTTGGTGCAATAGATTGACTGACTGACTGTCTACATGATAGGTCCAAAGCTTCAAATGATTTTGATGTCGATTGAGCGTTTGTAAGTATATTTTGTTTTTCCACTGATCAAATTTGATCCTTGCTATATATTCTAATTCAGCATCATTTATGGGAATCTGCTGGAGTTGCTGAGTTTTTAAATCGTATAGAAACACGGAAACTATGGAATTATTCTCCCCAGCTTTAGGATATCGAAATTGGTATTGAGACGGATAGAGATTTCCAAGGTAAAAGTCCATTGAATATTCTGGCACCTCAGATTCATCAAATTTGAGATAGGCAATATATCGACTATCAAAACTCCAATCGAAAGCTCTAACAAATCCGAATTCTTCTTCATAAACCCAATCGGTCAGTCCATTGATCGTTTGATGATCGCCATCGTCTGTGATTTGAATGATCTGATTTGTTATTAAATCTTTAATAAAAAGATTTCGTTGGTATCCATATGCGATTTGATTTCCATCCGGTGATAGCAATGGAGATTGTATTTTATGATCTGATACCTTGACAACAGTTTGATTTTCAAGATGATATATATGGTAGATTGCTTTAGTCGATCTTCTGTAAATCGATTCTACTTGAGAAGCTAATAATATTCTGGATTCGTCTTTGGAAAATGTGTAGGTTGTAAAGAACGGAATTCCCATTTCAGAGTTTGACTCAACCACGATTTCTTCCCCAAAATCATCTAAATAGTTTTGTTTTTTGACCACTGAGCGTCTATTTCGATAATCCAATTCCAATACAGTATATTGTTTCGAGTTTTTCATTGATTTGATGGATTGAAGCCGTTGTGCTTGGAATTCGCCACTCCATATTTTTTCTATTGTAAGTTTTTTTTCTTGGGCAGGGGTTGAAGTAGTGAGTAGCCCAAAAAATATGGAATATAAAATGTGTTTAAGAGCCATTGTCTGAATTGAAAATTGTGTTAGATGCACAAATTAATCAATTTAATCTATTGGACTCTTTCACTAAAAGAGAAACAGCAAGCCATCGCTGTTTGGTAATAGGTCATAACATCAAGTCTTATAAAAGAACCCCGTGGAGCACTCGTTCTTAACTCTTTTGATTTTTATTGAGTTGAGGCATTGATTTGATTTCGAAATCATTTCCTACGATGAATCCCGACAACCCTCCTGCGATACTTAATAAAACAGCGTGCCATATAATTTCTGAGGCAAGTCCTAAAAGAATTCCAAAAGAGACTCCCATCAGGGTTAATAGTGCTTTTCGACCCCAAGTTTTCCAACAATTACTTGTTTCGTGCCATCTCTTTCTTTTTAATGGTTGAAATTCTATCCCATCCATTCTTTTTCCAGTTTTGATAAAACGAATCATTGCAATGACCACCAAAGTGAAAAAAATACTGATACTTGCAGTAAAAAAGACAATTCTCCATAATTGTTGCTCTTCCATCCAAAGTGGAAATACTTGAAATGCTCGATGGATTAAAACAATTATAAATATCAACAAAGGGGCTAAACGAATGAAGAAATTTTTCATTTATTTAAAGAACTTATTTTAGGATCATTTAAATGATTATGTGTTTCAGAGAGCATTCTAATTTACCGAAGATCAGACATTAATCAAACATTTTTTTCAAATTTAACAAAGTATCATAAAATAAACAATACTTCATTAAATAATTTCTTCAAATAAATCTAAATTATTTATCCTTAATCCAATTCCCTCATTGAATTATTTTTTACGTTCTTTCCTTTTGTGCCCCGTTAACATAGAATCATTGGATGAAGAAGTTTTAAAGTCGCCAGATATCCTTCGAATTCGATAATGAATCTTATTGCAAATCAAAATGCTTCTATTTTTGGGGAGTGAACTCCATTTGGTGTTCTAAGAAAAAATTCATTCCGAAGTAAATTTTACATGAACAAACCAATACAAAGTTTTTCAAAACTATCAGCTAATGAAAAAATAAAATTGATAACACAGCAATATTTTGAAGATCCACAGAAAGCCCAAGCTCTTTTAAGTTCCTATTTGCTATCTAACAAATCTCTTCAAGAAATACATAGCCAATTTTCTGAAAACAATCTATCCAATTTTGTTCTTCCTTTTTCAATAGCGCCAAACTTTTTAATCAACCAAAAAACCTATTGTTTACCTATGGTCACAGAAGAGAGCAGTGTGGTTGCCGCTGCATCTCATGCAGCCAAATTTTGGTTTAATCGAGGTGGATTTACTGCCAACGTTCAAAATATGATCAAAAAAGGACAAATACATTTTACCTACAATGGAAATCCAAATACAATCAAAAAACTCTTTCGTCAACATAAATCTGCGCTCATCCATTCAACTCATGAAATAACTCACAACATGCGCATGCGAGGTGGTGGAATTCAATCGGTTGAACTCATTGACAATACTAAAACTCTTCCCAATTACTTTCAATTAGATATTGCTTTCATTACAGGAGATGCCATGGGAGCTAATTTCATCAACACTTGTTTGGAAACAATGGCAAGTACTTGGGAATCCATCTATTTTCAAAATTCTAGTTTGTTTCCCAAGGATCAGAAATTTGAAATCATCATGTCCATCCTATCCAATTATAACCCTGAGTGTACAGTTTCCGTCCATGCCTCATGTCCTATTGAGAACCTTGGTCTAAATCTTAAAGATTCCGAACGTTATGCTCAGAAATTTGTGTTAGCTTGCCAGATAGCTGTAATTAACAAATTTAGAGCTGTGACTCATAATAAAGGGATACTCAATGGGATTGATGCTGTTGTCATTGCAACGGGAAATGACTTCAGAGCAATAGAGGCTTCGATCCATAGTTATGCATCAAAGGATGGTTCATACAAATCTTTAAGTAACGCTTCTATAAATCGGGGGATTTTCCATTTTGAAATGACTGTTCCTATTTCAATTGGCACGGTTGGCGGGGTGACCACATTACATCCAATGGTTCGATGGGGAAATGAATTACTCGGTTGGCCCAGTGCAGAAGAACTGATGAAAATCATTGCAGCATCAGGGTTAGCTCAAAATTTTGCTGCTATAAATTCACTGATCACTACTGGTATCCAGAAAGGTCATATGAAAATGCATTTGAATAATATTTTAAATCAATTAGGTGCCACAACTCATCAAAAACAAAAAGCAACAAATTATTTCCAAAATAAAAAAATCAGCGTCAAAGACGTTGAAACGTATTTAACCACAATTGATGCTTGAACGTTATTATAGCCATGGAAAACTACTGATATCGGGCGAGTATTTTGTGTTACAGGGTGCGAAATCCCTCGCAGTACCCACTAAATTGGGACAGTCATTAGAATTTGAATCGAATGATTCTGGAAAACTCCGATGGCAAAGTTTTGATTATCATGGGAATCTCTGGTTTGAAACTGAATTACGGTTGCCCGACTTCGAAGTCATTCATGTCAAAAACAAAATCCATCTACCCTTTTTATTGACTCTATTAAAAATCAGTGGCCAATTAAACTCAACCTTTGTTGAAAGAATTTCAGGTAGGGTCCAAAATCACGTAGAGTTTCATTTGGATTGGGGATTGGGAAGTTCTTCAACTTTGATTCACAATATAGCTCAGTGGGCTCATATCGATTCATTTTGTCTTGGAAAAAAATCGACTTCTGGAAGTTTGTATGATCTAGCAGTTGCTCAATTTAATAGTCCCATCATTTACCAAATTATTGGCCATCAACGAATTTCAGAAATAATAGAATTTAATCCTCCGTTTTTATCTTTTTTGTTTTTGATTCACCTTAATCGAAAACAAAAGACAAATAGCGAAATTCAAAAATTTAACCAAATTAAAGTCGATAAAAAAGACCTCAACAAAATTTCAGAAATCACTGAAAACATAAAAGAATGTCGTGATTTTAAGATTTTCAATGAACTGCTCCACCAACACGAATGTTTGCTTTCAAAAATCCTTCAAACGGAAACAATTCAAAGTAGATTATTTTCTGATTTTAAGGGAGTTATCAAAAGCCTGGGAGCATGGAATGGAGACTTTATTTTAGCATCAGGAGCCACGGATACTATAGAGTATTTTAAGAGAAAAGGATATACAACCATTTTAAAATTCAGTGATTTAATTCGGTAAAAGACTTTGACGATTGAAGTGACATTATTTCAATGCTTAACGTAAAAACAATCGAAACGATGCCATTGAACTTTGCAAGAATACCATTGGACAACTATAAAAACGAATGTCAAAAGACTCCTTTTACAAAACTATCCTCCAATTAGAATGCTTCCCCATCAAGCTACTTTCTTAAAGACCATTAAATCATCATCAATTGAAGCAATCATTTGATCTCCGATTGGAATAGCTATAAATGATTCTTCATCTTTTTGAACCACAACAAGATTTTGATTCCACACCAAAACGGCCCGAAATACACATTCTGGATTTAATACTCCGAATTTTTTGATCCATCCTTCAACATCCCTATCAGAAGTGAATCTTAATTCATAATACTCCACATCATTTTCCATTTCGTCAGAACATTTCCAATTGCTTGAACGAAGCTTTGTTTTGATAAGTTTTTCTGATCTCATTATTCTAAATTCAATTCCAAGTATTTCCTCTAAGTCAATAATTATGCCAAAAAAAACAGCTCCCTCTTGAATTTATCAAAGACAAAAGGGAATCAATTATTCTGTTGTCCCTAAAGTTTCTATTTTTTTTCGACTGTGACGTCATTGCTTATTCTAATTTGCGTTTTTCATTTTCTTGTTAGACATTAGAAAAACATCATCATATTTCATGCTTTATTGATTTTCTTAATCAAGAAACTAAGTGAAGGAATATTCCTCTCATGCACAAGACAAACCATCATGAGAAAGTGCTTGGAAAAAGCCAAACATTAATTCATAGAAATGGTGCTCATTCATAGATTTCAAAAGTTGTCTTCTTGCTACCATAAGACCCGTGGTTGGTTGGCTTATGGGCAATTAAGATTGCAATTTGAAAATTTAGGTCGTTTGCTGGTACTTAAAACGCATTCAGTTTACTTCAAATGAAGGAGGAAGCTTACCTGATAAACTACATTTAG
>JAPORT010000074.1 GCA_026710085.1 Flavobacteriaceae bacterium | reverse complement strand
GGAGCCATTCTTAATAATTCAATCATTCAATTCCCAATTATAAGGCAAGTAGCTTAATTTGGCTTGGGGGTCGATATCGACTTTGGTGTATTTCTCCACAAATTCAATTTTTTCCTTTTTATCGCCAAAATCCTCGCCAAACCATTCAAATATTTTTGAAAGCTGAACAGATTGTTGATTGACTATATTCATCGAATGATCATTGAGATATTCAAAAGTCGCTTTTTCTAATTGTTCTTCTAAATCAGAAGAAGTAAATGCAGACTTTTGGAGTTTGGGACATGATTTTGCTGTACAATTTACGGCAAAATGAATGCGGGGTTCATTCATTTTTCTTATGATATCGTGTTCAATTTCATCTAAAGTATAGTCATTTCCAGCAGTGCTAAATAGTTTTGTATTCCAAGGTTCTTCAATATCTCGAATACTATGGATGGGGTAGTGATCTAGTATTAATTTTACAGTGACTGCATTGTACGCATTAATCCAATAGGCTAACTTCTGCTCTTTTGACCACTTATCGAGTGGTGTATTTTTTTCAAGATGACTGATATATTGTTCAATGCCTTGAGGATCTTCTTTCCAATTTTGATAATCGACCTTACCAGTTGTTGAAACATATTTTTTAAGCATGGAATCCCATTGCTGGTGTAGGTTTTTCTGAGGAGTCAGCATATCAAAAGAAAGAAATAGGAGTCCTGATATTGCTAAAAGAGTAAAAAGTTTCATCTGATTTGTCTTTGATTAGTATCTGATATTTTGTTGATTTGGTTTATGGAAGTCAATGTATACATCCTAGACTAGATCATGGGAATCAAATCCCTCATTATATCTATGAGTTTTTCTTCTCCAATGGAAGCTGATGCAAAAATATCCTTTAAATTGATTGGCTTGAGATTATCCGGGTCGCAAAGGTCAGTAATGATGGTGAAGGCCAACACCTCCATTTTTAACTGTCTTGCCACAATGACTTCTGCAGTGGTGGACATGCCTACGGCATCACTACCTATTATTTTTAAAAACCGATATTCGGCTGCGGTTTCTAATTGAGAGCCAACCACCGATACATACACTCCTTGTTGAAGATCAATCGACAATTTTTTAGCTATTGATAGGCTCTTATTTCTTAATGATTCTGAATAAGGGTGGCACATATCGACAAAACGATCACCAAGTTTTTCAATCCCTTTGATAGCTAGCGGAGAGCCTCCTTGAAGATGAATATGATCTGTAATCATCATTAAATCTCCTTTTTGAAAATTAAGATTAATTCCTCCGGCAGCATTCGATAAAATGACCTTTTTAGCACTGAGGGCATTCAGAAGACGGATTGGAAAAGTGATTTGAAAATAATCATACCCCTCATACAAATGGAAACGCCCTTTAAATGCCAACACATTTTTTCCAAACAATGGACCATAATAAAGTTCACCGGCATGAAATTCAACGGTACTGATCGGAAAATTTGGAATTTTTGAATAGGGGATGATGATTGGATTTTGAATCAAATCAGATAGTTTTCCAAGCCCAGTTCCTAAAATGATTCCCAAATCAATGGTGCTAATTCCAGAGTCTTTAATGAATTGCGCTGCCGATTCAATTTTTTGTTTCATTGAAAGTTCTTTAGATACAATTGGTAAAGTTCTTTTTCTTTTTTTAAATCATCAATACTGTCAATATCGTTTTTTTTTTCTAATATTTTGGTTTTGTGATGAATCAATTTATTGACGGTTTGTTCAAACACCTTATCAGTACTCCAAGATATGTTTTTAAAAAGAGACTTAAAATAAAAACGCATACCAATCAAGTAATACCCCCCATCATAAGTTGGTCCGATGACAAAATCCGAACCCTCCAAATGATGGAACCCTTTTATTAATGTATCTTGGTTGATGTCCCAAAGGTCAGAACCAACAACGATCACTTGTTGATAACCCTGATCAAACCCCCAAGTGGTTGCATTGATTAAACGTTCGCCCAAAGTAGTTCCTTTTTGTGTTAAAGTGTATTCTGAAATGTTTTGATAGGGAGCTATGTTATTAGGTTTCGGATCAAAAAAGATAGCGGTTTTCCAATAAGAACTATCAATCGTTTTAATGGTTTTGTTTAAAAGTTTTTTATAGATCCAAAATGCTGCCTGGTCCCCTATTGACTTTGCTAATCTGGTTTTTACCTGACCCAATATGGGGACTTTTGCCATCACGATGATAAGTCTATTCATTGGCTTTATTCAAACTTTTCATCCGTTTCAAATTAAATTTAACATTCAGTAAGCCATTTGGCTATCAACCAAGTTAAAAACCTAAAAAATCATGGCTTAAATCGTATCCCAAAAAGGGCACAAGAACTACAATTTATCTAAAAAAGAAATCAGTTTTTGTGTTGATAACAACTTAACCATTTAGAGTAAAAAGACCATCACCAGTTTATGTTTGAAAAAATCAAGTTTATTCACAAATAATCATTTTTGTCACGAATTCATCTTGTCTGAGAAAAATCGAGTATTCTTGTTCTTGACTGTTTTCTTCAGTTATAAGAAATCGTATAGAATTTTGTACAATTGTTTCATCCATTCGAATGTAAACGTCAGTTGAAATAACGATTTCTTCAACATTTCCTATGATAACGTTCCCTGATTCATATTCTCTGATTTGAATTAAATCACCAATTTTAACATTTGTGGCTACAATTTGACTTTCGACTCTCCTCATATCGTTATAATTTTAGAAATCACATCTTTAGACTTGTAACTGATTGTTCTTAAAGATTGATTATCCTTGTCAGTTAACGCAAAACTTATCCAATGTAAGAGCTTACGTTTATCTACTCTAATAAAAATCCTATTTAATATGACAACTTCTTCTACGATACCAATTATTTCTTCTTCATCGTTTTCGGATTT
The DNA here is from genome assembly GCA_026710085.1 of Flavobacteriaceae bacterium. Lineage (GTDB taxonomy): Bacteria > Bacteroidota > Bacteroidia > Flavobacteriales > Flavobacteriaceae > Bin25. The sequence goes on along the minus strand of JAPORT010000074.1, from coordinate 1,639 downwards.
ACTCATTATCTTGTCCCCAATTTGCACACTTTCTGCGAGGACTTGAGTCATAATTTCTTTCATGCTATTTCGAACTTCGTCTATCGCAAAATTAATCATAAGGCTCTTATTTCAAATCGAAGTATTCATATTTTAGAGCGTTGCCGTAGAATCATACGGGATGTAATACTTTTGCTTCTATCAATTTTTAAATTGGAAACACAGTTTGGATAAAGTATAAAACAATTTTAGTCAATTAAATTATGAGCAAAAGTTATTATCAACCTGAAGATTTAGCTAAATTTGGAAATATCAATGATTGGAATCCAGAATTAGGAAAAAAATTCTTTGAATATTATCAAAGTGTTTTCCAAAAAGGAGCTTTATCTGAAAGAGAAAAATCATTGATAGCTTTAGCGGTAGCCCACACCATACAATGTCCTTACTGTATTGATGCTTATACAAATGACGGCCTTGAGCGGGGTATTGAAAAGGAAGAAATGATGGAAGCGATACATGTTGCTGGCGCGATTCGAGGAGGGGCATCATTGGTTCACACAGTGCAAGCGATGAATATATATAACAAGCTCAGCATGTGATGTTAGCTAAAAAATCTCTCAAAGCTCAGAAAAGTCAATTATCAGATGCTCAAAAACAATTAGAGTTTTTATCCAATAGTGTTTTTTTATCTGGAGAACTCCCTACGTTTTCTAAAAAATTACGTGAGCATCAAATAGAGTCTATCCGACCTAAAGAATTGGAAATTCTTCAATTAAATATTGGGTACATGTGCAATCAAGTGTGTGCTCATTGTCATGTGGATGCAGGGCCAGACCGGCAGGAAAAAATGAGTAGAGAGATTATGTTGCAATGTCTCGAAGTCGCAAAAAATCACAATGTTCAAACTCTTGACATCACTGGAGGAGCACCTGAGATGCATCCAGATTTTTGTTGGTTTATTGAAAAAGCATCGGAAATAGACATTCCTGAAATTATTGTTCGTTCTAATTTAACCATTCTTCGAGCCAATCCAAAGTATTACAGATATCCCTCTTTTTTCAAGAAGCACGGTCTCCATATCATATCTTCACTACCTTTTTATCGCCGTGGAAAAACAGATCGACAAAGGGGAGATGGAGTCTTTCATAAATCCATTGAAGCTCTTCAAAAATTAAATGAAGTAGGCTATGGTATTGAGGAGACAGGATTGGAAATAGATTTAGTTTACAATCCACTTGGAGCCTATCTTCCAAGGGGACAGCAAGAATTAGAAGCCGAGTTCAAGGAGGCTCTGTTTGAAGATTTTGGCATTACATTCAATCATCTTTTTTGTATTACCAATCTACCAATCAGTCGGTTTTTAGATTTTTTAGTTGCTTCTGAAAATTTTGAAGGTTACATGACAAAATTGGTTAATGCATTCAATCCACACACTGTTGAAAATGTCATGTGTACCAATACGATTTCGGTGAGCTATGATGGCTATTTGTATGATTGTGATTTTAATCAAATGTTGGAATTAAAGGTTGCTAGTAAGTCAAAACACATATCTGATTTCGATATTCATTCGTTACAAAACCGAGAGATTTGTATTTCTCAACATTGTTATGGTTGCACTGCTGGTGCTGGTTCTTCTTGCCAAGGAACCATCGCATAGTTT
>JAPORT010000090.1 GCA_026710085.1 Flavobacteriaceae bacterium | reverse complement strand
TAATTTCCTCATCATACCCCATTTTTTTTGATTTTGCATTATTCAAAGGTCTCATGTTTTTATTTAGTGAATTATATCCTTTCGTAACCACTAGATAGCTAAGATGTCGTATTCATGCTGTTTTCCAATCATCAGTCGCTAACTTACCTTACCGACTTAAAGAACGCTTCTATCATTTCATCATCAGACAATCCATGCATATCATGCTTTTCTTTCAAATCCTTGGAAGTCTTAGCTCAAGTCACTCCCAACGATGTGATTCCTCAGGCGGCTGGCATACGAGGGACGCCACAAGGAATCAATGTTTTGGATTCCTAGTGGTCCCAATGACGCCATTGATAGGACTTGCAATCATCATAAAGAATCTCCTTTTCACTTGTTTTGGGACAGAAGTAATCATCACTGGAAGGTAGAGACATCAATGTTGATTATGCCCTTTTTAGGATTCAATTCACTGTATTCAATCACCCAATGAGAACCTAAGCTAATACTAAATTACTTTCTGTATTACATTTCTAATATGCGGGAAGTTCGTTAAGGATTCCAATCTTTTTCCGTATGCAGCCATCTTTTTTAACCCATGAGCTCGTTGTTTTTTCAAATCTTCCAGCGTTTCAAAGAGTTGATTGTCTCGAAATTGTTCTCGAACCTCCGCCCCTATCTGCTCGACAGGGTTGAGTTCTGGACGATAAGACGATGGTTCGATCAAAGCCATGTTTTCAGGGATTTTGAAATCTTTGGATTGGTGCCATCGGGCTTGATCGACCTGCATGATGCTTGGATCGTCTTTGAAATCCTTGGCCACTTGTTCTCAAAAAAGATGCATCCTCTCGGTATGAGCATTAGGTCCAATCCATGACGTCGCCTTGGCTTTTTCAGGGCATACGAAAGGATCGGCGGACACGGACTGACTCACCACCTGTTTGGCTCCTTGAGGTCGATCCTTCTGAGGATACCATGATTTCTTGGGGCGATGGATGCGGCCCAATCGACCCACCTCCTAGACGCCAAAAAGAACTTGTTCTTGGTCCCATTGCTTTTTCTTGATGATGGCTTTCACTCGCTCGGGGCGTTTTTTTAAAGCCTTCTTGACGTTTTGGATTTTTTTGGGGATAATCCGGCCGAGGAACGACTTGGCGCCAATGATGACGTTTCAACAGTCTGTCGATGGGACTCCTGGCCACTTGCTGACCGATGTTCTTTTCAAAAGCCGCTTGGATGATGGCCGTGGTGACGACCTCGCCGGCGATTGCTTCTTGCCGAAAGCCTTCTCAAAACGCCTTTTCTTCTTCGAGAGACAAGGAACCATCCTTTCGGTCCCCCTTGCCCTTGGCTTTCAAAGATTTGGTGGCCCTGCTGGTGATGGGCCCGTAGCAGTTGGGTGATACGGTGTTTGGAAAGCGTACTGGAAGCCGCCAATTGTTTGGCGGTTTGGGGTTTCCGTTGTGCATTGATGATCCCTTGGATCCGTCGCACCTGCCAAAAACTTGGGCCTTTTCGGATGAGTTGTTGGAGCTCCTCTTCCGTCGCACGCGGAATCATTTTGGTGTCTCATGCCATGAGCATTATTTTTCACCAAAAAAACATAAATGACAATGCAGAAAGCAAATTAGTATAAGCCAAGCGATGGATGCGTGGACTTCAAAAATCATTGATTCCTATCAATCAATAGTTAGAATAAAGGATAGTCAAAACAAAATCATCATCCATAAAAAGAGCCAAAATGAATGCCCTCAATATTAAAATCCACACATATCGGAATAGAACCAAAATCTTGTTCCTGAAGTACCCATATCCTATTTTTGAGTCATGATTTAGATGATATGAAATCTTCTTGCAAGTTCGACTAATTGGTTAAAAAATATTGTACACTTGCTAAGTGAGCAGTGGAACACGTATTTTATCATGAATGTTTTAAATTTTATAGTTTGTGGTTTGTTAATCACGTCTCTTCTTGTCACTTCAGAATTCACAGATTTTGCATTTGAAAATGCAATCAAATCCTTATATCAATGCTAAGAACAGAAAGACTCTATTCTTTTTCAGAGGAGACGGATGTAAAGGCAAATGCAACAGTGTTTGTGATTTGGCCAACAACTTAGATGGTACGAAACAATTGAAATAGCTTCATTTCCTTATTGAATCTGTTTTTTAATGAAAAATTCATTTTCGTTCGCGTTTTTTCTTTTTTTCTGTTCATTGAATTGCTTACAAGAAGTTGCATCACAACAAAAGACAATCGGCTCTCGAGATTTAGAAATTTTTTCAGAAGATCGATTATTTGAATGTTCGATTCTACATAACGGAGATTTCGCACAAGGTGGTACGTCGGTTTTTGTTGAACCAATCAAAGAAGATAAGATGCTCAACTATATTGATGTTAAACTAGAAAAAAAAGTAGAAGGTAAAAAGGAAATAATCGTTCAGTTATACTCACCAAAACAAAGAGATTTGCCGAATATGATTACTTTGGATTTCAGTTGGTTTATATCCTGTTCTAGAAAAACCAATCAAACAATTTGCTGAATCTTGATGGAATCGAATAAGTTTCAAAAATTTAAACATACAATTCCCCAAAAATGGTTTTTTTGTGATCATTAGTTCATCTAGTGAGGAACCGATTGTAGAAGAAAACTCTGATAATGCCATTTTTGAGATACCTATGTATAAAGGATCGGTTTCGGGTCTTGCAAATGCAAGACTATTAGTAAGTATTTCGGATTCGAATATTCCCCCAAGGTTGATCTATTTCAAAGAGACAGTCGATAGTACAAATGCTATCATTGTAAGCGCTCTTTAATAAAAGTTGCTTTTATATTCGGTGTCACGTCACAAACATTGACAAACGTTACAGCCTAAATATTACTTTATGAGATTAATTCTAATGGTTTTTTTATTAACTTTTTTGATAAGTTGTAATAATCAAAAAGAGGTCCAAACGATTCTAATTGATGTGGAAGCAGCTATTCCTAAATTAGTGGAACATGTTTTTAGTAATATTTCATATATAAACATCAAGTTGCCAGAGGATATTTACTTTGGTGAAATTTGACATATCAAGAGTTTTGATAAATATTTATTCATACATGATTTCCAACAAACACATTCAATTACCATTATAGATACACTTGGTAATTATATTAATCAATTGAAAAGAAAAGGTAATGGACCCAGTGAATACATGGATCTTGAATCTTTTGCTTTTGATAAGGAAAATAAAGAGATAGTGATTAATGATCGAGTCTTAAAACAGTTTCAATTTTATTCTTTTCCAGATTTAGAATATGTAAGAACAAAGCGAAAAAATCAATATCTCAATACATTTGAAATTCTTGATGAAAACCACTGGTTAGTCATATCTGATGAAGACAATGAACAAATGGAATATGCTGGTGTTGAAATTTGGGATGAAAGTCAAAACTTAAAATCCAAACTTGATTTCATGAACAATAGTATACTCTCTATTGATTTGTCGTATTCCAATACGTTGACTTCGTGCAAAGATCACTTCTTGTATGCTAATCCTGGTGAAAAAACGACGATCTACAAAATTGATAGCCAAAATCAGATACCTACTTATAGTATCGATTTTGGTAAAAATAAAATTCCAGAACACGTATTCGCAAATACAAAAGAACTTCAAGAGGCTAATTACATTTTTACGGAATTACCACACAAAGTTTTTTGGGTGCAAAATGTTATTGAATCTGATGATTATTTATCCTTCTAGTTCATTTATGGTGTAGGTAGATACCAGCCGTTGTACTACCAAATGGTATACGATAAAGTACAAGATGAAGTTGTTGTTTACTCAGAATTAGAATATAAAGATACAGACCTAAAGTTATCCGGACCTCTTGGTGTTGTCGATGGAAAATTTATTAGTACGATTTATACTGAAGAAGTTGAAGATAAAGTCATAGAAAATGAAAATTTAAAAAGAGCAGTTCAAGAAAATGGAGATGGAGAAACACCTATTTTAGTAATCTGTCGATTATGACTGTTTTTTAAGTTCAATGTCATTGATGTCTATGAATGATTCAATAGTTTATTCATCATCGACTTCATCGGATTAAACACGTCAATCAGAAGTCGAAGAAAGTCCCGATGTATTGAAAAACAGATGATTTTGCCATCTTGAAAAAGATAGAAAATCGCTTTGAAAAGGAACAAGAAATTTTGAGAAGTTTGTCAAAACCAATCTCAAAGTAGGAATCATCTCTCAATCCAAAGAGATCTTCAAAGCCTTGTGGTAATTAATTGCAAAGATATGGCTCAAGCATGCAGTTACTTTATGCTTTGGTATCAACATTTGATGGAAACAAGTATCAAATAAATCATGAGAATCGTATAAATGTTTCGAAAGCACCTCTATGAGGTCTTATATTCTGCGATTTATAAGCAATCCAATGCTCGAGCAGAGGGAATCAATGGAAAAAGCTAAGGAGTCATCAGCGTGGCAATGAGGACCCCGAAACGATGCAAATCTCAGAACTTCTGTTGATATGCTTTTGCGGCGATTTAGACTTTTTTCCACACAAATGATGGTAGAA
>JAPORT010000126.1 GCA_026710085.1 Flavobacteriaceae bacterium | reverse complement strand
TCATCAAAATAATCTAACGACAACTAGTAAAAAATGACTTTTTAAGGAGCGACTAGTTAAAAAAATGAGGATCCGATACCTAGGTACCAAAGATAAAAGATATTATCCTAGAAACTTAGGTATATCTATTTTGGGTGTTAAGTTATTTCATCATCGGTTAATCGTATTCGAAAAATATAAGTAAGATTACAATCGTCACGCTATTAAATCACCCCATATGGAATGATTCCATTTTTAACTGTAAAATGTTCTATATTACCTTATATTAAAGTTTATTCTCAATTCCTTTTTATTGCTCAGATCATAGACTAAAGGGATGATTTCAAAGCCCGGTTCCGTATTAAACATCCTTGATTGATTATGCATCAGAGAGGGGGGAATATTTGATTTAATCGCTAATATTCCATTTGTCTTTTCGATCTGTAATTCTTTTTTATCCATGGTTAAACTTTCATTCGCTTCCGAAACCACGGGCAAAATATATTTGATATGATCCAACACCTTGGACGTGTCGATATTTAATTTCAACTTGACGCCTTCTTCACTAAATCCGTAAACAAACTGATAAGCAACATTGTTATATTCGGGCTTTTTTTGGGTAGGAGAAACCATGTTGCCCTTAACGATTATTTTTAATTCACTATCCGTGTTTTCATAATTTAGTTTGGCATCAAAATCTTTGACACTATAGTATGTTTCACCGTTTAATATCATCTCGATGCGTGGTGTCGGAGAGGTTTGATATGGATCAAAATTCATTTGGATATTGGTTGGTTCTCTATTAGTCACTCCAATTAAACAAGAAGCTAAAACAGGGCCCATTTTTTCATGCCATAAAAATGTAAGTGCTCCTCCGCTGGCATTGGCCAAATAATATTCTCCAGTTATCCAATCGTTTATTGTAAACGTGCTCGTCCACTGATTTTTGGTAGCTACCCAGGTCCTCGTTTCATCAAAGGCCTTAATCCCATCCATTTTCTCGCGTGGTAATTTTATCCGTTCCGATGGTATTTCTACTTTGTGATCTAAAACCGTTGCTAATGCTTTCGCATGACAAAAAGTATGGTGTATACAGGGTTTAATCCCTCGAGAAATATAATGTGGCCCACCATACAATATCCCATTCGAAGTGCACTTTTGCAATAATTCTAGATTCCGTAAGGAAGCTTCTGCAAATAATGGATATTCATCTCCAAGAACACCATATGCTGCTTGAGACCCGTCGGATGTCCTACTTCCCCAATAGGTCCATTTATAATTTCTGGAACCCCAACTATTATCCCAAGCACCATCAGGAATCATGAACATTAAATGACTATTAAGGGATTCAACAATTTTATTTTTCACCTCAGTATCCCCTGTAATCTCAGCGTATATGAGGAGATTTGGAAGGCTTTCTTCTACATTATATCCAATATCAATTGGTCGAGAACCATTCTTGGTCATCCCTCTATAAGGCTTTCCTTCACCATATAATAAATTGTTTTCTTCACTGAAATAAGTTACGGCTTCTCTGGCAAGTTTACGGGCTCTAATGGTGAATTTTTCATCTTTAAGTACTTCTCCCGCAATCGCCAGCGCACCAGCTGCTGAAACTGGGTAGTTGATAACAGGATCACCTTGAAAAGAGAGATTTTCATAGACCCATTCAGATGATCTCCTTAATTGCATCATCCAGTTTTCATATGTTTTTTTATCCAATAAATGACCATGATGTCTCATGGCTTCTCCTAGTGCAATGACCGAAAATGTCGTCGTATAGTTCCAAGTGGTAATGATAGGATCATTACCCCAACTTCCATCTGGTCTGAGTACATGATCCGACCAAGCTTGTAGCTTTACCGCTGCATCCATATACTTGCTTTCACCGCTTAAGTCAGCCATGGTCATTAATGGGTAAACAGCATCAAAACAACGTCCATGTATCCTAGAGCTTACGGGACACATTAACCCACCGACAATCCCTCCCCCCATGGGTTGGGTAATCTGATAGTTTATCATGCCATCACACCATTCTTTCAATAAATCGTAATATGGATTATCTACTAAAAATGAATCTGTCTTTTTTCCGTTAATTTGAGCATCATTTTTTTTAGTGGAATTGCTACAACTGATAGAACTCATCAAGATTGTGGCAATGACTAATTTGATTATAACTAGATTCTTCATTTTAAGGATTTTTAATATCCATTTCTTACTTTGTCTGATTGGAGATGTTTCATCCAAGGATCATTGTATTTTTCTAGTAAACTTTTTAACTTTTGGGTTAATAGATTTACAGTAACCGTATCTGACAATCCTATATTATTCAATTGATACGGATCATTCATATTGTCGAATAATTCTAACTCATCGGGTTTCCCCTTCCATCGACTCATCATCATGGTATATTGATTCGTTCTTATCCCTCTTCTTCCCATATCTGGTCCACCATATGGGGTATACATATAGAGCTGAGATTCAGGTCGTTTTCCTTTTCCATACAAAAAGTTAGCGGCATAACTAACGCCTTCTATATCTTTGGGAATGTCGTTTTTAAAACCCATGATTTCCATTAAAGTAGGATATATGTCAGGCATGGAAATCAATAAGTTATCTTTTTTTGGTTTGATTTTTTCTGGCCATCTCATGATAAAAGGTATGTTGAATGATTCTTCATAATGATAATCTTTAGAAATGACATTATGGATACCCAAGCAGTTTCCATGATCCGATAAAAAGAGAACAATCGTGTTTTTTGCCAGGCTGGTATCCTCAAGTGCTTGCAAAATTCTTCCGAATTGATCATCAACTCCTGAAATCATGGCGTAGTAATCCTTGATATGTTGACGATAGTAATCTCCATGTTTGGTCCCTTTTTGGGGAATATTCGGTCTTTGCGTCAGACGATCCATTGGAATATCTTGATACATCTTTTTATACTTCTCCGGCACTTTGGAATAAGGTCCATGAGGTGGGTTATTGGAAACGACTAGAGCAAAAGGCTCATTATCCATACGCTCCCCCTTTTCATTTTTAAGATAGGCGATCGCTTTATCTGCTTCTACTTTTGGCCCCCACTCATTGACATAGTGAAAATCATGTCGCCCAGCATCAGTAGCCCAATACATGGGTTTAAGATGATCATCATAGGTGCCATACGCATACCAATAATCAAATCCATGTCGTTTTTCTGGTGGCGTCCATTCATTCCATTTCTTATCTCCTTCATTATTACTTGACTTAATGTACGGCGGATGAGGGTTATCGAGATGCCATTTTCCAATATAACCAAGACGATATCCTCTTTCCTTTAGAATATCTGACCAGCACTTTTCTGAGGCAGCAAGTTCATAGCCATAATGAGATGAATGGCTATTATTATTTTGAATAACACCATGCCCAAAGGGATATTTCCCGCTCATCAACGATGCCCTAGCAGGACTACATATGGGAAAATTGCTCACGGCATCCGTAAGAACGAGACTTTCTTTTGCAAAGCGATCTATATTCGGGGTTTTAATGGGTTCTTGCCCCATGAATCCCATCGCTTGTCCACGCATCTGATCCGGAAAAACAATTAATAAATTTGGTTGGCTAGTTTCCGTATTAGCAACTTCCTCTTCTTTTTTTGTTTTGGACAAACACCCCGAAAAAAGAATGAGAATCATTAATAGATAGGGAATCTTGATTTTTTCGGTTAACAGCAGTCCAAGATTCGCCTTGTTCATTTTAGCTATCGATTGAATGACCAACCCTATGATTTTCACTTATTAAATGAATCTGTACGCTATAATCCTCTTCGATTTCATAAGGGACATCCATTTTAGAATTGGCATAAGGGTCAAAGAAAGCATCGATATTAGAAGAAGGATCAAGTTTTGATTTTAATTCCTTGGATGATGGCGTCTGATCATCTTTTTTTGGGGAGCAATGTTGTTTTGAGCCATACTTTGGCTTAAGTATAAAAACATAAAAAAGAACATGACTGTTTGTTTGATTTTGTTCATTTTTTTAAATCTAAAACATTGGAAAAACCATGTTGACATTCTACGGTTACTATTGTTTCCTCATTTGAATGATGGATAACTTTTGTTCCATCAATGTTGTCAAGATTCCATTTTCCCTTTAAAATAAGTGTGATTTTAACTGGTAGACTATAATTGGTAAAACCATTCTTATTGTTGTTTATTGGAAAATGAAGATCAGGTTGAACTATGTTTAAGGTAATATTTTCTGAGGTATGCTCTTTAAGCATCATAATCGCGGGAGAAGATACTTTTTTTATGATTTTATCATCTAAATTTTTATCGGTTTCAAAAATCACATACCCCGTGGTAGCTGATGGTATGTCCATGACAATATGAGCGGTACCATCAGCTCTAAGAATATGATATGATTCATCATTGTTTGCCTTATTCTCAAACTCTCCTTGATCTTTTTTTGACAAAAAAGGATATATCACATACGCATATTTGCCCTGTTTTGGAGCGAAGCCATGATCAAGCCATGCCGTTGAAAAATTACCTTGTGTTTCTTTGAATCCAGCGCCTCTTGGTCCACCATGGATTGCTCCAGTACGTACTGAATATTTATTATGATAGGAGTGTTGTGATTTTCTGTGAACGGACATACTTCCGGATAGAATATGATATCCATTACCATATGGGTCTACTATCCAATTTCCTGTATTAGAGCTAAATGGAAATTCATCTACTTTACCATATCCATCTAAATAAAAGGGCATTGTAGGTGATTTAAGATACGTTTGAAATAAGTTGGTTTGCACAGGATGTGTCGAATCAACACTTGAAATATCCGTACCGATACAGATAAGTTTATTCCCAAATGAGAACACTGATTTTTTGGCCTTTAATTTTCCGGGAAATGTAATTGTCCTATCAGCTATATGTCCATCTGCATTAGTACCCGTACTTTCATTTAATTTCATGCCGAAAACGCCATTTCTACCTAGCCGAGCAGCACCAGCAAAAGATTCATTTGAAAGAAACATAAGTAATGATTTTTCTGTTTCCAATTCTTCCAAAGGATAATATATGATTGTCGCTCCTGGATATCTATTCCAATCCCATCCATGCTGAACGATACCGCTTCCGACTTCTCCTGTCTCATTCAAAAGCTCTATGGTGCCGTTCGATTGATATCTGCCATAGCGATTAGAGTTCGAATAGATTTCTGAAGACCAGACGTATTTGTTGTAACCTTTTATAATAGCAGCCCAGTTATTTCTTCTATGAATGGCCGTTGCAGCATATGGCAATACTTTGTACCCAGGTAGTATTTGAGGGTGAACACCTAATTTTTTAAACTTTTTTGCAGATACCGTATCCTTATCACCCCAAAGACGAATATAAGCAGCCGCAATATCTCTGTCAATGTTCTCAATTTCTGAATGAGTCCCTGAATGGGCCATTTGCCAAAAGGCTCTCTTCAATGGTTTGATACTGTTGCCCCCATATGAAGACTCTAAAGGATGGCGTCCTGAGTTGCCAAATCCCCAATCATAGGTTTGACTGTATTCGGTAGTCGTTAATAGGGCTTTTTTGAAATTTTCAAAACCAGGTCCTTCGATACGAAAAATGGTTCCGGATAATTTATGGATCACCTCAGAAGTACCTAAAAAGCCCCCCATACCATAAGCTGGATAATGACCACTATGATGCCACGAGGTGCCATCTGGTTTGAATCCCCCTTCTTTATCTTCCTGGGAAAGAATAACAGATAGATAATTAGAAAACGCCTTTAACAACGCCACTTGTTTGTTTGTGCTATTTACAAGATAAATTGTTAAAAGATGATAATAAGATTGAGTGTTTAAATAATCGATGTTGACATTAAATTCTTTTTCATCCCCTAATATTTTTCCCAAATTATTTAGCCATTGCAAACTTTGTCCTGTTTCTTCCAGAAGCCCCACGTTAAGCAGGGATTCCCTCATCATGTAAAATGCTCTAGTCAGTTCTCGCGTGCTATAACCAATATGATGACGGGTACCACCCGACACTCCCTTTTGCCATCCTTGGTCTAAAAAATAGCGGCTCGCTAATATGAACTTGCTCTCAAGTTCATTTCTTTTGATAGAATCTTTACAACGAACAAACGCATTGGCTACCTTTTGAAGAGTTTTCCCAAAATCTCTTATATTATTGTGTGATTTTGGGCCTTGTTGAATAGAATCAAAATAGACTTCATGTTGATTATGCGTTAGCGGGGGACCTAATGGATATTCATCCTGAGTGCTTATACCTAACGATTGAAAGTCCAATAGAGCCTCTTCATAAGCATTTGAGTTCTCTTTGAAAAATAAACTTTCATTGATTCGATTCTTAATGATATTTAAATCTCTTACCTCTTCTATCCTTATTTTTTGTTCTCGAATTTCTTCTAGCCTTTTTAAATTCTCAACCAAAGGCATCCAATGGTTGGCGTTTTTTATTTGATTTTTTTTGATAAAGGGTACCATGAGATCGGGATAAGGGTGACGATTATCCATATTTTGTAAAAAAACAATATCATCAAAGAAGAGTTTTCCTTTGCTCGTATTGGCGATGACCTTAAAATAGTCGTATTCCATAGGCTCCGACATCTTAGGAACATCACCTTCCATTTCAAAAAACGGAACCCGTATGGTGCGCCAACCTTTAAATTGTAATGGTAACGAAAACCAGGCTTTATTGAGGCCTTCTTTTTGAAATAATATTGTGATTGTCCCTTTTTGAGGCGTTTCATTATAGATCGAAAGCACGATAACTGGGCTTACTGGAAATATTTGACTGTATGCTAAAGAATTTAAATCTTTATTATTGATTTTGAAATGAGCGGTTCCGAAAGCACTTTGCTTTTCATTCCATTCCCATGATAATGACTGCTGACCAAATTGGTAATGACTAGAACTAAGGCTTAGAAAACTACGATCCGTTTGATCATATTTTTCCAATATTGTCGAATCTTCAAAAGATTCAACCATTGGGTTTTGAGCTATAACTCCAGTGCAAAACAATAGCAAATAAGGGTGCCATATTTCTATTTTAAGAAATAATGGTATTTTAAGACCTCCATTGGTCATCCGGTTTAATGTGACGTTATACTTTGAGATCATTTCAATCTTTTGTTGAAAGATTTTTTCAAGAGAGCATTATAGCGAACGAATCAAGAATCCTTTTATGTTTGAGGGGTTCAGGTGGGAATGCAAGAGTTGACACACTTATATGCTATCTTAATCTTCTGATATGTGTTGTGTACCCCAAAGTTATTACAATACCAAGGTTTTACTCATTAGTAGATAGATTATTTAGTCATTGAACAGCTTGCCCCCTTAAATAGAATTGTTACCCCCCATTCGTTTTCTAGTTAGCCAATTACACTTGTTGTAATTAGTATCCATGTTATATTTATTAAGACTAATCACTAATTAAATCAGTTAAACATGAAAAGAATGAACTACTATTTTTTGTTTTTTCCGTTTTTGTTCGCTATAAACATGATGGTGGCTCAAACAAAAACAGTAACCGGTACGGTCACCGATGACAAAAATTCGCCATTACCAGGAGTCAGTATTTTGGTAAAAGGGACGAATACCGGTACCCAATCAGATTTTGATGGAAGTTATTCTATTGAAGCGACATCAAGTGATGTATTGGTGTTCAGTTATGTTGGATTTAAAACGAAAGAAGTTTCAACAGGAATATTATCATCCATCGATGTGTCCTTAGAAACCGATTTATTACAACTTGATGCTGTCGTTGTCGTTGGTTATGGGACCTCCTTAAAGAGTGACTTAACAGGAGCCGTTTCTAGTGTTGGCCCACGTGATTTTGAAAAGCAACCGATATTTCGCGTCGAAGATGCCCTACAAGGGCGTGCATCTGGGGTGCAGGTAAGCAAGAATTCAGGGGCTCCGGGAGCAGATGTTAAAATCAGAGTTCGAGGGGCTAATTCGATTAATGGAAGTAATCAGCCATTAATTGTTATAGATGGTGTTATCGGAGCCGATTTAAAATTACTAAACACGAATGATATCGCTTCAATGGAAATTTTAAAAGATGCCTCTGCGACGGCAATCTATGGTTCACGAGGAGCCAATGGGGTTGTATTAGTGACAACCAAGCGTGGTCAAGGAGAACCGACCATAACTGTTGATGCTTTTACTTCTGTGTCTTCCATTTCAAAAAAATTGGATTTATTGTCTCCTCAAGAGTTTGCGACTATAAACAATGTTGATGTCATGGATGGAGGAGCTGATTATCAAGACGAATTTTTCACGACGGGTTATACAACGAACTTACAACTATCCATTAGTGGCAAAGAAAATAAAGTGGGGTATTTCGTTTCAGGAAATGTTTTAGACCAATCTGGAACAACCATTAATTCAGATTACACCAGATATTCTTTAAGATCTAATTTGGATCTTGAATTTAATGATAACTTGTCGGTACAATTAAATATCAACGGAGTTCATGATCAATCTCTTAATATAATAAGTGGTGGAATCAGATCTTCTCCTGATGCAAGAGGCGGTATTGTCGGTATTGTCGGTTGGGATCCGACTATCCCAGTAAAGGATTCCGATGGGAATTATAATTTCTTAGGTGGCGGTAGTTCATTAATCAACCCTATCGCTCAAAGACTTGAGTCTGAAGATTATTTTACCACACCAGCGGTTCATACCAATTTGAACCTTTCTTATGATATCACTCCAAATTTAAACTTAACCGTCTTTGGAGGCCTGATATATCGTGGTCGAATTAGAGAACGATATAATGGGGTGCCCGCAGGAACCGCTTTAGGGAATATTACAGGGGCTTCTGGTGGAGGATCCGCCAATCATTTGACGACGATTCAAAATAGTAATATCTTGACTTGGACGAAAAGTTTTAACCTTCACAATCTGAAAGTGACGGGGCTTTTTGAAAATCAAAAAAGCGTGTCAAAAAGTATCACGGCTAATGGAGGTGAGTTCTCACTTCCTGCAAACTTCTATTCGTTAAACTTGGGGACACAACCGAGAGTGAATTCCAATTTATCGAAGTTTCATATTCAATCCTATATGGGTAGAGCGGATTATAATTTTGATAGAAAATTATATTTGACTGGCACCATCAGGACAGACATTTCATCACGATTTCGATCTGGGAACAGGGTCGGTGTATTCCCTTCAGGGGCCGTAGCATACCAATTTAGAGATTTATTCAACAATCGAATACAATCTCTAAAAATACGAGCTGGATACGGTGAAGTTGGGAATCAGGCCATTCCACCTTTTTCAACATTTAGTACTCTTTCTACAGGAAGTAATTATCCCCTAAACGGAACAACCGAATCAAGTGGAATTGGTTTAACAGGTGGAAATTTAGGCAATCCTGATCTGACATGGGAGACCACGAAACAAACGAATATTGGTTTAGATGCCACTTTCTTCAATGGAAAAGCATCCCTCTCATTAAATAAATATTGGAAGAATACCGTTGATTTATTATTAGATGTTCCTATTTCGGATTTTTTAGGTGGAGGGACGATAACTCAGAATATAGGAGAAGTTTTTAATGGTGGCTGGGAAGTTGATTTTAACATAACACCAATAAAAACAGATGATTTTGATTGGAATATTAATGCCAACTACTCTTTTAATGAAAGTGAGGTGAAATCATTATCTAATGGCGTTGATGAACTTTTTATATTTCCCGTTGGTAATATTTCAAACACTACTGGAGCTTATGTTCAAGTGAAAGTAGGAGCTCCTTTAGGTCAATTTTTTGGGGCGACCGCTTTAGGAGCTTATCAAATAGGAGATCTTGGTGGAACGCCTGGAGATGCTAGATACTTGCATGATGATGATGGAATCGTATTGGACGTAATCGGTAATGGGGTTCCGAAACATACATGGGCCATCAATAACACCTTTGTTTTTGGAAAATTTGATTTGAATTTTCTATTAAGAGGGGTTCATGGTTTCGATGTTATGAACTTTACTAGAGGGAAAGTTTCTTTATCAGGAGGAATTCAAGGAGGGCCCACTTATGGTGAGTATCGAAATAGATGGACACCTGAAAATCAAACAAATATCCCTGCAGGAGGCGATCTTTTTGTTAACTCAACGAGATTTGTAGAAAAAGGCGATTTCATTAGATTGAGCAATTTAGCTTTAGGATACAATATTGATGCTCGTGGTTTTATTAATACCATTAGAATCTATGCCAGTGCTCAAAATTTATTGACGATATCAGATTATGAAGGATATGACCCTGAGGCAAGCTCTACAAATGTATCTTCTGGGACAGCTTCATCAATTGATTACGGAGCAAATCCAAATACCAGAAATTTTACATTCGGATTAAATGTCACTTTTTAATCTAAAAACAAATTATTCACGTTAAAAAATTAGTGTCATGAAAATTAAAATATTCACAAAAAGTCTTCTTGCTCTAGTCACTTTAGTTAGTTTCATTTCTTTTTGTATCAACTGTACTTTAGAAGAAGAAAACCCAACCGAGGCAAGATTAGATCCTGGCTCTCTTAACTCTAATCCGGCATTAGAAGCAGCCGTTGCTGGTATGTATAGGCAATTTACTGCGGCTAATCAATGGGGGTTTTGTTGGATAAGAGCTTATGGAGCGGATGACCTTACAGCGCATAGCGCATGGAATAAACAAGGATATCGAGATTCTGATCAAATGGTACTGAGTTCCGTCTCTTCCAGGCTGTTTTTAAGCTACAATCCTTTTTATACAACGATCAATGAAGCAAACAACATTATTGCCAACAGAGAAAATATAGAGGGGACAGATGAGACGACCAATTATTTCATTGGGGAAGCTTATTTTATAAGAGCTTTTTGCTATTTTCATTTGACCAGAACTTTTGGTAGAGTGCCCATGCCGTTAGATAACAACATTACGGATAATTTGGAATTACCTAAATCTGAAATATTAGAAATCTACAATCAAGTTGAAAGTGATTTTTTAATGGCTGAGAGTTTGTTACCAGATAAATACCCAGGCGTTCCCGCTGCGATACGTCCTAATAATGGATCGGCAAGAGCATACTTGGCTAAGTTATATATGCATTGGGCAGGTTGGCCTTTAAAAGACACCTCTAAATATGCCATGGCGGCCACTAGTGCTAAAGCTGTTATTGATAACTCTTCGACACATGGTTTTGCACTTGTTCCCGATATGATGACTTTATGGTCAATCTCAGATGAAAATCGATTTAATTCTGAGATTGTTTTTGGGGTAGCTCACAATGCTACTTTAAGTGGTCGTTATTCCAATAGACATACTGGTAGATTGGGTTATCCTTGGCCTGTAAGAGGTTGGGCCGAAGTATTTCCAGAATACACTTTGTTTAATGAATTTCCTGCTGGACCGAGAAGAGAGGCCACTTTTCGTACTGAAGTAACTTATCGTGGAAATACCTTTCAATGGGATGAGTTAGTTGATAATCAACGTGGAGTCAATGAAGTTCATCCGTTATATTTAAAAGCAACTGGTTTTTTAGACGAGATTAGTACCACTAACTCCGCTACCAACATGACCACTTATAGTATGCGTTATGCAGATTTATTGCTTTACTATGCGGAGGCCACAGCAAGATCTGGAGATAATTCTAGTGATGCGTGGGAAGCATTAAATAAAGTGCGTAGAAGAGCTTATGGACATGATATAAACACCTCTAGTTCACCTGTCGATTTAACATCTGGTGATTTAGCAGAACTTGCCTACACAGAAAGGAAATGGGAATTGGCTGGAGAGTTTAAACGTTGGGATGATTTAGCTAGAATGGAACGAGTTGCTGAAGCAAATGCAAATCGGTCACCATTAGAACCTGTGGGACCTATTTTGGGAGATACTAGTCCTGCCAATTATTTTGCTCCCATTCCACAGGGAGAACTAGATAAATCGCCCCATTTAATTGATTAAATTGACTTGCTACGGCGTTCCTTTGATTTGATAATCTATAAGTAGAACACTTTGGGTTATACAAGCCAAAAAGTTTCTTTTTACATAATGAATAGGGACTTGTACGGTTCGTTTGAATTCTATAATTTTGAGCAAGATTGTCTTAGCCAAAGAGTCTCTGTTTTGCCTTGAATTGAAACTATCTAGTCATGGGAAACGAGACTTTCTTATCGGGAAAAACTTAGTGTTCCTTGGTTTAAGACTGAAACTTTGAATCTAAAGAGAACATCAAAAGCAAACCAATGAAAGTGCATTTCCGAACTTATGCTACATGCTTCATGTGTGTTGTTACTTTATCAATAAATGGACAGTCCATAAAAAGTGATAAGGGCATTGAAAAGATTTTTGAAACCATACAACGACACTATCTTTATGGAGAAAGTAGCCCATTTAAACTCATTTCGAAGGAAACCATCGAGAGTAAAATCCCCAATGAAAACGAAGCCAGGGCTATTTTATCCAAGATAGCCGAAAACGGACATGATGGACCGAGGCTTGAAAAGGTAAATGTCGATCCCTCGGTTATCAAAAGTAAAGTCCTCCCTTCTCCAAAAAGAGAAGAAGGGGAAAAGTACCTCGCACATGGCGTGTTTTTGGACGATTTGTATCAACTTGCTCGATTTTGTGCAACGACATCCAATAAGAAACTACAACAAGAGATAGAACCTCTTATAGTTAAACGCCTGGAGTGGTATATGGATAACTACGCTCCTGAACGAGCTTATTGGCGGTTAACCATGCGTTTCGGTACTTTTCGCTCCTCCCATCTTGCGACACCGATTCTAGCCCAGCTTGATCGGATCTTGATTTGTTTGTACGATTACATTTTAAGGGAAGCCGAAAAGGGAAATCTGAATCCAAAACAACTGGCTTGGGGTATTGTAGACTATACCGATTACATTATAGACGAAGCCGTGGGAGCTCAAAATAGAGGGGTTAATTGGCGGGCTCGCTTCAACCATATTGTCCCTCATTTTCTCTTAAAATACCAACTAGGTGGTCAAATGGCCCTCAACCAACTGAAATACCATTTGTATGATGGTTTTGAGTACGATCCCCGAAGACATTATTCCGGGGGGATGGGGACGCTGATCGATGGTGGTTTTTGGCATCATGGGGCACAAGCCTACTGCCTGCCTTACGGTAAAGGCGATTTTTTAGGAAGTGTCGGTCTAATGAAAATGCTTGAAGGAACAAAACTAGCCTTTAAAGAACGACATTATGAAACCTATCAAACCCAAATGCTCGATAAATGGCAGTATGTTGTTTATGAAGATGAGTGGTTCGATTTAGGGATTGTGGGCGGAAAGAACGCTGCCCAAGTCAGCAAAATCAAGGCCAAGATTTCTCCTGGAACCCTACTTGATATGATCAATGAAATATTGGCTTTGGATTCCCAATATTTATCGCGGCACGATGAGTTGATCGCGTTACGAAACAACGTCGCGAATAAAACCCACGACAAAAATCTCTCGGAGACTCGCTCTTATTGGAAATGGGAGTACTTGCTGCATAGGCGTCCAGGCTGGTACATTGGATATAAAGGATTGAGCAACTTGACCAAATCCAGCGAGTGGGATCAAAACTATCATTTGTCTAGTGGGCATATGCCCATCATGCAACGGGGTGGCGAATACTGGAAAGTACGTCCCGCCTTGCGGTGGTCAGCATTACCTGGGGTTACGGCCGAACAGTTTGGCCATAAGACATTAAACCAAAAAATGACGACCGGTACTTCACGATTCTGTAACGGAACAACCGATGGCCGTTTTGGTCTGTTCGCTTTTGATTTAGGCCATGCCAACACTTCGATTGGAACTGTTGAAGCATCCAAAGCAGGATTTTTTGTGGATCAAGGAGCCATCAACCTCACCTCCGGGATACGAAGAATAAGCGGGGGGCAGAACAAGGAAATATGGACCTCATTGGACAATAGAATATTGAATGGGGACATCGTAGCTTTTATAAACGGAGAAGAACAAAAATTAAACCATAAAAAATTACCGCATGACTTGACCTTTGAATTAAAGGATAACGGATGGTTTTGGCATGATGGTATTGCTTATTTCATCCCCGTCAATCATGGAGAAACGGTCCATGTTCGGCTCATTGTTGAAGAGCGTTCTGGCGATGTCAAGGAAGTTCTTAAACATAACAAGAGCAAGGCGTTCCGTCACAAAACATTCCTTTTGGCAATCAATCACGGCAAAGATCCGGAAAATGCAAAAGCATCTTATATGGTATTTCCTAGTGTGCCCGTGGAATTTATCCAGGATAATGATATCTCCCGATATGCCATTATAAGCAATACGGACCATGTGCAAGCGGTGTTGGACAAACAAGCCGAAGCCTGTATGATCGTTTTCAAAATGGCGGGCCAAGTGGCAATTGAAGGGTTCGGTACTGTTTCCTCCACAAGACCAATGTTGGCCACGTTGGTCAAAGACTCCGGCAAGCTCAGGGTCAGTATATCCGATCCGATAAAATTTAAAAAGTTGGGTGATACAGCCCTTGACAAAAAGATACTGCTGACTCTAGGCGTTCCAATAGAAGGCGAAAAGTTCAATGTGAAAAACGGCCAAACAACTCTTCATATCAAAGATGATAACGGCGGACCAGGTTATGAAGGAAAACCCATCGTCAGGGAATATGTCATCCAATAGTTCCATGACATCAAAACATGGTGAATAGAAAATCAACCGATACGAACTGAAATAGCATCAATCTCTCGATAACGTTCGAAGTCTTGTTTCAAGAAATAAGACCCTTGCATTGAAAACAGTACCAATGTGTTTGATAACCGTTCTGCAACCTTCTCGGGACTCGAAAAAAGTCAAAATATAATTGAGAAATAGGGCAAAGCTGCTCCATAGAGGCATGCTTTGGATTGTTCCTCTATTGGCGGGATATTTGGCGTACAGAGTATGAATATTCTGCAAGTTATGTAGACGGTACAACCGCTCTTTATGGAGACGTTTTATATCAGATGGCTCATGGTATCCAATGGTAAATTTCATAGTACTTTGCGACTCTATTCACTTTTATGAAAAAGCTCTTTTATTTATCCACCTGTCGCACATGTCAAAAGATTATGGATCAATGGAATATCTCTAGCGATATCGAATTAATCAATGTCAAAAAGACTCCTATTAACCCAAGCGAATTGGATGATCTACGTACTTTAGTTGGTTCTTATAAAGATTTACTCAATAAACGTTCTCAGGTTTTAAAAAAACGAGGCCTCAAGGCGGCAACTTTAAATGAGGACCAAACCAAAGAATTGATTCTTGACCATTACTCTCTATTGATTCGACCTCTTTTAGTTTATGAGAATCGTGTTTTTGCCGGCAATAGTCCCCACTCGGTATCCCAAGCAAGGGACTTTCTGAATGAAAAATAAACCCCTTGCTCTTTTAGCTGCATTTACGGCCACACTCATTTACGGGATCAATCATACTGTAGCCAAAGAGGTCATGCCTCATTATGTTGGTGGGTTTGGTTTTATTTTTCTTCGTATCGCTGGTGCCACCTTATTATTTTGGATTGTCAGTTTATTTATTAGCGCTCCCAAGATTGAGAAAAAAGACTTTCCAATCTTGTTGATAGGGAGTGTTTTTGGAATGGGGGTCAATATGCTTTCCTTTTTCAAAGGATTGGAGTTTTCCACACCCATCAACAGTGGTATTATCGTGACCACAACGCCTATTATCGTTGTGTTGCTTTCAACTCTTTATCTCAAAGAACAGTTAAAAGCATTCAAATTAATAGGGCTTAGCTTGGGGCTATTGGGAGCTATCTTATTGCTTGTGACAACCGAAGAAGCTTCGTTAATTTATAATGCTCCAAATATTCCTCTTGGAAATTTATTACTGATAGGTAATGCCTTGACTTTTGGAATTTATTTGGTCATCATCACCCCATTGACACGAAAATACCATACCATCACATTAATGAAATGGATGTTTCTTTTTGGCTTTTTCTTAACTCTCCCCTTTACTTATGGCGAGTTTTCAGAAATCCATTGGATCGGTATGCCCTTTGATGCCTATTGGAGAATCGGTTTTGTGGTTTTAGGAACCACATTTTTGGTTTATCTTCTCAATGTCTATGCTCTCAAAATCCTATCGCCAACCGTCGTATCTTCCTTAGTTTATGTGCAACCTGTGATTGCTATTTCTTTTGCTTTGTTGACAGGAAATGATCACCTCAATCTTACCAAAGTCGTTTCATTTCTGTTGGTAATTGTTGGTGTTTATTTGGTTTCCAAAACGAGAACCGCATAAAGGCAAAAAAAATAAGTGAATCACGAATACTCATTTGCATTTTCAATGACTTTTCAGAGTTAGGAAATTATTATTTTATTTCATCCAGGGATCTATATTGGGAGGGGTGTAATGTAGCTCTTATCAGCCAAATGAGGTTGAAATATCACGTTAAAAAAGAATTGGCGTGACTTAAAACTTGATATCGTTTATTGACAAAGTAATACCCCTGGTTGAGAAAACTTAAAACTAGGTCCTTGGATTTTAGTTCCAAACGAACTAAAACTCGTTCAAATTTTATGCGTTGATGCCAAATGGAATTTTGTTATTCATTTAGTTCTATTGAGTAATCAAAATGTCCATGGTCAGACATATGAAATATCACAAGTTCCGTCGAATCTCATTTCATTAAACAAGAGCCAAAGGTTTTGTAACCGGATTGATTTAGTTTCAAAGGATGAAAGCCAAATGAGCTTTAAAACAAAAAAGTTATCTTTGCCTCTTACTTAACAATCATAGTCCATTTAACTGACTGTAAAAAATGAGACTGGCAAAATTTTCAAAATAGTGTTTTTTCTCTACTTCAAATCTTTGAACGTTCAATACTTTTCTCTGTCTAAGCCGAGTCAGCCAGAACGCTTATTTTATTCACTCTATTCGATTGTTCATCGATGGGGTGCCATCATCACCTATAAAGCCATAAATCAGATACTCAAACCTTTTTAATTTTACCATGATGAGATTCTTATTATTCATAATAGTCACTCTATTTGTTTTCGCATCTTGTTCTAATGATGATGCGGATGACATCAAAGAATTACAAACCCAAGTTAGTAGTTTGCAAAGTCTCAAGACTCAATTAGAAAGTAAAATAGCCCAATTGGAAAACCAAATAAAAGGTCTTCCATCATCTGCTGATGTCACCAAACTACAAGGTGAAATATCAGGGTTAAAAAATCAAGGTGTCTCCACTCAAGAAGAATTAGGAGAAGCCAATACAAGGATTGATGCATTGCTAAAGCAAATTGCCGCATTAGAATTGGAAGTAAATCCTCCGACGGCTCAAGGCGTTGTGGACGAAGAAACCCTCAAGACCTTTGTCCAGTGGTATCGGTCTCAATTCATCAAAGTCCCAGGTATCGACCAGGACGCTATTTACTGGCAACAAATGAGAACCGAGGGGAGCGATTTGAATTCAGGATCGACTTTCCTCATCATTTTCGAACGGACCGGCGAAGCCTTTGTCCACGGAGCAGATCGCTCTGCAGAAGGCAAAAATCTACTCGAAGTCGTGGATGACAATGGGAAAAAGGTCGTTGAAGAACTCTTCAAAGTGGCATTACAACCGGAGGGAGGGTTTGTCAAGTATTTAGATGGTGGGAAAGAGAAGACGGCTTATGCGGTGACATATACTCCAAAATACACTGGGGTGGAAGTCCTGCTCGTTGGGGGTTACTCGCAGGATGTTTCTCATGTGGCGTATCAGTACATAGATTTGCCCAAACCTGAAGTCACGGCATCGCAAGTGGTTGACCGTGAAACACTCATCACCTTTGTCGAAGGAGTCAAGCAGGTCATTCTTGATGGATTCGCATCCCCAACTCCAGTCCCTTTCGCTAAATTCAAAAACACTTTCCGACGAGAAGGAGGCTATTTTAAGTCGGGTTCTGTCTACTTATGGGTTGTTAGTCAACAAAATATCAATTTATTTCATGGGGCGAATATCGATCTCGAAAACAGATCGACCAACTTTTCAAGAACCGATATCAATGGGAAAAGATTTATCGAGGAGTTGATTGTTGGTGCGCGAACGGAGGGACAAAAATTTGTCGAGTATTACTACGACGATCCTAGTGTCGTTGGGGACGAGGATACAGGTTCCCCAAAACTCGGTTATGCCGTGAAGATTACGGTTCCGTATGGAGCCACACCTGTGACTTTTGTCTTGGGCTCTGGCATCTATACTGGGGAAAGATGATGTGACGCTTATCAACAGAGTGGAGGTTGAATGACCTCGAAAAAGAATTGGAGTTAGTTGAAACTTGATATCGTCGACTGGCAAAGCAATGGCATTCGTTCAGAAGAGTTAAATAGGGCAATGGATATACGTTTCCAATGAACCCCGAGCTTGTGCTAATTTGTAGCGTTGATGTCAAACTGAACTCTATTATTTCTGCAATTCTATCGAATGCTATATATGTCAATGGTAAGACATTGAAATAGCACAAGTGCCGTCATATCTTTCTTTCGTTCCAAAAGAGTCAAAAAGGTTGTAGACGGGTTAATCCGTAAGTTTCATAGCGTCAAAACTAAAAACCAATCATTCCTGTCTGTAATGATTCAATCTTGAGAGTGAAATAAAAGTGACATAGAAAAAACCTCAATAATATTGATGTTATTGAATAACTAATGGATGTAGGATTTTCACAACGATGAGATTAAAACCCTTAAAGACACATCAAACGGTGATAAATCGCCAATTTCAAAGTTTTTTTCGATCGCATCCGTTTTTCAATCAAAACATTGGTGGTTGAGATGCCGACAATGTGACAAACCGTTTGTTTGCTAGATATGTTTTGAGCTCCAGCAGCGACCATCATCAAATTGTAATCCATCAGTTATACTACGATAACACCTATTGGGGGGCTACCGCTTTTGATAATTGTGGACGAAACTCATTTCCTTGAATCATGGTCTGGCATGTTTCAAGCATTCTCTCATACCAGTGTTTGCCTTACATGAAATGAATGTCCCTTCACTTTGTTTCTTGGGGAAAAAGACCGATACGACATGAAACACAAAGATGATTTCTAGACTTCAAAAAAAGAATGTCAAACGCAACTTGTTATAATAGCGAAGAAAGTTTTTTTTTATTCGAAACTAGCTTCTCCTTTATTGGGTTGATAGACATAGTTGAACGTGTAGTAGCGAGCTTCATCAGTGATAGCATTTGGTTGGTTTGGTGCTCCTTTGTAAAAACTTAATATTTCAACTTTCGCATATTTTTCATCGTGGGTTTTGAATACCAAAACTTTTCCGGGAATGGGGTTGATAAGGTTCGTAGGGGGAGGCTGATAGTTGTACCAACCGTTCCCGCTGCCTGTCGGTATGGCTGGTCCTTCTTTAGTGTCCTGTTTAAATATGCTTTCATCAACGATATTCACTTCATTGAAAAGTCCGTCAACTATATACGCGCCCCCTTGACCTGTTCTCTCTGGTTCATCATTGGAACCGGTTTTGCTTCCACCATTGACAAGAATGGTTGTCGTTCTGAAGGCAATATCCCATTGGGTATCACTCGTGGTTGTTTCTCCAGTTGCAAAACTAAATTTGACAAATTTTCCTGATGGAGGGGGAGGAGGTCCTTGTTGATTTGTAACCGCTGCAGCTGGAGCGAATAAATCTTCGATTTTTTTTGAGATAATCGCCTTTTTTTCTAGCTCTGCAATTTGCTTTCGCAAATCCTCTATAATCGTATTTGCTTCATCTAACTCTTCTTGACTGCTTCCAATTTGTTGTTTTAAATTGTCAATTTCACCTTGAAGCTTTGTCACATCACCAGATGTAGGAAGACTATTTATTTTATTCTCCAGAGTCGCGATTTGACTTTGTACATCTTGTGCTATAATTTGGTCAATTCGGGCTTCTATTGCATCGATTTCATCTTGATTATCCTCACAACCAACGAATAGGAGTATTGATAAAAAGCCAAGGCTTAGTGTTTTGATCAATAGGTTTTTCATTATAAATTAGTTTTTGATTAAAATGTAATGCAAATATAGTTATTTAGAATCATTCTAATTAAGAGTTTTGAATCTTTTTTGCGATAACAAAAGGTTTCGTTAAACAACCATTTCCTCTAATAAAATTGCTTAGCTACTATCTCCATGGACTAAGAAAGAAACAACCATTGATTAGAAAAGGTAAAATCCTGACTATATAATCACTAGAAGCCCGATATCACCCGTGCGCATGATCCATTGATATTTGTCTTTGACTCTTTTCCCCTTTTACTAATGGATTCTATAGATTTTAGTCTTTGGGGGGGGGGGACCATTGGAGTGAGATAGTTTTCTTTGAGCTTATGAATACTTGGATAGCAACCATCTTTTCATCGATGGAATCGGAATTTTATAAGCATCGCCTTCTAGGCTAATCACACCATAGAGCAAAGCTTTATCAAATAAGTCAACAGCTTCCTTTTTATCAAAAACTTTTTCTAAAAAGAAAACAATGTCTCTTCGAGTGAGGCCCTCCGAACTCGTATCATCAACAAAGGCTTTTACAATCGATTGACGTTCGTCCCTATCAAAATCAGCCACTCGGCCTTCATAATAGTCATACCGGTCTTGACGTCCCGCAATCAATACTTTTTTAAGCAATTTCGAAGTCATATGACCGTCGTTTTTCTTCAATAGATTGATAGCAGGATTCACATATGACACAACATGATGTGCCCATTGATGGGTCTCATTTGCGATGGTATCAATCCATAGAGTGGGATCTCCTTTCGCATCTCCTTCTTTTTTTAACCAGTCATTGATGATATCCCTTTCTGCTTTTTTTTCTAAAAAACTGAGGCTATGAAAACATCTTGAATTGAATCGTGAAATACCAAAAGATTTGAAATTTTTTCTAGTGATTCCCAAACCGCTGACAACAAACACAAGAGCTCGTTCTAACTCTCCATTATGAATAGAATCTAAAACCTCGATCACTTCACCACGTGATGTTGCTGGTGGATAGTTTTCAGTCCCTAAGGTCTGAGCTTCATCTAGCGTTAATAATAATGGCTGTTTCCCTGTTTTTAGGACTTCAACAATTGATTTTTTAGAAAATTTTATGTTCGCTGCAATAGCTACCGAGCCCATTCCAGCTTTTGCCGATGTTTTGTCAATTTGAATGGGTTTTTCTACACCAATATACTTGTTTAGCGATTCTCTATTCCACAGAGCATTGGCTTTAATGTTGACCACTTTCCATCCTTTTTTTTTCGCAATTTCTCTAAACTTAAATAATAAAGCTGTTTTTCCAACGCCGGGGGCTCCTTGTATCAAAAATGTAGTTCCCTTATTACTTGTTGCAAAATCCCCTAAGACATTATTGAAATCCTTGATGATCTCTTCTCTTCCATGAAAGTATTTGGCAAATCCACGATCGGAAACAATATCATAAGAATGAAGATTTTTAAAATGATTCATATCGTAAAGTTATGAAAGAATAGTACATCGTCTCTACATCATGCTGATGACACATTGTCTATCAAGATCTGATACCAATCTGCGCTCTGTATTATTAGATACTTGGTTTTACCCTCATTGTCGTTCAATCAAGGGAATGTATTATGAAACACATAGATTATGTCCTGATTTTAAAAAGTAATTTAAAACGCAAATTAGTATGCTCTCGAAGATTTTTATCTACAAAAGAAGGCCATTGTTTGTTCCTTACGGGCGCTCTTCTTTACGATTCCCAAAATCATAGGTAATAGCGAAGACAAATATTGACCTAAGTTAATTTCGATTGTTAGGGCTCCAGAATAATGAGGAACGCCTCGCTCACATAACTCCGAAAGGAAAGTTTGAAGGGTTCTCGTTATCTATTCCAAAATTTGTATTCTAGAATTTCTATATTTTTAACCTGTTTCTGAAAAAACATATGAGACTATTTTCAATTCTTTATTTAGGCCTATTCATTGCTGGGTGTAAAACAGGGGCTAAGAACGATTCGGATTCTTTTGAATATAAAGATATTCACTCGACTTCAGTAGAAACTGAATCAGCTCCAAATCAACCCAGTAATCCATCCTCTAACTTGGAGATTGAAGAAACCATCCCTATTGATATGGATAATAAAGGAATCGGTCCAATCAAGCGCGTTCGATTAGGTAGAAAAATTGATGAAGAACTATCCCAACAAGGGGAAAGTTTGTTTAGCACCTATTGCACTGCATGCCACATACCCGGTAGAAAACTCATCGGACCGGATGTTACTGGCGTGTATGAAAGAAGAAGTCCTGAATGGGTGATGAATCTCCTCTTAAATCCAACTCAAATGTTGGCTGAAGATCCTATTGCGATGGCTCTTTTAGAAAAGCACAATAATATTCCAATGCTCGATCAAGGACTTAATGAAGAGCAAGCTCGAGCCATTGTAGAATATATGCGCACTCTAAATTGACCATATGCGACCTCCAGTGGCTTCTTTTAAATCAAGACAGCCCACTTGTTTCCCTGGGATGGGATCATAAGCTAATATCTGTTCACCGATAAATTCATTGGCTTTAAAAGCTTCAACCGATATAGAACGTAATTGATGAGCAAACGCTTTAGCAGGTTCCATCTCTTGCAACGGTGTTGGCGTGTCTTCGGGCAATAAAAGCTTGGATAATTGAGCATCTAAATCTTCGATTGTTAACTCTGAAATCGTTTCTTTAGACGAATCACTTAACGACAGTTTGAGAAACGCATCGAAAGCCTCTAAAACCAGTTCCAATTCTTCTTGAGGTAATACGGCATGTACGTACGCATCAACAAATTCTGGCAACTTCAATTCTTTGGCCCCAGGGATGGTTTTGATGTCACTAGAGATGCCCAAATCAGATGGCACACTAGATTCTGGAATCATTAACTCCATTAACTCTGCTATTATTTCAAATTTTCCCTCTAAAAACGTCATTGGGGTATAACTAGGTGCTTTTTGACAGGTCTGAAATAATGTGGTCACGGCTGGTGATAAGGCAATGGTGCCAAAGCCCAGTCCAATGTTTTTTAAAGCTTGTCTTCTTTTCATGGTCCTTTTTCTCGTATTGCCGATTATAAATTCCTTTTTTTGAGTTCTTCAACAGCGTGGTTGGCTGCTCGTGCCGTTAGAGCCATATAGGTCAATGAGGGGTTTTGACATCCCCCCGAGGTCATGCATGCCCCATCGGTGACATAAAGGTTCTCAACACCATGAACCTGATTGTTTCCGTTGAGTACCGAGGTTTGAGGGTTTCTTCCCATTCGAGCCGTTCCCATTTCATGGATTCCCAAACCAATAGCGTATGAATCTTCAAACCCTATAACATTTTTACCTCCGGCAGCATCAATCATTTCGATGGCTTGCTGTTTCATGTCTTTGCGCATATTGAGTTCATTTTCCTTGATGGATGCATCAAATGTAACGGTTGGTAATCCCCATTTGTCGAGTTGATCATAATCCAAGTACATTCTGTTGTCTTCATACGGTAATATTTCCCCAAATCCAGTAATGCCAAAATTCCATGGGCCTGGTTTGAGTAAACTGTTTTTAAACTCTGGACCATAAGTGCCCATCTCTTTGACTTGAAATACCCAACTACTGCCTCGACTGGCACCTCCTTGATATCCATAGCCTCGAATAAAGTCTTTGTGATTGGTGTTGCCTCCTAAATTTCTGAATCGAGGAATATAAATTCCATTGGGGCGCCGCCCAACATAATATTTATCTAGATGCTCTTCAAAACGGCCTGCTCCACCCACTCTGAAATGATGATCCATTAAATTTCGACCCAATTGGTCCGAATCGTTTCCAATCCCGTTGGGGTATCTATTGGATTTTGATTGCAACATGATGGATGTTGAAGCCACGGTTGAAGCACATAGAAAAATGACTTTGGCTTTGTACTCCACAGAAGTCGGATTTTCGGAGTTATTATTATCGATGACTCGAACACCAGATGCTTTTTGAGTCTTAGGATCATAAAGAATTTCATGCACAATCGAATTGGGCATCAATGTCATCTTGCCTGTATTTTCGGCAGCAGGTAATGTTGATGAATTACTGCTGAAATAAGCACCAAAAGGACACCCTCGACGACAACGATTTCGATATTGACAGGTGACTCTTCCTAATCCAGGCTTGGTCCCTTCTGTAATATGTGCCACTCTTCCAATGGTCAATAAACGACCGTCATCAAATTGAGAGTTTAAACTCTCTTGAACTTGCTTTTCAATGCAGTTTAATTCCATTGGTTTAAGAAATTGGCTATCCGGAAGCTGGGGTAATCCCAACGATTGACCACTGATACCAACATATTGTTCAACATAATCGTACCAAGGTTCTATATCAGAATATCTGATGGGCCAGTCAACAGCAATGCCATCTTTTGCATTGGCTTCAAAGTCCATGGGACTGAGACGGTAACTTTGTCTTCCCCACATGATGGATCGTCCGCCCACATGATACCCTCGAATCCAATCAAACTGCTGCACTTCGTTGTATGGATGTTCGATGTCATCAACAAATAAATACGATGACGATTCACTCGAAACGTAACCGGTGCGGCTTTGTTTCGGCTGCCGTTCTCGAATCTTATTGGTGATACTATCGCGATAAGGAAAGTCCCAATCGTCCATATTGGCCGTTTTGTAATCTCCAGGATGTCTCATCATGGGACCACGTTCTAATACGAGTGTTTTCAAGCCTTTTTCACAGAGTTCTTTTGCCGCCCATCCTCCACTGATTCCAGTTCCCACGACAATAGCATCATACATATTTGTCATCTCGATGTTTTAAATGTCATTGAGGCATCCAATTTATAAGATTTTCATCTATAAACCAAACTTGTGTCTCGATTTTTATATTTCATTGTTGAATGACGTTGTTTTATGTTTTTTTAAAGATGATGCATCCGTAGCCCATCGGTTGAATTCACATCATTCAAATTTTCTTAGAAGATGGTTCCTATTTCGATTGAAATCCAATCAATCTTTACGTAATAGATTATCCGATCGAAATTTTTGAAGAGTTGAGCTTGTTATTTGAGCATTAGATACTTGACGACACAAAATCCCCATTTCTTCCATGAAAGATGGGCTGTTCCGTAATGATGGCGAAGGTAACCCCACTATAGGTGTTATAGAAAATCCTATAGAAGCATAAAGAAAAAAGCTTTGAAAACGTTCTTTTCAAAAAACACAAGAACCAAAGCAGAGATGAGAACAGTCCTGAAAGAGATAACCCCAATAGGGTTTCTTCGTTAAAAAAAGGAAATAGCGATACCTCATCGTGGTGATGAAGTTTCTGTGTGGTAATATTTCTACCCCCCCCCACTTTTTTTGCTAAATCTTAGGCTTTCTTCAAAGGGTTTGTGTTTCAGAAGTAATATTTCAAATTGATGCTGATGCCACTCAAATCGATGGGGTTCGCCTTAAACGTTAAAAGAAGCGGATCACTTCCATCAGGGTTGTTACTCGGTTCATGACTTCGTAACCGATCCAATTTTGTTTCTTGGCTCTCAAAATTCCCTTGACGTACATGACGAAATTTGAAGCCTATGGATGCATCTTGTGATAGTGCAAAATCAACCCCTAATAAAACTTGGAAACCAAATAACACGTCACGAAACTCATCTTGCAATGAACTAGCTGTTCCAGCTAAATTTTGTTGGACAATTTTTAAATCGTCCTGCCTATTGAACGGAAAGTACTCTTCTACAGACGTAATCTCATTGGGATTGAGGTTTCTCAACCATAACAATCCATAATCTACGTTGTTGAAACCAATTCCTGCGCCCAAACCAATATATGGCGTTAACCAACCACTATTGTGTAAATCAAAATACACATTTCCGTAAAGGTTGCTTGAAGTGATGCTACCAATTCGATCATCAGCTTGCTCAACTTCACCACCCAATTTTGCTTGAGTGACTCCACTACTATTTTTGATTGGTAGTGCTTCATTATAAACGGATTCTCTATAGAAGTATTCCAATTCTGCCCTTAATCCTTTAAGTTCGCCATCATCGTAACGGTAACCAAAAGCCACCCCACCAAAAAATCCGCCGGTTGTATCAAAAGAGTTGATCCATGAAGTGCCTTCGGACTGAGAATCATCACAAAAAGAAGGCCTAATATCTGGAAAAGGATTTAAAAATCGATCACAAATACTACCTCGAGCAAGTGGTGTATCTCCTGATGTATTGATTTTGGATGTTCTATGATACCCTACTTCCATACTCACATATCCCCCTCCTCTATAGATTTTGACTTTTGTTTTTGTTTGGAAGAAATCCCTATCTGTTTTATTAAACGCTACTTTGCTATTGTCAGCCTCGCCTGAAATTTGAGAAGAGGGTCTGGTTTGATCCACCCTAATTGAAGAAATTGGTGAATGGTTTGTAGCCCCTTGTTCCTCTTCTACTGGTTGAGCCATTAAATTCACGGCTGTTGAAAAAATTAAAGTCAACAGAACGCACTTTCTCATTGCTGAATTGATTTCACCACCCACCCTGTACCATTATTTGTTGTGCGTATTGGATTACTAACGTATGCGTATTCAAAAGGTTCCACTATAATACGGAACAAATCCAAATATAATGTTTCTAGACTATTCCACACCGAACAAACCAAAGATATTTGTTCTTCCAAAAAATGATAATTTTAAAACCTATTTTACTTAATGTTTGGAATTAATGAAATCAATGAATCCCGTACTGATCTGTTTCATGGGGCTCACCTTGACGCTTGTTTTAATGAGTGCCGGTGGCAATACCTCATTGAAACATTTCGAAAAAACTCCTTTGAGCAAGTTTTCGGATTATGAATATTCCCTAGCCCAATGGTCTTTACACAAACAAATACGAGATGGAGAAACATCACCTTATGAATTCGCTCGAATTGCCCATGAACTAGGATTTTCAGGACTAGAATATGTCAATCATCTGTACCCCGCCTACCACGACACGATCAATCGAAATGCAGCCATCCAACAATTTGTTGAAAAGAGCAATGCCATGGCTGAAAAGTATGGCATGACCAATGTGTTGATCATGGTCGATGGAGAAGGAAACTTATCTTCATCCGACCAAACGGAAAGACAACAAGCCATCGAAAAACATAAAGTTTGGATTGATGCGGCCCATCAATTGAATTGCACTGCTGTACGAGTGAATCTTTATGGGGAAGAAGATCCCGAAAAGTGGAGACAAAATTCTATAGAAAGTCTCATAGCGTTGAGTGACTACGCTGCTGATAAAGACATCAACGTTATTGTCGAAAATCATGGGGGCATTTCATCCAATGCTGTTGAACTGATGAAAGTCATCCAGGGAACCGAAAGAGAAAACTGCGGAACGCTCCCTGATTATGGAAATTTTTGTCTCAGTAATGATGGGTGGGGAGGCATGGAAAAATGTAGTAATCTTTACGATATTTACTTGGGAGTCGAGCAATTAATGCCCAAAGCGTTTGGAGTGAGTGCCAAGTGCTTTGATTTTGATGAAAATGGCGAAGAAACTTTTATCAATTTTGGTCGCATGGCAGAAATTGTCAAATCCTCTGGTTATACCGGATTCATCGGCATCGAATATGAAGGCCATCAGTTGTCTGAAGAAGAGGGAATCACTACTGGATTGAACCTTTTAAAAAAGTATTTCGAATAGTTCTTGAATCATATGACCTTTTAGTTTATTATGTCACAAATATTTTCACCAAGATGGAACATTACTGGAGTCCAATTCAAATTGGGTTTGATGATGTTTTTGGATTTTTTTGTTTGGGGAACCTGGTATGTTACCATGGGGACCTTTTTAGTTGATGCCTTTAATGCTGATGGCATCCAAGTGGCTATTGCCTATGAAGCCCAAGCCATTGGAGCTATTGTAGCCCCCGTTATTGTGGGTATTTTGGCGGACCGGTATTTTTCGGCTCAAAAACTGATGGGGGTCATTCACTTGATAGGAGCGGTTCTACTCTATCAAGCGAGCGTCAGTCATAGTTTCAATCAATTTTATCCCTACATTCTATCGTATCTCATACTTTATATGCCTACAATGGCGCTATGTAATGCTATTTCATTTCGTCAAATGAAAAACCCAACCAAAGAGTTCACGCCCATCAGAGTGCTTGGCACCATCGGTTGGATTGCTGCGGGGCTTTTTATTGCATGGTTTAATTGGGAAGCCGAAAAAACTTTGGAAAAAACCTTTTTGCTTGGAGCTATTGTATCCGTCATCTTAGGGGTGTTTTCTTTTACCCTACCCAAGACGCCTCCTCTTGTTGATCGAACTAAAAAAGTTTCGATTTTGAAACTATTGGGATTAGATTCATTTAGAATTCTTAAAAGCAAATCGTATCTCTTGTTTTTTATATCCTCGATTCTCATCTGTATTCCACTTTCCTTTTATTATGCTTGGGCCAATCCTTTTTTAAATGACTATGGCATGGCAGGAGCTGCTGGCGTGATGACTTTGGGCCAGGTTTCGGAAGTTTTTTTCATGCTTTTATTGCCTTTCTTTTTATTGCGATTTGGGATTAAAAACACGCTCATCATAGGCATCGTGGCTTGGTTTCTACGATACTTATTGTTCGCCTATGGTGGCGTTACAGAGCAAACATGGATGCTTATTGTTGGCATTGTTTTACACGGTATTTGTTACGACTTCTTTTTTGTCAGTGGTCAAATATATACCGAACTGAAAGCCCCAAAAGAATATAAAAGTTCAGCACAAGGTTTAATTGCTCTAGCCACTTATGGTGTGGGCATGTTTTTAGGATTTCGATTTGCAGGAATCGTCTACGAGCGATACCAAGATGGTGGGGTGACCGATTGGTTTGGATTTTGGTTGATACCGGCCATTTTTGCCTTGGGGGTGCTCATCATATTTGTGCTTTTGTTTAGAGAAACTAAAAAATATTCGACTCAAAGTGAATCAAATTAAACTTGGCATTATTGGCGGTGGGGCGGACTCGCTTATCGGGATTCTCCATCGTGTCGCTGCTAAAATGTGGGATCGATACGATATTTCCGGTGGGGTGTTTCATCCTGATTTTGAGCTCAACCAACAACATGCTTCACAATTTGGTGTGGACCGTTCCAGGGTGTATCCTGATTTTGACACCTTCGTGAAAGAAGAGTCCAAAAAACCCGATGACCAAAAAATTCAAGTGGTTTCCGTTCTTACCCCTAATGTGCTCCATTATCCTATGGCCAAAGCACTTTTGGAAAATGGGTTTCATGTGATTTGTGAAAAACCCTTAACGACTTCTTATAAAGACGCCGTCGAATTAGAGTCCCTTCAAAAAAAAAGCGGGACTGTTTTTGCCGTGACCTATACTTATACTGGTTATCCGATTATTCGCCATATGAAGCACTTGTTATCGGAAGGGTATTTGGGGAATATTCAGAAGGTCGATATGCAATATTACCAAGGATGGATCAACTCGGTGATCCATGATGCTGAAAAATGTCAAGGTATTTGGCGATTAAATCCTGAAGTTGCTGGGATCAGTTCTTGTATCGGGGATATTGGGACTCATGCCTTTCATATGTTGGAATATCTGACCAATATGGAAGTGTCTCATTTGTTGGCAGACCTCAACAACCTTTACGACTACAATACATTAGATGTTGACGGCACCATTTTGCTTCGATTTGAAGGCAAAGCCAAAGGGATCATTCGAGCCAGTCAAATCGCTACAGGAGAAGAAAATAATCTCTCATTAGCTATCTACGGTGACCAGGGGGCCTTTAAATGGGAACAAGAAAACCCTAATTTCCTCTACCATCTTCAAGATGATCAGCCTCAGAAAGTCATCAAACCCGGTCATGCTTATTGCTCTGACTTTGCCAATGACGGCAGTAAATTACCCGCAGGACATCCCGAAGGCATTTTTGATGCCATGGGGAATATTTATAAAGGGGTTGCCAAAGCCATTCGTGGTGAAGAATCATTTGATGGCGAATATCCGACGTTATATCAAGGGAAAAGAGGCGTGTTATTCGTCGAAAAAGTCGTTGAATCTCATCGAGATGGAAATCGTTGGAAATCATTAAAAAACTCATGAAAACAATCAAAGGACCCGGTATTTTTTTGGCCCAGTTTGTAGATAAAGCACCCCCTTACAATAGTCTCGAAGGACTTTGCAAATGGGTATCCGATTTGGGGTATCAAGGGGTTCAACTGCCCACCTGGGAAACATTCATTATTGATTTAGAGCAGGCGTCTGAAAGCCAAACTTATTGTGATGATTTAAAAGGGATTGTCCAGTCATATGGTTTGGAGATCACCGAGCTTTCCACACATCTACAAGGTCAATTAGTGGCCGTTCACCCTGCTTATGATTTGATGTTTGACCATTTCGCTCCTGAACATCTTAAAAACAATCCCAAAGCACGTACTCAATGGGCTATTGAAACGATGAAAAAAGCAGCCACGGCATCCAGACGTTTGGGCTTAAAAGTTCATGCCACCTTTTCAGGTGCCCTATTGTGGCACACGTTTCATCCTTGGCCACAACGCCCCGATGGTTTGGTTGATTTAGGATTTAAGGAACTGGCCAAACGTTGGTTGCCGATACTAAATCATTTTGATCAAGAAGGCGTTGATGTGTGCTATGAAATCCACCCAGGAGAAGATCTTCATGATGGGGTGACATTCGAGCGCTTTTTAAAAGAAACGGGGAATCATCAGAGAGTCAATATCTTGTACGACCCTAGCCATTTTGTTTTACAACAACTAGATTATCTCACCTATATCGATTACTATCATGAGTTTATTAAATCGTTTCATGTTAAAGATTCCGAATTCAACCCAACGGGCAAAAAAGGAGCTTTTGGGGGTTATGGCGATTGGATTGATCGAGCCGGACGATATCGTTCTTTAGGAGATGGACAAATCGATTTTAAAACCATCTTTTCTAAATTGACGCAGTATGGATGTGATGTATGGGCCGTGATGGAATGGGAATGCTGTATCAAAAGTCCCCAACAAGGGGCCCGTGAAGGCGCTCCGTTTATTCAAAAACACATCATAGAAGCTACCCAAAAAACGTTTGATGATTTTGCTGGTGGAAAAACAGATCAAGAGTTACTCCATAAAATGCTTTCGATAGACTAGTTGTTTTTGTTAACGCGACAAACGTATTTGATTTCCAAAAATTGAAGGTTTAAACTCTCAGTAAAAACCGACTCTTTCTTTTGTTGTCGAAATCCTTCTAAAAAGGTCTTTTCTTCTTCGAAAGAAAGATAGCCATACTTTAGGCCACCTTGTCCTTTACTTTCAAAGATCTTGAAGCAATGTTGATTTTATTCCCGAAGCAATTGCTTGATGCGGTGTTTGGAAAGAAAACTGTAAGCAGCTAATTGTTCGGCTGTTTGGTTTTTCCGTCGGGCGTTAATGATGACTTGGATTTGTTGAACACGCCAAAAACTTTTAACTTTTCGTATCCGTTGTTTTAACTCTTCTTCCGTTGCATGTGGAATCATTTTGGTGTATCGTGCCATGATAATTATTTTTCAAAAAGATAATGCAGAACGCGCTTTAGTATTAATTGGAATATTTTTGACATATCGCAATCTTTCTTACCCTTGCAATACTAAAATTTAGTAATATGGCTTGTAGAATAGGAATTACAACGGATCGTGAGCGTCGTAAAAGAGAATGGGAACGTCAACTTGGTAATCTAAAAAATTGGACGATACTTGAAACCTTTTCAAATAAATCAGATGCTCAACAATATGAAAAACAAGAAGCGGAAAGACAAAATTGTGTTTGGAGTCCTGGAGGAGATGGGGATGACTACGATACGTGGTATGTATACCGATTCGAATTTTAGATTAAGAGTTGTCTTTATTCGACTTTTTAAGTTCTTTATAACAAAATCTAGTTATTCTAA
>JAPORT010000048.1 GCA_026710085.1 Flavobacteriaceae bacterium | reverse complement strand
GGTGGCTGGTAAATTTCCAATCATCGGTATGAAATGCCGAAAGACGAAGAAAGTCGTGGCCAAAGCCATTGATACCACGGATTGTGAGACATTGCATGAATTCGTTCATTCAAATACAACTGAAAGAGCCATTATTGATGCCGATGAACATCGAGGGTATCGCCATATTAATCGAGAGCATTATTGTATTTTGCATCGCCGACACCAATATGTGAATGGCGAGGAGCATACCAATGGGATTGAAAGTTTTTGGTTAGGGATTAAAAGGGCTTACAAAGGCACGTATCATTACATGAGTCAAAAGCATTTGAATCGCTATGTGAAAGAATTCACTGGGCGATTTAATTTGAAAGGTCTTGATGTGATCGAACAAATGAAACTATTGTTTCAGAATATGGTGGGCAAGCAATTGATGTATCGGGAATTGATAACTTAGAAATTAATTGATTAGTAAATAAAATTAAAACGAATCATATAACACAGATTATGCCGAATCAAAATTTAAGAAATGCTCGTCGAAAAAGAAAAGATGAGTTTTATACTCAATTAACTGATATTGAAAAAGAACTTAAACATTATAGGCATCATTTCAAGAATAAAATAGTTTACTGTAATTGTGATGATCCCAAGGTTAGTAATTTCTTTAAATACTTCACCCGAAATTTTGAGCATTTAGGATTAAAAAAAGTCATTGCGACATGTTATAAAAATCAATTACCGATTCAATTTTCGGAGCATCAAGATGAAAAAGCATGTTATATGGTCTATGAAGGAGATCAAAATAAAAATCGAAATGTAGATGATGAAGAAATACAGGTTAAAGAATCAAATGGAGATGGTGATTTTCGAAGTCCTGAAAGTATTGAATTTTTAAAAGAAGCGGATATTGTCTGCACGAATCCCCCTTTTTCTTTATTTAAAGAATATGTTCACCAATTAACGAAGTTTAATAAAAAATTTTTAATTATTGGAAATCAAAATGCAATTACTTATAAAGAAATATTTCCTTTAATAAAAGAAAATAAAATGTGGTTCGGTATAAATAACGTGAAAGAATTTGAAGTTAAAAAAGATAATTCGAAAAGTAAATACTGTTATGATAGAAAAAAACACTTCCAAAAATTTGGAAATGTTAATTGGTATACCAATTTAACACACTCAAAAAGAAATGATACATTACATCTTATTGAAAACTATTCGCCTGTTAAAAATCCGAAGTATGTTAATTATGATGCGATTGAGGTCGCCTATGTCGTTAATATTCCAAAAAATTGGGGGGGCAAATGGGGGTTCCCATTACTTTCCTTCACAAGTATAATCCAGAGCAGTTTGAGATAGTTGGTTTAGGTATCGCTAACTTAGGGAAGAGTATTGGCGTTAAGCCATATACTCCTGAGCATAGAAAATACAGGAAAGAAATCCAAAAAAGAGGCGTTGTAGATGGTGATTTGTATTTAGTCGAAAATGGGATTGTAAAAGTTCCTTATGCTCGAATTTTAATTAGAAATAAAAAACATGAAAATAAATCATTGTCATAGCAATCAATAAATTATGTCAAATCGAAATTTAAATCAAGCTAAGGAAGCAAAGAATGATGAGTTTTATACTCAATTAACTGATATTGAAAAAGAACTTAAACATTATAGGCATCATTTCAAGAATAAAATAGTTTACTGTAATTGTGATGATCCCAAGGTTAGTAATTTCTTTAAATACTTCACCCGAAATTTTGAGCATTTAGGATTAAAAAAAGTCATTGCGACATGTTATAAAAATCAATTACCGATTCAATTTTCGGAGCATCAAGATGAAAAAGCATGTTATATGGTCTATGAAGGAGATCAAAATAAAAATCGAAATGTAGATGATGA
Organism: Flavobacteriaceae bacterium; assembly: GCA_026710085.1. Taxonomy (GTDB): domain Bacteria; phylum Bacteroidota; class Bacteroidia; order Flavobacteriales; family Flavobacteriaceae; genus Bin25. The sequence continues at coordinate 2,750 of JAPORT010000048.1, read as the reverse complement.
AGAAATACAGGTTAAAGAATCAAATGGAGATGGTGATTTTCGAAGTCCTGAAAGTATTGAATTTTTAAAAGAAGCGGATATTGTCTGCACGAATCCCCCTTTTTCTTTATTTAAAGAATATGTTCACCAATTAACGAAGTTTAATAAAAAATTTTTAATTATTGGAAATCAAAATGCAATTACTTATAAAGAAATATTTCCTTTAATAAAAGAAAATAAAATGTGGTTCGGTATAAATAACGTGAAAGAATTTGAAGTTAAAAAAGATAATTCGAAAAGTAAATACTGTTATGATAGAAAAAAACACTTCCAAAAATTTGGAAATGTTAATTGGTATACCAATTTAACACACTCAAAAAGAAATGATACATTACATCTTATTGAAAATTACTTACCGGAAAAATTCCCGACTTATGATAATTATAATGCTATTGAGGTGAAAAAGGTTGTTGATATTCCTAAAAATTATGGGGGGGGGCAATGGGTGTTCCTATCTCATTTCTTCACAAATACAACCCTGAACAATTTGAAATCATTGGTATTTGTCGCTATTTAGATCGAGTTAAATACCCAGAATTATTCAATACTAATTGGAACCAACGGTATGACCGTTGTGTTATCAATGGGGAAATAAAACAACCAAGAGTATTTATCAAAAACCGAAATCCTGAAAAATGAAAATAACACAACATAAGATTAAAATCAGAGAACTTGTTGAGGGTTATATCGATAACCAAGAAGAAGGGGTTCAAGGGTATGGCGATCGTCTTGATATTCGTCCCCCATATCAACGAGAATTCGTTTATAAAGACCAACAACGAAATAAAGTCATTGAAAGTATCATGGAAGATTTTCCTTTAAATACCATGTATTGGGCCAAAGTCGGTGATGGTCTCTATGAAATGTTGGATGGTCAACAGCGAACCATATCCATTGGTCAATATTATTCAGGTGATTTTTCTTTTCATGGTCGGGCTTTTCATAATTTACAAGATGATGAACAAAAACGATTCTTGAATTATGAATTAGATATTTATATCTGTGATGGTGAACCCAGCGAAAAATTAAAATGGTTTGAAACCATCAATATCGCTGGTGAAAAATTAGAAAAGCAAGAATTGCGTAATGCAGTGTATCATGGAACATGGACAAGTAAAGCTAGAGAATTTTTTAGTAAAACAAATTGCCCTGCATATCGTCTATTCGGAAAAGATTACATGAATGGTTCGGCTATTCGTCAAAATTATTTAGAAACTGCTATTCAATGGATTGGAGATGCTCAAAATCCAAAAAAATCCATTGAACAATATATGGATACCCATTCTAAAGACGCTAATGCAAATGAAATGATTGCCTATTTTAAGGAAGTCGCTCAATGGGTGAAATCCATATTTACAACATATCGAAAAGAAATGAAAGGAGTCGCTTGGGGAATCTTATACAATCAATATGGTAAGCAATATTATGATGCAAATAAAATGGAATCACGGGTGAGTGCATTAATGCAAGATGATGATGTGCAAAGCAATAAAGGGATTTATGATTATGTCTTTACGGGGGATGAACGAAAACTCAAATTGAGGGGGTTTTCAGACCGACAAAAAAGAAAACAATATGAAAAACAAGAACACCAATGCGTGCATCCAAAATGCCGATTTCCTAACAAAAAATTTAAGATAGAAGACTTAGATGCTGACCATATCAAGCCTTGGAGTAAGGGTGGACAAACAATAGATGATAACTTACAACTAATCCACGGTAGTTGTAATCGGTCTGGAAAAGGATGTATTCATATTCCCACGTCATGAATAAAATGATTATCAAAAATGGTAGATAATTCACTTCAATAAAACTTTTCTAACTTCGTGGCTTCATCCAAGAACCATGAAGCGATCACTTCGACCGAAGCCCATCAAAATCAAAAAACCCAAACTACCACCCAATGATATTCCTAAAGAAGTTCATTTGGAAGTGGAAAAGTTTGCGAAAGCATTGAAATTCCCCAATTTTTCTAAAAAAGAATCATCGGTCGATCCTCAAAGAGGAAGAACGATTTGATCATTGATTTTTCAGCGTTGGTTCTTTATCGAAAAGAAATGCCGTGTAAATAAGTATATAGTTCCCTTTGTGAATGATTAAGTTCATTTTCGATTATATGAAGAATTTGCTTTATCCCTTTAATATGCGTATTTGCTGATAATTTATCAACGAATTTCAATTGATCGGGTGAAACTTCATGATTTACGATCACCTCCCAATTGGGGAATTCTGATTTCCAGTGAGTTTCATATTTTTTGAAGTCAGTTAAAATCTTTCTCTCAAACTGACTTTTGTCATATTTTTTTTGGAGCATAACAAGCCAATACTTTTTTTCTATTAAAACGGGACCATCGTTCCCCTTGTCTTTACTACTTCTAATTGGAATGTAGTTTTCAGAACCATACTATAGAAGATACAACTCATCTATAAACTTTTCAAATTCAAATCCAGTTCTTGTCTCAATACTAACTCTAAACGAATTTCTTAACACCCCCCTATCCATTTTTTTTGAGAATAAACACAAAATTACATTTAACTGAAATTTTATTGCGTAGAGAATTTTAGTACAATCCAATATAATGAACCAGTTTTTGAAACTTACAATTTCCAGTTGGAAATAAGTGGCTTTAAAAGAAATCAAAGAATAAAAGTTTTGGCAACCATATACTTAACGACACGGAATGACTTTTCCATAAAGAAGGATCACCATA
>JAPORT010000044.1 GCA_026710085.1 Flavobacteriaceae bacterium | reverse complement strand
CTAAAATTTGGTTCTCGCAACTCTACGGGATGAGCGAGCATATTTCATTTGGTTTGGCATCACAAGGATATAAAACGGTCAAATACATTCCCTACGGTCCTCTTAAAGAAATCATTCCTTATCTCTTGAGAAGGGCACAAGAAAATAGTTCCGTTATTGGACATGCTTCGAGAGACATTGATCTATTAAAACAAGAACTCAAAAGACGATATGACGCTAAAACTTAAAAAAAATAGGCGTTAAAAGAATCTCTTATATGAAATTTTCATGTTTTTAAAACTTTAAATTTTGCCTTTTATTCGGTTGTTATGTTACTTATGTTTATAAGGATAAAAATCCTTTTAAAGGATATTATTGAATATTCAGATACCTACCTAAAACTCCTGAAGGACTATTGAATTTTGATTTGAATATTTCTTTATTTCCAAATACAATAAAACTATTTTGAGCTCTTGAAACAGCAACATTTAGCATATTTGGTTTATTGTCTCTATCAAAAAACATTGTACCTACATCACCTGGACCATAAACAGATGAAAACAAAATAATGGGTCGCTCTGCCCCTTGTAGAGCATGAACCGTCCCTATTTTCATAGTATTTACATCGAACTTAGTTCTCTTTAAACGTTGAATTATCATTTTTTTTTGAGCTACAAATGGAGTAATTATTCCCACTTCTTCTTCAATTGATTTATTATTAATCAACTCTATTTTTGACTTGTATTTAACTAAAAAACTAATTATAGCTTCAACTTCTTGTTCATTGAATCGTTGTTTGTCACATGTCTTTGAACTTCCATTCACATGAATAATGCCCATTGCAGGAAACAATTCTCCATTTTTCTTAGGACCTCTCATTGGCATTAGTTTTCCATCATAGGCTAGGGTATTACAATAATCAATAATTTCATCGTAACATCTTCTATGTTCCCTTAGAAATAATCCCCTTTCCGAAACATCTGATTCTTTAAAGGGAGTAGCAATCTGAGCCATTTTCATGATGCTTCCATTTGATGCTAAAACACCTTTAGATTCATACAAACCTTCAAGAGGATTTGAGTCTCCATTCGATAATCTATTACTCTCCAAATTCGCTACATCTATCTTATATGGAACGTTCCAAACAGGTTCTAGTTGTTTGACATCACCTACAACAACAGCTTTTTTTGCCAGACTAAAACAGGGGACACCAACCTCAGGTGTAGTTTGACTCGCATCATCGATAAGCAAAACATCGATAAATTCTTTTAAAGGCGGATTAACCCATGCTTCATTTTCATCATATCTGAAATATGAGAAGAATTTTGGAGCCATATGGAAAGTACTTACATAACAAGGCGTAAGCATAGATCTTAACTGCCATCTTTTGATAGTACGCTTTTGACCTTTTCTTTCCCTTTTTTCGTCTAAAATAAATCCCGAAACTTCCGATAGCCATCTAGCTTCCCAATAATGTACTGCAAGTTGAAAGGCTTTGTGTCTGAATTTAATATCTATTTCATCATAAAAGTTTAATGATTCTTTATCATTTTTTTTACTCAGTTCGAATTCCCATAAAGATTTTTCTATCGTTAAAGGATTCCCATTTACACCATTACTTTCACATAATTTTTTCCAATCTAAAAAAGTTTCAAACAAATTGTTTAAAACATAAAACTGTTTGTCACAAAAATCAAGTGTTTCTTGAAAAAGTTCTTGATACGTCTTACTTTCATCGGAAACATGATTGGTCCCACCAATTATCTCTTCACTGTCATTTTCTACATTATCGATTTGTTTATCACAAAATTCAATTGCATGATAAAATAGATCTTGAAGTGATTTTATTAATACGAAAAGTTGTTTGTCGCAAAATTGAAGTATACGTTTTTTTTTATAGTAAATATCCTTGATTATAGTTGTTGGGCAGTTTTCAAAAATCAAACCTATTTCATATTTCCTAGATTTTAGAAAAGTTGGAATGCGTAACCAACAACCAATTTTTCTAATTATTTTTTCTTTTTTATAGTAGTCAATTGTTAATCTTTTAGCATTTGAAAACCAACTAATCCCTTTTCTTAATTTATCTCCTCTATCAAAAAAATGTTTAAAGTAATAACTTACTTTTTCCGTCCTATCTTGGATTGAATTAAAATAGTCATGATCTTGCTTTGTTGGGTTGATTTTTAGATAATCTTTGAATTTAGTAAACTCATTTTGGTCTGCTGTGATATAATTTGTGTATTCACTTACAGGGTTGTGAGAACAACTCTTTTTTCTAAACTTTTTAAATTCTTGTAAAGCTTCTAAATATGCATGCCATCTGCTAGAAAAGCATTCCAAAATAGATTTTATATCTATTATCTCTTCTCTCAGACATACAAAGCAATCATCAATATCTGTTAGATTCCGATTTTTATACGCATTGATTTTCTTTAAAAAATAAGATTTGGCTTTTGGCAGATAATTATAATCTTCCAATTTTGCAAATGTGCCAGGATTATCTGTTTTTATGAAATTAATCCCTTTAAGATCTCTTTCATTTTTACTTTTAGATAAATAAGTCCCATATCCTTTAAAATCAGGAATCCATCTACCTTTCAACTCATTCAGAGAACTCTCTGTTTTAGAAAAATTTTCAATAATGTTAGTCACAGCTTGATTAGTTGTGGCACAAGCTAAAATAATTGGAGCTTTATCTCCTTTAATTGCGGCCTTTACAATCTCATCTGCTACGATACTTCTGAGTAAGGATGTTTTACCTGTACCTGGAGGTCCATTGACCGTAAATACGGTATTTGGTTCCGAACTGATATAAGTGTTCAATGTTTTCCTCTGAGAAAAAGACAGAGGAAAATCATCTCCCATCTGCCCGATGTGATAAGATAGATTATTCATGTAATCTTTGGTCTGTATTGAGGAGTGGTTTCGTTTACTAGGTAACACCAAATTTTTAAGTAATCGAGGTATCTTCAATACTTCGGTTGAATAGTGTTCGAGGATCAAATGGTTGTATAAATCGATAATCGATTTAGCGGGATTATTATTTTCTTTTAGTGGAGAAAAAATTATATTCTCAAACTCAATAGTATAACTTTCGGATTTAAACTCATCTATTTCTTCTCCGCTTACTTCAAAAAAAACTCTATAAATATATTCAATATAATCTTTCCATTTTATTTCACTTTCATCATCGCTACCACTAAAAACACTTTCATTACTTATGCCACTTGCTCTGTCAACATCAAACACATCTCCCAAGATAAAATCAGAGTATGCTCCTCCAGATGGGAGCAAATATTCTCTGGGTATTATAGGAAAAAGTATTTTAGGTGCCGATAGAAAACCTTCTCGATTCAATTTTGCTTGAATCCAAAATGGATGAGCCTTCTTCGATGATCTATCAATCGAGTAAAGTTTCATTCTAGGTACTGCGGTAAAAACACTTAGAAAAATATCAATACTCTTTAATTGATAATTTTCACCTTTGAATTCTTTCTCTTTGTGCTTAAATAGTTCATCGGTTTCTTTAAAAGGTATAATACCAGATTCTAAATCTACATTTTTTAAGATATAATGCTTTTCTTTTTTGAATTCAACCTTCATTCTTTGAGAATCGGATAAACTGATTTTCCAATAATTCATCCATTTCTTATACACACAAAATTGGTCTAAACATCCCCAATCTACTTTTGCTTCAGAAAGTTCATCTCTATCTATCAAGCAAATTTTTGGAATTTGGTTTTCAATAGTCTGTTTGGCTTTTTCACTCAAAAAATTTGTGGTAGTAATAATTATTTTGTTAGAAAATTCAACGAGATTTCCAACACCTATATTGATACTCTTTGATGAATCGATAAGAAAGTGGGTTAAATCACTTTTGACAATTTGTTGGTTTTTTTTGAAGAATAAGGATTTTATAGCCCAGAATTGTGGTAAAGGCTTCACTGTTTTCCTATAATAATATTTATCAACTTTTAATTGTGCTACTATGTCAATACTACATTTGGAATTACCAAATGATTTTTTATATGGAAACTCATCCCATAGCCAAACTTTTTCAAATTTGATTCTGTAATTCGAATCAGTTTTTAGATACGCTTGAATGAGTTCAGTGAATAAATCACAATTCTCCTTATTATTAAAAATTGTTGATTCCTCGCATTTATTCAATATACTCTCAAAGTTCACTATCTACTATTTTCCAACGAAAAAAAATCACCAAAATCTATTGTCTTTCGGATTCAAATTATGTTATCTAGATAATCTGTGTTAGAACCAACTTTATATTTATTCAACTCCTCTAACCACAATGCGGTGTTTACAGTTTTCAATCTCTATAGATTGATTCTTTTGGTAATCAATATGATATAAATTACATGAATCTCGATTGGTAATGCTTTTGGAAAACACCACTTTACCGTTGCTAATCATATGGCGTATTAAACTATCATTATAAAATCCATTTGTATTGTTTTGATATTCAATGATTGACTTAGATAATAGGCTTGTCTTGACTCTAGCTTGAGGGCCGTAGTGAAATTGAGCGTCTTTTTGTTTCCATATGAAAACCAGAATAATCAAACCCATAAAAAACCCAAATCCATATAACATGAATCGATTGAAAAAATTCATTTTTTACTATTTCAACTGATTGATTTTTCTCTTGAGGTTATTGATGGTCATTAATTGATAAT
>JAPORT010000051.1 GCA_026710085.1 Flavobacteriaceae bacterium | reverse complement strand
TCACCATCTCTAACATCCCCGCTAAAGCCTATGATTACCTCATAACAGATAAATCAGCGATTTGGTGGGTAATGAATCAATATCAAGTCAATCGACCTCAATCGGCTCACAAAACCAAAGGAATTCCGAACAATCCGAATATCTATGCTCAAGAGATCGGCAATCCGAGATATATTCTTGATTTGCTATTGAGCGTCATGACGTTGAGTGTCAAAACGATCGACATGATTGAAGAACTCAATAAAATAAACATTGATTGAGTAAAACAAAATTCCCGTCTTGAAAATATTCTTATACATTCTACTTCATTTTTTGTTGAACTTTAGCATTTGATGCTTCATTATAGTATAAATTTGTACCGTCTCAAAGGGGTGCTGTTAAGGCTGAGATAATACCCATAGAACCTGGGCAAGTAATGTTGCCAAGGGAATTGTTAGGATAATTTTTTAACGAGAGTAATGACCTCTTTTATTCTCCTATTGTCAATGAGATGTCATCAAAACTTTTTTTATTAATCTTTCTTTTTTCGATTTTCCCATTAGTGGCTCAACAAAACAATCAACAAGCTGCCGATACGCTCCAAGTTGTTCAATTGAATGAAGTACAACTAGAAGGGATTCGGGCCACTGAGTTAACACCTTTTACCTTTTCCAATGTGACCAAAGAAGAGGTTCAACCAAGAAATCTAGGTCAGGATATTCCCATTCTACTGAATTTTTTACCTTCTGTAGTCACCACAAGTGATGCTGGAAATGGCATTGGCTATACCTCTATGCGTGTTCGAGGAAGTGATGCCACAAGAATTAATGTGACGATCAATGGAATTCCTTATAATGATTCTGAATCCCACAATACCTTTTGGGTTGATTTGCCTGATTTTGCCTCAAGTGTTGAGAGCTTTCAACTCCAACGAGGGGTTGGCTCTTCCACCAATGGGACGGCTGCCTTTGGAGCCAGCTTGAATATCGAAACTAGAGATATCAGTATTCAACCTTTTGCTGAAATTTCCAATTCCATCGGGAGCTTCAATACCATCAAAAACACATTGAACTTTTCCAGTGGTTTATTGAATGACCAATTTGAATTATCGGGACGATTATCACACCTCAAATCCGATGGTTATATTGAAAGAGCAAGTTCTGATTTGGATTCCCATTTTCTTCAATTAGCATATCAAAATCCCAAGACCTTCATTCGATTGTTATTATTTGGAGGGCATGAAACAACCTATCAATCTTGGTATGGAATTGATAGTAACACATTAAAAAGAAACAGACGCTATAATCCTGCAGGTGAAATCTATGATACATTGGGGAACTTAACAGGGTTTTATGATACTCAAGTTGATGATTACACCCAAGATCATTATCAGTTTTTGCTGAATCAACAGCTTAAAAATAATTGGAATTTAAGACTCGCTCTGAATTATACCTATGGTAGAGGATACTATCAAGAATATAATGATGTTTATGCCACTCAAAACATCCACTTCGGAGATAACATCAATTTCAGTTACCTGCAAATTCCTGAATTAACCATCGGTCAAGAACAAATCAGTATCACCGAAAATATCACGAGAAAGTGGCTAGATAATCATTTTTATGTGTCCACCCTGGGGCTCAATTATACCAACCATACAATGCGTTTGAATTTTGGTGGATTATTAAGCCACTATAGCGGAGATCATTTTGGGGAACTCCTTTGGGGACATCAATTGGGAGCTATTCAACCCCATCATCGTTTTTATGAAAACCTTGGTCTGAAATATGAACAAAGTGCTTTTGGTAAACTGAATTATTTCATCAATGATCATCTTTCATTTTACATTGATCTTCAGTTAAGGTCGATTCAATATGAAGTTGAAGGCCAAGCCGCAGGTCCAAAAACTTTTGAAGTGGATGATTCCTTTTCATTTTTCAATCCCAAATTTGGTCTTACTTATAATATCCGTAATCAAACCAAGTTCTATTTTTCTTATGCCAAAGCGCATCGTGAACCCAATCGGACAGATTTTGAAAATGGAAATCCTGTCCCTGAAGAATTGGATAATTATGAATTGGGGTTTCGATCTTTCGCAGATCGAGGGCAATGGCAAATCAACTTGTATTATATGGATTATACCAACCAGCTCATTCTGACGGGTCAGTTAGATGAAGTAGGGGCTCCCATTAGAGAGAATATAGGAAAATCTAGAAGATTCGGGGTTGAAATAGAAAGCAGTTTGGCTTTAACTCATCGAATCCATTGGCAAACAGCCATCACATTAAGTAGTAATCAAAACATCGATTACTATTTTCAAAGAGATGGACAATTGGAAAATTTAGGGAATACCCATATTTCCTATTCTCCCAATTTTATTGGAGCTAATATTTTGCAATATTCATTGGATAAAAACACATCAATCAATTTATTATCAAAATATGTATCGTCTCAATATATGGGAAATATTGATTCTGAAAAGTCAAAACTTGATGGTTATTTCATCAATGATTTGAATTTTGTTTACCATCTAAAGCCGAAAAGGGGGCTCCAAGAATTGGAGTTATCCTTGATCGTCAATAATGTCTTGGATCAAGAATATATTTCCAATGGCTACTTCTATACCTATGATGATGATACAAATCCTGACCAATTAGTGACGATTGAAGGAGCAGGATATTATCCTCAAGCTCAAATCAATTGGCTATTGGGGATTAGAGTTTCGCTTTAAAATTTGTAAGCAACTCCAATTCTTCCAAGAAGGGGATCTCTTAAACGAGCATTCACTCCATGGGTATTGGAATGCCCTGATGGAAAATTCAATATTGAATCGGGTAGTCTCATCAAATGATGGATTGAAATGCTCCATCTGAAATTTTTCCCAAAAATGAAATTGGATTCAAGCCCTAGTCCCTGAATTGAATAATCTGAATATTGATGAATATCCATGATTTCTTCAAACGTCGGTTTGTGGTCATCCTCTCTGTAATATCTCTCTAAAACGGAATGGTACTCGGGCCATAGATGTGCCATCGTATCTTCTTCATTGATAAAATTGATAACATAATGCGGATACAAAACGAGATAAATCGCATCTTTCAATTTCCTTTCTTTTATCTTTTGTTGGATTGAAATTCCTAAATGGAGATGATGAGACAAAAATGATTCTTCGGTAATATTAGTTGTCATCCAACTAGTACCGAAACGAGAGCCAAGATTTATTTTGGAACTCTTTATCGATGTGATTGGATGTGTAAAGAGTATGCTAGCTTTTAAGGTTCCACCAGTTGGGTCTAAGATTTTTGAAATGGTACTAAAATGATCTTCAAATGGCCAATTTCGATAAACAATGGTTTGAGAAGAAAACATATGGAATGATAAGTGAGTCCCACTTTTAAATGATGTTTTTGCATTGATGAATTCTCCCCAGATATTTAGGTTTCCATAAGTATCGGCGTTGGCTGCCAATTGATTGATGAATTGGACACGAAGGTAATTTGGTTCCATAACTCTTGATCCCAATTCATCTAATTCCAAATACTGATTGTAAGCCACATGACTGGTGCTTATGATCAAGATGAAAAGAATAGATCTAAATCTAGTGATGGGATTCTTTACATCCATCAAGGGTTTTTAGCTTTTCTCAAATTTAACCAAACACTGGCCTGAGTATCAAAAAATTCATCCATTTTTAATACCCTAGCAACAAAAGTGAACTCAAAAAATAATGGCTTTCCCCGTTTTTTAGGTTTTTGAAAGTGGATTTATCAAATGATTAAAAATATATGTCGAAAAAATCCAAAAGTCTCAAATGACTCTTACCTCGACAAACTTAGTCCTCTCCTTTGGTATCTGTGGTATGGCTCCTTAAATGAGTTGGTCCTAACCATACAATATTTTTCTTCTTGATACCCTTTCCAATATGGTGAGTCTTTTTAATGAAACGAAAAAAATCAATGGTGTGGTTAAACATGTAATTGATAAAGAACTAAGGGTTGTTTTCGTCCCAAGAATAATGAAGTGCGTTTTTGTATTGATGTTTGTACTCAAATAATATGGTGGTTAAAGGTTGTTGATACCATCCCTGAATATAATTCATTAAGAGTCGGCTAGTTCGACTATTTCCATCCGGAAACGGGTGAATGGTAATAACATCATAATGAATTTGGAAACTCAACCGATAAATATCAATCATATCTTTTTCATTCTTGATATCGGCATTTATGGAACTCAACACTAATTCAAGATTTTCTTTCACTTGAGCGTGTGGCATAAACCGATGCCAACCCCATGAAACATCAACATTCCTAATTTTCCCTAGTGAAGTATCAACGACTCTATCGACCCCTACTGGTTTGACTTCTCCGTTTCGTTTCATAACATTGCGATTCAAGAATTCTAAACTTTGTATCGATAAAGGACTCTTGTTTTGGTAAAGCTTCATCACAAACAACAAGCCATCTGAATAATCCCGAACCATAGACTTTTCATGATCAGGTTTATTTGGTTCGATGCCATATTCCAATAAATCTTCGACTTCTTTTTGCGTCAATGTGCTCCCCTCTATTCTCGTGCTATTTTCTATTAAGGCACTGATAATGGAACTGGCTTCTATGGGATGCTTAACCAAGCTATCTTTATAGTCGTGAAGTTCTTCCAAAAATTTTTTCTTATCGCACGAGTCTAAATAACTCATCTCCCCTTTTCGTATTCCAAAGGATAATATCGAATGAAATATCTATCAGCAACACCTTTAACATCCTCAATATATGTTTTGTTCAATCGTTGGTTTTTTCTTGTAGCATCTTCAATTTTATTAACAAAACCTAAAAAGGTCATCCAGTTCAAACAATCTCTACGCTGATCAACATTGAATTCGAAAAGGTCAAAATCATAGGGGTCGCCATGTTTTTTTATATAACTTCTAATGTATTGAGTGAGATCTTTTTGCTCTTGAATGGTTGCTAATTCCATCGTATTTAGAAATAAATAAAATTAATT
>JAPORT010000133.1 GCA_026710085.1 Flavobacteriaceae bacterium | reverse complement strand
TGAAAACCGTTGAGGGGTCACACCCTCCGGGGGTTCGAATCCCTCTTTCTCCGCAGATTCATTGAATTAAAGCCTCCCAGTTCTTCTTCTCTAAATCGTTATTAATTAGTCGCTCCTTAAAAAGTCTTTTTTAGCAGTTACAGTTCTATTATTTTGATGATCAAAGTTCTTTGAACTGAACATGAAGCCCCTCTGAAAAAGTAAAAAAGAACCTCTTGGACTCGTTGTTCCATGAGTTTCTTTCAATGTCACCCCGTCGCAGCCATAGAGGCATTGATTGTTGGCGATGGGGCGCCCATCAAATCGTTTTCCTGCATCCGATGTTCTGTTTTGAGATGGCCCATCAGCGGCTCGATGGCCGCTCGGCATCGAAACTTTTTCCTTTTCTTTTGCTTTTGATAGGGGGGATCACTTTTCAATGGTTTGCCTAGCATCGATCTCTTAGTCTCGCCCATCGGACGCTTTCCCCGACCGCCTCGGTCATCGATCCGTTCTTTGGGAGCGAGACCGACGATGGATTCCTGTGGTTCCCATAAGGGTTGGATGGTTTGGCGATCATGAGGGTTGCCCTCAAAAGCACGGATCGCCGTGATGATCATGGTTGGCCCTCCCGTCGCCATCAGTCCCACTTGATTCCCCAATGCATCCATTTGATGAGCCTTACCTTTGGCCAGACAAGCCGTTCACGGCTGGTGAATGGCATCGACTTTGTTTTGATCGAATCGCTGTTGATCGATCACTCGTTGGTACCGATCCCGTTCTTTTTGATATTGACTTTTTTGTTGGGGAGCTCGTTTTCGCCCGAGCTCTTGGACTTGTCGGCCCGCTAAAGTCTTCAGTTTGGAGGTGGCCTTTTGGGCTTTTTGAGCTCGTCGAGGATGCTTCCCGTTCAAGGTTGGATGCACCCGTTCTTTCGAGGCTTTGGCATCGGTTTGTCTCTGTGGAATCTTTTCTTTTTTGGCAATCTTGTGGCACTGATCGATGACTTTTTGTTCCGTTTGGCATCAGTCGGAAAGGTCACGTTGTTGCCTTGGACGGTGGTCTCCGATCAGACCATCGATGAGGACTTCTTGATTTCCTTTTGGTGCAACGAGACCGAATAAGCAAAAATCTTTTCCACGCCTGCTTGACCCATACGCTCTCTAAAGTGACTCAAATCAGAAGGATCGCAAGGGGGTTGGTGGTTCATGACATCAGAACCTGTGACGTACGGCATGGTTGGATGTTCAATCCAGCGATCCATGAGCGTTTCATCACCCAGATGGTCAAGCCGTTTCAGCATCAAACAGCCCACCATCACCCGAATGCGATGGGATGGACGGCCTGTTTTGGCATCCAAGGGTTCCAAGGCTTTTTCAAAAAAAGACCAGTCGATCGCATCAGCCAGCCACTGGATCTTGTGTTTTGGATGGAGAATCGCATTCAATGCCGAGTCAAATCACTGGGATTGTTTTGGAGTTACTTTTTGGATCATTTCGACAAGCTTTTGAGCACAAGAGACGCATTTCCTTGCAGATTTCAAAACCTTGTCTTCGTCAATAGGACACCATTCAATCCCATATATCAAGGGGATGACGGACTCTATTTGAGTTTTTAAGGAGCGACTAATTAAATCTATGCTTGAAGTGGCTAGCTAGCTCTGTCATTTGTTTCTTTCTAAAAGCATAGTCTCCAATACCAAATGCCGTAATTTCAACCTCCATTTTATCATTAATTCTGATTGAACTTTCAACTACCACACTAACCGGTTTACGGGTTTTTAGTGAAATTTTAGTTTCATTTTGGTTTTTTATTAGAGATGTTTGGTGCTTTGAAAAAGCATTATACGCCTCTTTATTAAAAAACAGAAGTCCTTTTATCGATTCCTTTCTATTGAGAAAATCATTGAATTCATCAATGAGTTCTCTCGTTAGAACTGGATGTTTTTTTATTAGATTTTTATTTAAGTCTTTTTGAGTTCTTTGCCAAATTGGGAAAAGATCAAAAAAAGAATAGTCTTCATTATTGATTCCTAGTTGGTTAGCAAAATCTGCGTGACCTATAAAATGTTGATGGTGTTTATGCGCTAATTTTTGGAGGTAAATAGTCTTATCTTTATAATAATCGTATTTATCAAAACTTAAAAATTTATCAAATCCCTTCTGAGCTTCTGAATCAGATTTTTGTTTCAAATGCTTAATTATCTGCAATCGATCATCTGCATATTTTGAAAATTTAGCATGTGCTTTGAATGAATTGTTTGGATTGATTCCCAAAATCAGATATTTAGGATTTTCATTATCCATCGGTGTTAACCTTGGTCCAGGATACAAATCCTCCTTTTCTTGAAAATTTTTATAAATGTTATAAACGTTTTTTAAATATTTTTCCATGATAGAATAAGTGACTCACAAAGGTAATCAAGGCTAATGTATGTAATGCTCTTACTCGTTGAATAAACATGGTCAAAAAACCGTTGAAATTCATAGGGAAAACTACATTAAATCTATTTTATGTCTACTTTCCATGTTTTTTGTATACATATATGTCTGCTTTTATTACTCTTGCCTCACTTTAATGGCAAATAAAATGGGAGTAATGATAAGAACTTATCTTCTCTTGATTTGTTTCTTACTTTTGTGATTCCCTTTCACTAGTCAATAGACCATGGATAGATCCAATCATCAAAATGCTATTGTTAATTTAATCACAGACCGATTTAATAACATGGATAAACGACTTGATTCGCTAGATAAGAATATGAAAGAGGTGAAAAGAGTGCTTCATGAAACCAATGGCTACCATAAAGTCAGTAAGTTTTATCAACGATTTGTTGTGTTTCCCTTAATGATTGGTGTTTTTATGCTGATACTCACTCAACTGTTTTTATCGTATTGAACAGTTCATTCCAAGTTTAGTGAATGACGAGGTTATGGAGGTATTCATTGGTTGCTAACTAAAATCGCATTGTTGGCACTTCTGGATATGTTTTGTGTTATTATCTATCACTAATTTCAATTATTTATCATCATCACTACGTTTTCTTTGGTGGTGAAAACCGATAAAAATGCCATGTTCAACTATCTAGTGCAATAATAATTTGTTTGGAAATAAGGAAAAATCAAAATAGAACTCTTTAATGTATACTTTACATATATTGTATACATATATGTCGACTTTTATTAATTTTGCTTCACTATAAGCATTTGAATCATGAGAAATAAAAAGCACCTATTGATTAAACAACTTGATTTGAGTTTGGTTCCTTTCCATGGATTAGAAAAAGTTTTGGTTCCTGAAAAAGGATGGATTTCGACCATTAGAAGCGGATTAAATATGACTATGGAACAGTTAGGGAAGAGATTAAATCTTTCAAAAGGAGCCATACAAAAAATTGAACAACGTGAAGTGACAGGACAAATCACTTTTAATAAAATGAAACAAATCGGCATGGGCTTGAATTTGCACTTTGTCTATGGATTTGTTCCCAAAGATGGGACATTAGAAAAATTTGTGGAAGTAAAAGCTAATGAATTGGCAAAAGAGATAGCATCTCGAACCCATCAAACCATGAAATTAGAAAATCAAGAAATCAATCCAAAAAAAATCAGTCAATCCATCGTAGAATTAACTAAAGAACTCAAGCTTGAAATGAAAAAATCTCTATGGCAATAGATTTTAAACTTCAATTATATTGCTTGTCTACTTGTTTTGATTAAGAATTTTAATAACATAGTTTTCTATGAAACTTCATTTGAGTTCTCAGTATAGAAGTAAAAGAGCCCCAAAAGCAAAAATGTACAAGAGAGCACTAGATCGCTAATCATTAGGTTTTAGGAAATGATGTGTTTCTAGAAATAAAATGAATACACTACATATTTTTGTAGTATGAAAAACGAAACAACATTTGGTAAGGGACCGTACGATAGTATTTATATTGCCAATTATCTAATCAACCTTGCTAGTGATAAAAAAGAAGTCATGTCAATCATGCGTTTGATGAAATTAGCCTATTTATCACATGGTTGGAACTTAGCTAACTATGAACGACCGCTATTGATTGATCCATTTAGAGCTTGGAGATATGGCCCTGTTATCCCATCGATGTATTATCTGTTTAGAGATCAAGACAGATATAACTTAGTTAAAATTGAATGTGATAAACCATGTGAAATTGATGACGAGTCTAAAAATTTAATGACAAGGGTTTTTGATTACTACCAATCCTATAACCCGTATGAACTTATTGATTTGACCCATGAAAAAGGAAGTGCTTGGAACAAAATATATCATGGAAAAAATAAAAATGGAATTATTCCAAATTCATTAATAAAAAGGGACTTCAAAAACAAAATGCAATCTTCTAATAGGCAATAAGGTAAAATAAAATTTAATGAGGCATGAAAAAGATGTGTTTATAGGAGAGGGGAAAAATCCTAAACAGCGGGAAAAAGAGATATTTACGACAGAGGAAAGAGAAAAAAACACTAAAGATTTTAGATTTTGGAGATGGGCTATGATAACCTTTTCTTTTTTAATTGTTTTGGGTTTGTGTTTTGCTGTATTCTTTGTATTTAAAAAATTAATATTCGACGTTGATCAATTAAAAAACTTAGGGTATTCTGTTTTCTTTTTAATCACACCCCTACTAGCTTCAATTACTTTGATTATTTTATTTGTGATTAATAATCTGTTTAAGAATTCAAGTAGTAAAAATGAAGAGATATCGACTGAAAACGAAGAAAATCTAAGGGAGGTTATAAAACTCTTGATCAATAAAGTACTACCCTAATTATTGTAAGTCTAACCAATAAGCGAGAAAATCTACAATATAGTTTTATGAATATTCTAAGAGATTCTATCAGTCAACAGAAAGATTACAAGAGGTGGATAACCTTCTGAAGTTCCGAATTATTCTTTTTTAAAGATTTAGGATTTTGCTCCTATACCATCAGGATAAAACCTTCTAAAAATTATAAAGCGATATCTTCTTTTTTAGCAATTGTTTCGTCCCATTGACTTCGAACGGAGTCCCAATGTTCATGATTCTCTGTCCACCAATTTTGGGCTGCTACACATTTTTCGT
>JAPORT010000103.1 GCA_026710085.1 Flavobacteriaceae bacterium | reverse complement strand
TTGTTTTGATCGAATCGCTGTTGATCGATCACTCGTTGGTACCGATCCAGCTCTTTTTGGTCTGGGTTCCGTTGCAGAGGGGATCGTTTTCGTGTTCCTTCCCGCACTGGTCGGCCCGCTAAAGTCTTCAGTTTGGAGGTCGCTTTTTTGGCTTTTTGAGCTCGTCGAGGATGCTTCCCGTGAAAGGTTGGATGCATCAGTTCTTTGGAGGCCTTGGCATCCGTCTGCCGTTGTTTTCTTTTTTAGCGATCTTGTGGCATTGGTTGATGACCTTTTGGTTCCACTTGGCATCGGTCGGAAAGGTCCCATGGTTCCCTTGGACGGTGGTATCGGACAACACCATCGATGAGGACTTTTTGATTTCTTTCTGATGCCACTGAACGGAATCAGCAAACATCTTTTCCATCCCTGATTGACCAATCCAATCTCTCAAGTGACGCCCATCAGAGGAATCGCCAGGGGGTTGGTGTTTCAAGAAATCAAAACCCGTGAAGTACGGCATGGTGGAGTTTTCAATCCAGCGATCCATGAGGGTTTCATCACCTCGATGGTCGAGTCGTTTCAGCATCCAACAACCCACCATCACCCGAATGGGATGAGCTGGACGGCCCGTTTTGGCATCCAAGGGTTCCAAGGCATTTTCAAAAGGAGACCAGTCGATCGCATCAGCTAGTCACTTGATCTTGTGTTTTGGATGGAGAATCATATTCAATGCCGAGTCAAATCATGGGGGTTGTTTGGGGATTACTTTTTGGATCACTTCGACAAGATTTTAAGCACCATAGACGTATTTCCTTGCAGATTTCAAAACCCTGCCTTCGCCAGTAGGGTATCATTCAATCGCCCCATATAAAAGGGCTGGAAGTCAATTTTAGACTTTTTAAGGAGCGACTAGATAGTTGAACCTAAACTCTCATTCTATAATCTGTTGAGCTAGTAAATGCTCATCCAAACGATTTGATATATTGGTCGATTGCCATTGTCATAGAAGGACACGCTTTGGTTGGTGCCTCTATATCAATACGAAGATTATGTTCTTGAGCAGCTTGGACTGTTGAAGGGCCAAAAGCGGCAATGACGGTATCGTTTTGCTCAAAATCTGGAAAGTTTTCAAAAAGAGAGTGAATTCCAGCAGGAGAATAAAAAACCAAAATATCATAGTAAACATCTTTGAGATCAGATAAATCAGAGGCTACTGTCTTGTATAGAATAATTCTTTTCCACTCTACCTTCAATGAATTCAAAAAGTCAACAATCTTTGGGTTTAAAACATCAGAAGATGGTAATAAAAATCGCTCATCAGAATATTTTTCAAAGTTTTCACGTAAATCTTCTATACTACGCTCTCCAACATAGACCTTTCTTTTTCTATAAACACCAAATTGATGAAGATAATGGCCAACTGCTTTGGATTGACAGAAATACTTAAGAGTTGGTGGAACTTTGTAATGAATGTCTTCGCATGTTTTAAAATAGTAATCAATGGCTTTACGTGATGTAAAAATGATATTATGGTATTTCTGAATTTCAATACGTTGACGCCTAACTTCTTTAGGATCCAATCCTTCAACATGCACAAATGGACGAAAATCCATTTTTAACTTGTACTTTTGCTTAAGGTTATTGTAGGGCGTGTTATCGGAAGATGATTCCGGTTGAGAGACCAACACTGACTTAATTGATGTCTTCAGTTTCATATCTATTTCTCTATTCAAGTAGGGGAGCTACAGACACTTCAAATACACCATATAAAGGCAATAATCTCAGTATGCAAATGTAACTAATCATGTAAAATTTTTTGATGGCATTTTCTTTAGCTAACTTTTGAAGAAATCGAACCTCGTTTACAATTAAAATGGTGATAATGCCCCCACCACTAATCAATAAAAAAAACAAAGATTTAAAAACCGTGTAGTGGATAAAGCATACCATTAGTATGGCCATACATATTGAAAAGTGAATTGGAATTCTTGAATTAATATATTCGATAAGTAATATTCTCTTATGATACAATCGAGCCAATGCTATGTTGAGTAAAAATCTTAATATAAGAAAAGTGCTAATTGGAATAAAAAACCACCAGAACAAACTCAATGAAATGGGATAGGTCGAAAGATGACCCAATAAAAAAATGAGATAAAGAGAAACAGTACCCACAACAAAGATCAACATAAACAAATTAGTTAATGTGAGAGGTGAAATAGTTCTGGGGATGAATTCTATGTTGACTCGGATTAATTTTTGAAGTTGAAGAATATGAGTTGTCGAATTAATGATCCCAGGTATCAAATAGTTAATCATATTGATAACAACTAATAACACAACAAAAATCCATGGGATAAACTCTGTGTGCTCTACAGTCTGTAAAAATCTTTCCAAGTGTCAATCGATGATACAACAGCAAAAGTATACTTGAAAATACTATTATTAGTTTTGTTGATAGATGCCAAACACCTTAATTATCATCCCCACTTATAATGAAGCGGATAATATTAAATCCATCATTCAATGTATTTTAAGTCAGGATTTACTTTGCGATGTTTTAGTCGTTGATGATTCCTCCCCGGACAAAACTTCTGAACTAGTTAAAAATTTGTCCCGTCAATTCAAAAACATTCATTTAATTATAAGAACTAAAAAAGAAGGAATTGGCAAGGCATATCAAGAAGGCTTTGCATGGGCTTTAAAACATCAATACCAATTCATCTTTCAAATGGATGCCGATTTTTCACACAATCCAAATGATTTGACTCAAATGAAGCAATTAATAGAAAATAAATATCAAATTGTGGTTGGATCTCGATATGCCAAAGGCATTAGCGTGGTCAATTGGCCTTTGGGAAGAATCATACTTTCATTATTAGGATCTATCTATGTTCGCTTGATCTTAGATATGCCTATTCGTGATTCCACTTCTGGCTTTGTTGGTTACACTCGAGAGGTTCTTTCAAAGTTGGATCTCACTGAATTAAAATTTACTGGCTATGCCTATCAAATTGAAATGAAGTACCGAGCATACATTCAAGGGTTTAAGATGATTGAACACCCCATTATTTTTCTCAATAGGGAATTTGGCAAATCAAAAATGGATTATAAAATCATACGAGAGGCCATTTTTGGGGTCCCTTATTTGAGAATAAATAAATCTAGATTCAAATGAAAACACTACTAAAAAATGCAATTTTAGTTAACGAAGAATCCACTATCCATAGTGATTTACTCATTAAAAACCAACGGATTGAGAAAATTGCTTCTTCAATTTCTACAGACCAAGCTAACCACACGATCAATCTTAATGGATTGCATCTTTTACCTGGACTTATTGATGATCAAGTGCATTTTAGACAGCCAGGATACGAACACAAAGCAACGATTGAAACTGAATCAAAAGCAGCTTTAGCTGGTGGAATCACTTCTTATTTGGAAATGCCCAATACCAATCCCCAAACAACCACCATTGATGCATGGAATCAGAAATATCATACCGCATCCAAGAGTTCATATGCCAATTACGGATTTATGTTTGGTGGAACGAATGATAATTTAGAAGTCATTCAATCCTTAGATTTTAAAAAAGTTCCAGCACTAAAACTATTTCTAGGTTCTTCAACAGGAAATATGTTGGTTGACAATGAAACTGTGCTTCGTAAAATATTCCGTCATACCCCAATTCGCATTGCACTCCATTGTGAAGATGAATCGACGATTCAACAAAATTTAAGAAAAGCAACTAATCGTTTTGGTAGCGATATTCCAATACAAATGCATCCCAAAATACGTAGTCACGAAGCTTGTTTGAAGTCTACAAAAATGGCCATTTCATTGGCTAAAGAAACAGGAGCAAAAATTCATATTTTTCACTTATCAACCCGTGAAGAAGTTGAATTATTTAGTAATGAAATTCCACTTCATGAAAAACAAATCACCTCTGAAGTGTGCTTGCATCATCTTTGGTTTTCTGATGAAGATTATGCAAAACAGGGATCTTTTATTAAGTGGAATCCTGCCATTAAGTCTGTTCATGATCGAAATGCCCTTTGGAATGCTCTGATTGATAATCGAATTGATGTTTTGGCAACCGATCATGCTCCTCATACAACCATTGAAAAAAGTCAATCCTATTTGAACTGTCCTTCAGGAGGTCCGCTAGTTCAACATATGCTCCCTGGATTACTGACTTGTGTTCAACAAGGATCTTTGACTTTAGAAAAACTAGTTCGAAAAGCAGCACATAATCCGGCCATTTTATTTGATATATCCAATAGAGGTTTTTTGCGGGAGGGGTATTATGCTGATTTAGTTGTTGTGGATTTAAATCAAACGTGGACAGTCAAAGCAAAAGATTTACTCTACAAATGCCAATGGTCACCATTTTTAGGGGAAACATTTATTGGAAGAGTCACTCATACATTCCTCAACGGTCAGTTGGTATACTCTGATGGCATTGTCTCAGAAAATAAAGTAGCTCAAGCACTAACATTTGATCGAATATGAATCGTCATCTTACCGTAATTTTATTCCTAACTGTATTCCTGTTGTCACATTGCGACACCTTTTATTCTGAGAATAGACCAGATCATTTGATTTCAAAAACAACTATGACCCATATTTTATATGATATCACCATCATGGATGGTATCAAGGGGACGATAACGGTCAATCCTATTTTTCAAAATGCTTTTAATGCCACCTATATTTACAACAAATACCATATCGATAGCCTTCAATTAGCTCAATCTGAAAGATATTATGCTTCAAATCCAAAAACATACCATCAAATTCATCAACAAGTTCTTTTTCGATTAGAGATCCTTGAAGATTCTCTTGAATTGGTCGAAATGAACCAAAGAAACCAATGATCTTAATCGATTCAAAGAATCGATATTCGTTCCACTTACTGCCAAAATCTAAATCCTACGCTTCCATCGACTCTTAACAAACAAAACCTCCCAATTGGGAGGTTTTGTTTCCTTCAAAAAAAAATCCTTTTTCTCAATGGATGTTTTAACAAGACAACCTCTTTATTTATTGTCAACCTAAAACATCGTTAAAGAACTTTCTCATCAATATTTGCTTTTAAGGAATTACCTTACAACCAACCCAGTCGCTCTGTTAAATCTTTGGGACCACCAGCACTCGTT
>JAPORT010000099.1 GCA_026710085.1 Flavobacteriaceae bacterium | reverse complement strand
TCCGTATGTTTCATCCACTATATAAACCTTTAGCGTTATATTCATATTTTCTATATTCATATTCTTATTCCCCAAATTAATATTAAGCTTATTCTTCTTACTTTTTCTTTTGCTCCCCGAAATAGAAAGTTTTTTAAATAAAGTTTTTATACAAGCGATCATGAACTCATCCTTTTTGATTGTTTCCCACGTATCGCTTCACTTTCCTAATCGTCGTCGAACTCACCTGCAGTCGACTCTGGATGTCTTGGTAAGACTTTCCTTGGTTTAACAAACGGATGATTTTTTTGGTTTTGGATAAAAACGTTTCTCTGGTTTCCACCGTCCCGACTTGGCGTCCAAATGTTCCGCCTCGTTCTTTATAGGCTTGGATGCCTTGTCGGGTGCGTTCTAAAAGGGCTTTGCGTTCCATTTCATACAAACAACTCATCATCGTCAAAACGACTTTCCAATAAGGATTTTCTTCTCCATTGGCCTTTCTTGAATCCATCCCTAATTCTTGAATCACCACATTGACTTGATGTGCTTGGAGTGTTTCTAAGATGCCCAAGACATCTTTGGTGTTCCTTCCTAATCGACTCACTTCATCGGTGATCAATCCTTTTTTCACCCATTTCATTAATACCGATCCTTCGGGTCTTTCGGCAAAAGGAATGGTTCCTGAAACGCCTTGGTCAAAAAAGACGCGATCGTAAGATGTCTTGTCTAGATCAAAGCGTTTGCCCTCTTGGGTGAAGTGGCTGGTCCGGAGGTATTTTACTTTCATTGAAGATCATCAAATTAATTGAAAGAAAAGATAGGGTTTTAGATAGTATTTAACTACTTAAGGCACTTTCATTATTAGCGTGCTATAAGATAAAGCGTTTATGTGTATGGTTTTTATTATATTAGGAAGGATTATTTACAACATTATGAAAAACATCAAAAAATCGTTTGTGGTGAATATTACATTGTATTTACTGCTGGTTATTTCTTGTAACAAAGACTCCGTTAACACTAAAAACAAATCAGATTTTCAAGTTTTTGACTTGACGGTATACAACAAATACAAGGAGATTCCTATAGCATTA
Source organism: Flavobacteriaceae bacterium (assembly GCA_026710085.1). Classification (GTDB taxonomy): domain Bacteria; phylum Bacteroidota; class Bacteroidia; order Flavobacteriales; family Flavobacteriaceae; genus Bin25. The sequence goes on along the minus strand of JAPORT010000099.1, from coordinate 4,173 downwards.
AATTCTGATATGACATCAGAAGACATTATTGCTGAAATCAACTATGCGTGGGGATTAAAATTAGATTTAGAGCAGATTAATTTATTTGACGAATTAAATGAAAATGATTTTTTAGAACTTGAATACAAATTATCTAAGAATGACAAAGAGTTGCTTTCTAATTTTGAAGAACATGTTATTGTTCATGGTTTTGATTATGCCTTGGATAAGTTTAAGGAAAGTGTTGTTGCCCTCTAATTAGATGATTTCGAGGTATAGCGCTTTTTTAAATGGATTGGTGCTGGTTGAAAACGTTTTAAATAGGGCATTTCAAATAAAATCATACTATCATACCGCTCTATCTTTAGAAAGAGATTTAAGTAGAAAAACACATAAATTTGGAAGTTCAACAGGACATGTAGGAGCGAGAAATGATTGTATTCGAAGGTTATTAATGAAATACCATTTTCATTCGTCTTTAAATATCGCAGGTATCCTTGCAGGTTGTTTGCTTACTGCGCCAATATCAATGGGAGTAGGTTGCATTGTCTCATTCGCTTTAGCTGGCATATCCCAAGGAGCTACATTTTGGGATTTAGTACATGAAGCTCAAGATTGTTATGATGATCCAGGCGATAGTGATCATAATGATGAAGAAAAATCAGAAGAGGGGAATTGTTCTCCACAAGAATAACAACACAGCTAGAGTAGTTTAAAATGCAAATTAGTATTAAGATACATTAAGAAATGACTCAATTCAGATTGATTTCCACAATGGTTATTCTAACACTTTTGTTTGCAAGAAGTGTTTACGAGTGGGGAAACAGTGTGCTTCTAATGTATATAGAGATTTCGACTTATGGAACGTGGATAAACCCCATCAATGCACATGACGTATTCAGCTCTATCATCGCTTTGACTTTTTTTTGGGGATATATGTAATTGTATTTCCTAGTTTCCATCAATTGAGAAAAAAATGGGTTGTCAAGAGCATTTATTTCACAGTTTCTCTATTGATGATTTCTAATTTGATTTTACTTGTTATCATTCCAATTTCAAAATGGCGAATCGTTGATTATCTGATAATAACATCTGCTTTTTTTATATATGGATATTATCATTACACGGATTACAAAAGAAATCCATCAAACTATAGTTTATCAATTTTTTTTAAGAATATAGAGAAATGATACAAAGTCGCACAAAAGTTAAAATGTTGACTAATTGAGAAAAGAAAGATCCGAAAGTAGTATTGGGAGATTCATTAGATGTGATGTGTATCACCTAAAGGAATTTTCCTTTTAAAATAATTCGAGTATTCTATGATGAGGTCTGTTTCATCTCTCCCCAACGACCAGTGCTATTAAAAGTTTGATTCGATTGATTAAATTTCGCAATACCTCCCATTTTCTTATTTGACAAGTCCACTTCTACGTAGTAGAGTCCTTTATGAAAAGGATCGTTCTCTACAAGTGGTATTTTCCATACAATGTCAAAAATCTGTTTTGATTTTAAACCCTTATGATTTAAGTTTGAGCATACGGTACAACTATATGCCACTGCCAATGGAGGCGATTTCTTAGTTTCTTCCTTACTGTCTCTGTAAACTTTCAGGTTTTTCTCTTCTTGTTTCATGGTTGTTATTTCTTAAAAAATGAAAAGACATCCGAAGATAAAATATTTTGATTTATAATTCATCTGCATTTTAGAATGCTCCTATTTTTAGGTCTTCTTGCATAAATCCCCATTATGTTTGTGTCATCCACACTAATCGTGATAGAACTAAATAAATAACAAACGATATCTTCATAGAAATAATGGAATATTCAGATATATCACAACTAACACTTAAAGTCGATAATAAATACTCTCGTGAGCTAATCAATGAAGCCATTTCAGCCTATAGAGGGGGTGCTTTTCGTTCAGCAATCGTGTCTACGTGGATTGCCATTGTGTTTGATTTTACTTCTAAGTTTCGTGAACTAAGCAATGTCGTGAATGATTCCTATTTAAAAAACTTTATCAAAGAATTAGATGAGACAATTAAAAATAATAAAAAGGAAAGATTTCAGAGTTATGAGAATAAAATATTAACATCAGCTAAGCATTTTGAGATTATATCAAATCATGAGCTTGAATTGTTGAAACGTATTAAAGAGGATCGAAATCGTTGTGCACATCCATCGTTTAATAATCTCGAAGAACCATATAATCCCTCCCCTGAACTTGTTCGAACGCATATCGTTCATGCATTACAATTTGTCCTCATTCAAGCGCCCATTCAAGGCAGAAAGGCGATGGAGCATTTCAAATCAGAGTTAGATTCTAATTTAATTCCAACTCAATTTGAAGAGACCAAGGCTTATATGGTGTCTAGGTATTTGAAAAAGGCTAAAGATGAGTTTGTTTATAATCTGATAAAAGAAATTATTGACATGCTGTTAACTAAAACAATGGAACCCCATAGAATAACCATACTTAAATCTATTTTAGAGGTCATATGGAATCTTAAACCCGCTATTTATGAAGACTCTATGAAACGTTTTATCGAAGAAAAAAGTCAGAATTTGAATAGGGATTATGTGTTAAATATTTCACACCTTGTGGAAGTCGATTCTGAAATCTGGAATAAGTTAACGGATAATTTCCAAACACGGTTTAAAGAGAGGATTAAAAAAGCGAATTTTCACCATCTATTTCAATCCGTAGCATTTAATTCGAATATGATGGACATTTGTGAGGTTTCTGAAATTCTTTTAAATCGATTTAGAGAGTTCGATTCTTCAGAAACAATTGAAATATTATCTAAATACCCGCATCGAAAATTTGTTGAACTTTCGATTGATGTGTTTTCAAATTCATGGGGTTATCGACATGCCGAAGATAATGGGGAAAATTATATTCTTCCATTGATTAACCAATTCAACAGTTCAGATATAAAAAAACTTTTAGAGGTTGCTGGAACAAACAGACAGATTTATGAAGCAGGTGGAACTAAAAAAATATTAATTCGAATTTTTGACCAAACTCTTCATCTGCTTCCTGAAACAAGAATTGCATGGAAAAAGTTTATTACAAACCAAATTAAAAATTGTGATGATGAATCTGATTATTATGCGTATCCAGAGATACAAAAAAAATTAGAGAGCAACTAACTTCATTTTGATGGCTTCTATCCTCATCTGAGCGGGATGTTTTGTTTGGTTGATATCAAGTCTAACCTTGTTCTAGTCGCCGTTATGTATTTTTCTTCTTTGTCAATTCCAATAAAATCTCTTCCATATGTTTTAGCAACAACAGCTGTTGTCCCACTTCCAACAAAAGGATCTAATACAATATCTCCTTTGTCGGAGCTGGCTAGAATAATTCTCTTCAACATTTCTTCGGGTTTTTGAGTCGGATGTAAAGCCCTGCCATCGCCATTCTTTAATCTCTCTTTTCCCTGAACTAAAGGCATTTTCCATAAATCCCGCATTTGTTTTAAATTTCCATTCAGTTGTTTGTTGGGATTGATTTTCTTCATCACATCATAATTAAATTTCCAATGAGCCCCTTTTGTAGCCCAAACAACAAATTCCGTAGAATGAGTGAAAGTACGTTTTGTCATATTAGGCATTGCGTTTGTTTTGTACCAAGTAATCACATTGTTGATCTTGTAATCCAATTCTTTAAGCGTCATCATCACTTCGGCAATGTTGTGATAGCTACAGGCAACATAAATCGATCCTCTATTCTTTAAAACTCTATGTGAAGCCTTCATCCAATCTGTTGTGAATTTCACATACTGGGATTGACTCATTTTATCCCAACTCTCATCAATCATAAACCAGTCTCCTCCTGTTTTATCGTTTTTCCACACCAACCCATTTCCAGATAAATTATATGATTGAGAAATATCCTTTGAAATATGGGACTTATTCGACTGTTTTTTGGAACAAATAGAAATCACCACTTTATAAAATGAAACCACGGAAAACAATCAGTTTTTAGATGATTTACAAAAAGAAATAGCCAATGGATTAAGTCGATCAGAAGCGATTGAAAAATTGCAAAACAATATCCATCAGGCCAATACTGAAGAATGATTAAAAGGTGGAAAAGGTAGGGGTGTGGTTTCGTCTTGGCATGATTGAAATAAATAAAGATGTGTCCGAAAAACAACTCACAGCCCCCAAGCAATACTTATCAATCATT
>JAPORT010000019.1 GCA_026710085.1 Flavobacteriaceae bacterium | reverse complement strand
GATGGTTTGGCGATCATGAGGGTTGCCCTCAAAAGCACCGATCGCCGTGATGATCTCCCGTCGCGATCAAGCCGACTTGATGACCAAATTCATCCATTTGATGAGCTTTACCTTTGGCCATGCCAGCCGTGAATGGCTTGTGAATGGCCACCACTTTGTTTTGATCGAATCGCTGTTGATCGATCACTCGTTGGTACAGCTCGAACGCTTCTTGGCATGGGCTTCGTTGCAGAGGAGGCCGTTTTCGTGTTCCTTCTCGTACTGGTCGGCCGGCTAAAGTCTTCAGTTTGGAGGTGGCCTTTTTGGCTTTTTGAGCTCGTCGAGGATGCTTCCCTTGAAAGGTTGGACGCACCAGTTCTTTCGAGGCCTTAGCATACGTCTGTCTCTGTGGGATCTTTTCTTTTTTGGCGATCTTGTGGCATTGATCGATGACCTTTTTATTCCACTTGGCATCAGTCGGAAAGGTCACGTTGTTCCCTTGGACGGTGGTCTCCGATAAGACCATCGATGAGGACTTCTTGATTTCTTTTTGATGCAACGAGACCGAATCAGCAAACATCTTTTCCATCCCTGCTGGGCCCATACGATCTCTCAAGTGACGCCCATCAGGGGGATCGCCAAGGGGTTGGTGTTTCATGACATCAAAACCCGTGAAGTACGTCATGGTAGGGTTTTCAATCCCGCGCTCCATGAGGGTTTCAACGCCTCGATAGTCGAGTCGTTTCAGCATCCAACAACTCACCATCACCCCAATGGGATGGGCCGGACGGCTGTTTTGGCAGACAGAGGCTCAAAGGCTTTTTCAAAAAAAGACCAATCGATGGCATCAGCCAGCCACTGGATCTGATGTTTTGGATGGAGAATGGCATTGAATTCCGAGTCAAATCATTGGGGCTGTTTTGGGGACACTTTTTGGATCATTTCTGCAAGGTTTTGAGACCAAGAGACGCATTTCCTTGCAGATTTCAAAACCCTATCTTGGCCAGTAGGGTATCATTCAATCTCACATATCAAGGGGATGATGGATTCTATTTGAGTTTTTAAGGAGCGACTAGATAATTTTCAGAGAGTTGTTGACCGATATGGTTATGCTTTATAAAATATTGAGCCAAAAAGTATTCGCATCAAAATTTAACTGATTTTTATTTTCCCCCGATTTAAAATCAATTGATGATCACTCAATGACGCCACCTCTTGAGAAATATGGCTTGTGAAAAGAATGATTCGATTGGTTTTAAAGTCCGATATCGTTTTTTCAAAGACTTTTAGTTGATTAAAATCCAATCCATTTGTTGGTTCATCTAAAAGCAATAAACTTGGATTATGAATGAAACAAGCTGCTAGTCCGACTCTCTGTCGATAACCTTTTGAAAGCACTTGAATTTTGGTGTAGCGATGCTGTTCCAACCCGAATTGAGTCACCATATGGAGTGTTTTGCTTTTTTTGATGTTATAAAAACCTCCGATAAAAGCCAAATACTCTTGGACATACATGTGATTGTACAGTGGATTGGCTTCAGACAAATAGCCCGTTTTGAATTGGAATGACTTTGTGTGATTTTTTAAATCAAGAGTACCATAGGTTACGATCCCCGTCCAATGAGAGTAATATCCTGCTAGAATTTTCAGTAACGTCGATTTTCCAGATCCATTGTTACCAAGTAAAGCATATACTTTTCCTGGGATTAATGTGAAGGAAATGCCATCGAGAACTTTTGACTTTCCTAATGTTTTAGTGAGATTTTTAACCTGTAGATTCATCGGTCATAACAAAAATAAAAGAGCGGTAAAACAATTATAATTTTCTTAATCCTTCCAAAATTACAGTTGATAAAATAAGACTACCTCCAATAATACTTTGAAATTGTGGCACCTCCTTTAAAAAAATGAAGGCTAATAGAATTCCAAAGACTGGTTGAATACTATTCAAAATACTCACATTGGAGGTACTCGATGATTTCAAACTATTAGCCAACAAAGTATGGCCAAGTGAAGTGGTGATAATCCCTAAAAAAAGCAAAAGGGGCCATTGGGATGATATATTTTCAATGGGGTAGAAAAATAATGCTGGAATTAAAAAGATACAAACAACAATCATTTGGAAAAACATCACAGAAGAACCTTCCATATTAGAAATTTTTGTTTTCACCATAATGTTCCGAATAGCATAGGTTAAAGCTGAAATCAAGCCCAATATCAGTCCAATAGTCATCTTATCTTTCAAATTGAAATCTGGAACCAATAAATAGATACCAATCATAATCATTAGTCCGAATAACAAATGAATTTTTTGAAATGGGACTTTAAGTATTAAGGGTTCTAGAAATACAGTCACGATGGGAAAAGTAAATACCGACAACATAGCAACTGCCACATTGCTCATTTTCAGGGCTGTAAAATAGGTGACCCAATGAATCCCCATCAAAATACCACTAAAAAGTAGTCCAATTTTGTGTTTTTTAAAATCTTTGAGAAGAGGATAATTTTTGTAGATACAATATCCTCCTAAGACAAATACAGCGATAAAAGATCGACACCATATGATGATTTGAGGATCTAAATCAATAGATCTTCCTAATGTTCCCGAAGTAGCGATGAATAAGGAAGCCGTAGTTACTAATCCAAAATGTTGAAAACGTTTGGTTTGCAAAGGGTCAAGTTAAAAGCCTAGCAAGAGTAATAAAAAAAGTGGCTTAAACGATGGCCAATATGCTCGTGATGTGAAGCTTTACTTCTTTTGGATAAAATCTTGATTTCGCGTTTAAGTAGTCGATCCTTGAAAAGCCCAAAATGGACCTCCAGTCCTTTTCTATGGATAAGGTGTCCTACTAGCTCCAATAGGGTTTTGAAATCGGCAAGGAAATGTGTCTCTTGGTTTCAAAAGCTTGTAGAAATGGTTCAAAAGGAGTCCCAAAACAACCCTCACTATGAAGACCGACTCCATCCAAAACATAAGATCTAGTGGCTAGCCGATGCCATTGATGGGTCTTTTTTTGAAAACGCCTTTGGCCTCTTTTATGCCCTAAAGGGATGTTCTGCCAAGTCCATTCGATCTGAACTTCCCCCCTATTTCGTTTTTTTTGAGACTTCAAAGAGCCTCTCATGGAGCGTTTATTTCGATCCTATCGATGATGTTATTGGAACGATTTGTGAAGATCGGAGCCTTCGTTTCGAGCCCCAAGAACTATGGCAGTGGGATCTGCAACAGTTTGAAAGCTTTTTTTTGGATGGCCGTTTTTTGTTGCATCATCACGATTTCTCGCTTTTTGTCAGCCGCTCGTTGAGGCATCACCACCAAACGATACAAGCCCGAGAGTTCGTCCATCAAATCTTCAAAACAGCGGACCTGGAGTCCTTCTGAATTTTTTTTAGTGGCGGCTTTTTTGTGAGCTTGAGAGGTGGGTTCCGCCGGCGTGATGAGATCTTGTCGATTCCTTCTCTTTTTTTCCAAATCCTCTTCGGCAAATAATAAAGGGGCTCGTTTTTGTTGCCAATGATACCGCACATCGTAGGACAGCATGCATCACAAGACATGCGCTTCCACTCGGGCTTTTTTGCGGTGATGGATGGGACGAATCGGTAAGGATAGCGATTTCATGGTTCGAAAGGCCATTTCGACCGTCGCTAAGCGTTTGTCGTTGCGCACCAACTCTTTGGCCGGAGGCTCTTTTTTCAAACTCGAACCAATGGCGTACAACCCATCCAAGGTTTGGGCCTTCTGAAGATGGGTTTCATCCAACCGATAGGAAAAGTATCCTTCACGGATGTCGGGGTTCATCTTGTATTGGTTGGCGACTTTCCCCACCCGAAGACCAATGACCGCTTGGTCTTAGAGAGCTCTTTGTTGACGCTGGGTGGCGGCCACAATGATGTCGAGCTTTTCCTTGGTTTTAGTCATCAGAGCCTCCCGCTTCTCATGGTGGTGCTGGGCTTGTAAGGGATGGCGACATAAGATGAAACGATCTTGAGGAAAATCTTGATGCTCCACTTCACATCAGTTCGTTTCATCAAACAAGCTTCGGGGATGGTCTTGTGCAAACAAGACCCGTTCGATTTGCTTTTTGTTCCTGCCCGTCATCCAATCCAAGCCCGCAGGCAAGATTTCTTGGTGGATGGCCTTTTGTTGGAGAATGCCTCGATCCCCCACCAAAACCACCTGCTGCAAACCAAAAGTCTTTTGTATTCTAATGATTTGCTGGCCGAGCGTGGCGGTATCCGAGGTATTCCCTGGAAAGACCTCCACCGAAAGAGGACAGCCCTGACCATCGGTCATCAACCCAATGACGATTGGTTGTTTCCCTTTTTTCTTATCCCGATGGTCGCCGTAGGCTGCCCATGGATTCTTGGTCCCTTCCACATCACGACTGGTGGTATCATAGAGTACCAAGCTCCCTTCATCAAGATGTTTTTTGGCTAAAGCACACTCGATACGGCTTTTCTGCCCGACCAACGTATCCATGGCTTCATACAAAGGATCTTCATCGACACACTGGAGATCGAGCAGTTCATTGAGGGTGGAGCGACAACGACGTTGATCCAGCAAGCTGCTCGTGGCTAGTTTGCTGGCCGGTTGCAAAACACGAGCAGCGATCATCCCCAACACCAAGCGACGAAAACGCGTGTTTTTGGGAGCAATCAACTCAGGGAAGCCCAACGGCTCCATCATGCCGAGCACCACCGCCACATGACCATGGGCTTTGTTGCTGAGGGCATCAAAGGCGTCTTTCCATGTTTTAGAAACCCGACTCCCTTTCAAAAGCGCATCGATGGCCTGAATAACGTCTTGGGGCAATTGGGTGATGTTGGCCAGCTTGATTTTGGTGGCGACGCCGTTGACTCGCTTGGATTGACGAATGAGGTCGGTAGGCTTGGATTTTCGATGGGGAATTCAATCAACAAACAGGGACACAAATATTGATGATGAATAACGCAAATAGACAATAATTATTCCTCATATAACCACTAATGGAGGGGTAAGAAACATGGACACGTTTATGAAACCAACACATCTCGTGATGGATAAAAAAGGTTCAATCAATAGGGAGAGTTATTGAAAAGATAGAAATAAAAGGGGGCTCGATGGGGAAAAAAGGTGCCAACGATGGAGGGAAGTCAGTTTTTTTTAACTTAAAAATACATGAAAGGAGGGAAGTTCAGTTCGAGTGATGGTGGGTTGTTGGATACGGAAACGGCTTGATCATTCGAGTGATGAAACCCTTATGGAGCGATGGGTTGAACATCCTATCATGCGGTCCTTCACCGGTTCGGATGTCATGAAATATGAACCGCCTGGTGATTCTTCTGACTGGAGTCATTCCTAGAAAAAGGATGGGGGAAGGAGGGATTCAAAAAAAATCGTTACTTCTTCGGTCCAACGGCATCCAAAAGAAATCAAGAATTCATCATTGATGATCTGATCCGATACCACCGTCCAAGGCAATAAGGTCACTTTTTCTCCCAATACCCAACGGAACCAAAAAGTCATGGAACAATGCAATAGAAGAGCCAAAAAAGAAAAGATCAAACAGCGACAAACCGATGCCAAGACTTCTCAAGAGTTGGTTCGTCCAACTTTTAACGGCAAGCATCCTCAATGCGTCAAAAAAGCCAAAAGAACCACATCGAAACTCAAGACCTGAGTGGGTGGACCACTCCGAGAACGCCAACGGAAACGAAATTCCCAACCAAAAGAGCTGGATTGGTATCAACGAGTTATCGATCAAAAACGAACCGAGCAGGACAGCATTGATGCCATTCACAAGCCCTATACGACTTGTATGGTCAAAGGGAAGGCTCATAAGACATAGGAATTAGGCCATCAGGTAGGATGGATGGCCACTGGAGGTCAAAAAAGGAACATCACGGCTATCCGTGCTTTTGAAGCCCCTATGATCACAAAACCATCCAACCCTTGTGGGAACAACATGAATCCATGGTAGGCCAAGTTCCCAGAGAACTCGTGATTGATCGAAAAGAGGGGAGGGAGGTAAACGTCCAATGGGAAAGACTAAGCTATCGATTCCAGGAAAAGCGATACGTCCTATCCAAAACAAAAGAAGAGGAAAAAGTTTCGACGTCGAATAGTGATAGAACCCGTAATAGGTCATCTCAAAAACAACATCGAATGAAAGAAAAAGATGGAATGGGCGCCCTATCTCCAACGATGAATGCCTCTTTGGCAGCCACGGGGTGGCATTGGAATAAATTCATGGAACCATGAGTCCAAGATGGTCTTTGTTACTTTTTCAGGTAGTCTTCATTTTCAGTTCAAAGAGCCTTGGTAAGAAAACTCATCGAACGACAGCTGAGAAAAAGACTTTTTAAGAAGCGACTAACTACAGAACAAAGACAACTATTTTTACAATATAAATATCCCTGCCAAATGAGAATAAATAAAAACTCTGTATCATTCTTAAGAACTTGATTATCAATAAATTAGTAATAAACCCTCAAAATAAGTCGGTTCAAAGGCTTTTTTTTCGTTCTCTATATATCCTATAACTTAAATAAAAATACTCCGTATGGTTCGTTTAGGTAAAATTTAACTAACGATTTTGGTGTATTTCTTAGTTCAACTGCTCTTTATTGGCTTTTTTTTCGCTCTTCGTGATAACTAGGTAGGAGTGGGGATGGTATTTTATCTATTGCATCTCCTAACATCTCCATGTAATCCATGGATAAATAATATTCGTCTATATCGAAGGTAGTAGTAGGGAAAGTATCGTCGCCCCATCGACTAGTCGAACTGCTATAGATAGTCGAATATACGCGCTCTAACTCGCCGATTTTTTCAATATTTTCGGATAATTTTTCTAACTCTTGATTCATTAAAGTGTTTTGATAGATTGCCTTGCAACAGTGCTTTAAAAGTTTCTTAGATTCTTTGACTGTTAAGAATGGATTATAAGTAAGTCTTATGATGGTTCGCAACAATTTCTGTAAGGCTATGGATGTGTTTATTTCATATGAGCTATCCATTTTGTAAAGTCTGTTCAACTCTTTACGAATTATTCTAGGCTCTAGACCTTTTAAGAGTTCATCTTTTTTTATTCTACTGTATAGGTAACGAATAAGAATTAGGGTAATGACTATAAGAACGCCTAATGCGATGGCTTTGGTGCTATGGAACTCCATTAATTTAATTGCTCTTTACTTGTGTTATTGGCTCTACGCTTCTCTGCTTTTTTTTCCTCATCTCTCACCCTTTTTCCCCACTCTATCTCTCTATGCTTCTCTGCCTCTCTCCACTTCTCTGTATTTTTTCCCGCATCTCTCGCTCTTTTTTCCCACTCTATCTGTCCATGCTTCTCTGCCTCTCTCCACTTTTTTCTCACCTCTCTCCTCATTTTTTTTAGCCTCTTCAGACTCTCCTTCTTAACATGTCTGTATGTGGATGTTTCTAAATCCGATATTGTAGAGCTTAACCTCATGCGCAAATACTCAACATTATGAATATCATCGTAATCGACTTTAAAAAATTTCAACCCACTTTTGCGGCTCTCCTCTGTAATCAAATCGAATTTTAAGGATTCTCTCGTGAAGTCACAAGATAATTCTTTGAGTTTTATCAAATCTTTAGATAACCGTTCTAAACGTTGATTCATTAAAGTGTTTTGATAGATTGCCTTGCAACAGTGCTTTAAAAGTTTCTTAGATTCTTTGACTGTTAAGAATGGATTATAGGTAAGTCTTATGATGGTTAGCAACAATTCAAATAATGCTATGGATGTTTCTATTTTTCTGCATTCTATTGCGTATTTTTCTTGGGAATAGCCATAGCAATGAATGATTTTGTAAAGTCTATCCAACTCGTTACGAATTATTCTAGGCTCTAGACCTTTTAAGAGTTTCCCTTTTTTTATTCTACTGTATAGGTAACGAATAAGAATTAGGGTAATGACTATAAGAACGCCTAATGCGATGGCTTTGGTGCTATGGAACTCCATTAATTTAATTCCTCTTTACCTCCCCACTTTGGGCTATATGCTCTGTAAAACCCTCTTTGCTTTCCTTCATGTAATCCTAGAGAATTTTATTGACAAACGTATTCAGCCCCCTGGTATCGGCTCCTATTTGCTCTAAATAATTCTCTTAGGGCGTTGGTCATCATTTCTGGTATGGGATATTTGAATACTAATTGATCTGGTGGATTGTAGATTTTGTAGTATTCTAAGGTGGGTAGTTTTCTGGATTCATTAATAATTTCGTAGTCTCCTATTTTCAGATTGTAGGTGGTTTAGATATTTATCCACTGCTATGTCTGTATACTCAGTTGATAATTCTACAGACATTTCTAGGTTAAGTTCCCCTTGATTAAAAAATACAGCATAAATATGATATGCAAATTCATCCCCCGGTTCTTTTAGATGATAAACACAACTTCCATAAAATTGATGACTTTTATCCAACATACTTGGATCAAAAGGACTCATTTGATCAATACCCATATCATCCCAATTATCCCACTCCATTTCTCCATTCATAATAACAGTTGGTAAGTATTTGAGGCTGTTTTCTATGGTTTCAATGATGGTCTCTCTATTGTATGTATAGATAGTCTTTGTAAGGTTTGACAAAAGTGATGTCAAAAAATTGTATTGGTAAGGGGTCTATGGACTTAGCATACACACGGTAGGTATCCTCACAAGGATATTCGTTTTTAATGCCTCCTATTTTTGGTTTTTCACATACATTAAATGATATGGTTCTTAAGATTTCAGCCTTCTGACTATACAAAGGATTTGCCAATAAAAGACTGATGGCTATGATTGGTAGATATTTCATTTTTTCAACAGCGATGGTTTGGATTTGTTTTTAACTTCCTTTATTGATAAATAAAGTAGTCCATAATCCCCCTAATACAGTTACCATAAATATCCCTATTCTTTTTATCCAATAAATATCCTTCCCATTACTTGTTATTTTATCATTCATACCATATACCCTATTTTCTATATTCTCTAATCGTTTTAATACCTCTACATTCTTATCATTAACAACGTTAAGTTTCTCTGTATTGCTGTTTAATTTCTCTGTATTGCTATGAACAGCGTCTAATATTTGTTTGTTGGTTACCTTTTCCATTGCTTTTATTTGGGACTTATGTATTTATCTTAAATGGTTTCTTTCTGTTTTGGGATTCGAAGGGATATTTGCTTTTTTAAAAACTTGTCCCATGACATCATCGACTTTTAAATGCAATTCCAAAGGAACCTTTTCATGATTTTCGGTAATTGTTCAAAAGGTAATTTTTCGTTCGATTGTTTTGCCATCATTCCATTTTAATGACGAAATTAATGATAATTAGGGAGTTAGAATGTATTTGAGGGCAGTGAAACTCAGATTTGATTTATTTCATCAAATACTTTATATTCGCCGACAGATTATTAAGGTGAACACAACCAATTTTTATAATAGAGAATACTTCTACTTTTTTTATGGAAAAAAGGAGAGGACTTTATTATGATTTAGTTGCTTAAAATAAATTGATATAAGTCCTGAAAATTCAGGACTTTTTTTTTGGAAGATGAAGCAAAATTTGATTGTAGCTATTCAAGGTATTGAGGGTTCTTACCATGATATTGTGGCTCAAGAATATTTTGGAAATACGATTCAAATCATTCACTGTGACACCTTTGATGATGTAGTCCATCAAATAAAATCCCAAAAGTGTACTCATGGATTGATGGCCATTGAAAATTCCATTGCAGGATCCATTTTACCAAATTATTCTTTAATAGATTGTGAGCAAATGACTATTGTTGGAGAACACCTATACAGCATAAGTCATCATTTGATGGCGCTACCTAGTCAAACGATTGATCAAATTGAAGAAGTTCATTCACATCCTATGGCTTTGATGCAATGCAAACAATTTTTTCAACAGTATCCGCATATTCGATTGATTGAATCTTATGATACAGCGGAAGAAGCTAAATGGATTGCTCAAAAAAAAATCAAAGGCTATGGTGCGATTGCTAGTCAGCAAGCAGCAAGCTTATTTGGATTAGATATTTTGGCAAGCGATATCCAGACCATCAAGAATAATGTAACTCGGTTTGTCATGATACAAAGAACTCAGGATGCCTTGATTCCAGAAAATTTAAATAAAGCGTCCCTAAAATTCACTTTAGATCACCAAAGGGGAAGTTTGGCAACTGTTTTGAATTTAATGAGTGATTGTCAGTTGAACTTAACCAAAATTCAATCCCTACCCGTTATTGAAACACCTGGGAAATACGCTTTTTTTGTCGACGTTCTATTCAATGATTACAAACAGTTTGAAAAAGCTAAAAAAGTTATTGAAATCATCGCCACTCAATTCAAAGTATTAGGCGTCTATCAAAACAAAAAATATGATTGAAGTAGCTCACCGATTATCTCAATTTAGTGAATACTACTTTTCTCATAAACTTCGAGAAGTAGAACAGCTAAAAAAGCAAGGCAAACCCATCATTAATATTGGGATTGGCAATCCCGATTTTTTTCCCCATGAAAGTACCCTTGAGCATATGATTTCTTCTTTAAAAGATCAAAATGCTCATCAATATCAATCCTATCGAGGGTTGGAAGCATTGAGGGATGCTATTTCATCATATTATCAAAGAGTCTATCAAGTCCAATTGGATCCCCAAGATGAGATTTTACCACTGATGGGCTCTAAAGAAGGCATTGGGATGATTTCATTAGCTTATCTCAACAAAGGAGACCAAGTATTGATTCCAAATCCTGGATATCCTACCTATGCATCTGCTACCATGATTGCCGAGGCCAAGCCGCTCTATTACCATTTATATGCATCCAATGATTGGTTGCCTGATCTTGATGAAATAAAAAAAATCAAAACCCCAAACACTAAAATGATGTGGTTGAACTATCCCCATATGCCCACGGGTGCTCAAGCCACTGATGAAATATTTGAACAATTGATTCAATGGGCTATTGAAAATCAAGTATTGCTCGTTCATGACAACCCATATAGTCATATTCTAAATGCAACTCCCAAGAGTCTCTTAAAGTCTCAGATGGCCAAAACAATAGCTCTCGAATTGAATTCGATGAGCAAATCATTTAATATGGCTGGCTGGCGGATCGGCATGTTGTGTGGTTCCAAAAAGTTGATTCAACCCATTTTAAAAGTCAAAAGCAATTTTGATTCTGGGATGTTTTATGGATTGCAAAAAGGAGCCATTGCCGCTCTAAATTTGCCTGATGCTTGGTTTGATCAGCTCAATCAACAATACATGGAACGAAAAAAAATAGTAGAGTCATTAGCTTTGAAATTAGGTGCTGATTTTGAAATGAATCAAGCTGGTTTATTTTTGTGGGCTAAAATCCCAAAAGGAGAAACATCATCAACCGATTTTGTAGATAAGCTCTTGTACCAACACCATCTTTTTGTTGCTCCAGGAAATATTTTTGGTTCTAACGGCCAAGGATATATTCGAATGTCTGTTTGTGCTCCAACCTCTCAATTAAAACAAGCCCTCAATCGTATTTAAAATGAATATTGGTATTATAGGACTTGGTTTAATCGGTGGGTCAAAAGCTCTTGCGGCAAAAAAGGCATACAATCAATGCAAGATATGGGGTGATGATCGTAACCCTAACCATTTAAAGGAAGCCAAACAGTTGGGCTTGATTGATGAAGTTTTAGACGTAGAATCTTATAAAGTTTTGGATTTACTGATACTAGCCATTCCAGTTGATCATGCCGTCGATGTTATCGAATCTATTTTGGACCGGGTAAGCCCCAATACCTTGGTCATCGATACAGGTTCAACCAAACGGTTGATTTGTCAGCAAGTAGCCGATCACCCCCATCGAAAACAATTTTTAGCAGCACATCCGATCGCTGGAACAGAATACTCCGGACCATCAGCCGCATTGGAAGATTTATTTGTCAACCAAACCCAAATTTTTTGTCAAAAAGAGAAAACCGATTCGTCCTTATTACAAATCGGTATAGATTTTGTCCAAAAATTACAAATGAAAATTTTGACGATGTCTGCAGAAGAACATGATAAACATATTGCCTATGTATCTCATCTTTCTCATATTTCATCGTTTATGCTAGGTAAAACAGTAATGGATAAAGAAGAAAAATCCGACAATGTCATCTATCAAATGGCCGGTAGCGGATTTGCATCAACCGTCCGGCTTGCAAAAAGCAATCCAACGACTTGGACTTCCATTTTTAGACACAATCAGCAAAATATATTAGAAGTGTTAAACCAATACATTGAAAAACTGGATGAATTTAAAGTATTATTGGAATCAAAAGACTTTGATTCGATACATCAACAACTAATCAAATCAAATGAAATCAAACCCATTTTAAAAGGAATCAACCAAAACAACAATTAATTATAAATCAAATGGAAAATTCAAAACAAATGCGTGGATGGTTGGATAACTTCAATCTACCACATCCCTTAGTCATTGCGGGACCTTGCAGTGCTGAAACAGAAGATCAGGTATTAAAAATAGCCCACGAATTAAAAGATACGGATGTCACTGTATTTCGGGCTGGCGTTTGGAAACCACGAACCAGACCCGGGAATTTTGAAGGAGTTGGAGCCATTGGACTCAAATGGCTTCAAAAAGTCAAAAAAGAAACCCAACTATTAACAACCACAGAAGTGGCTAATAAACATCATGTGAATTTGGCCTTAGAGCACGATGTTGACATTCTGTGGATAGGTGCTCGCACTACAGTCAACCCGTTCATGGTGCAAGAAATTGCTGAAGCATTGGAAAATACGGAAAAGATTGTATTGATTAAAAATCCCGTGAATCCAGACATTTCTCTTTGGTTGGGTGGTCTTGAACGGTTGTATGCTGCTAATATCAAAAACTTAGGACTCATTCATCGGGGATTTTCAACTTATGACAAAACCAAATACCGAAATATTCCCGAATGGCAAATACCGATTGAAGTTCAGAAGCGATTCCCTGATATTCCCTTGATTTGTGATCCATCTCATATTGCTGGAAGAAGAGATTTGATATTCCAGTTAAGCCAGTTGGCATTGGATTTGAGTTTTGATGGTTTGATGATTGAAACTCATTTTGATCCTGATCAAGCTTGGAGTGATGCAAAACAGCAAATCACGCCAGAAACATTGGTACGATACATGAAAGAACTCAAGATGAAGAAACCGACATACCATGAAAAAGATTATCGATCAGAATTGGAAAAGTTTAGATCTGAAATTGACATACTTGATGAACAAATCGTCAGTCTTCTCAACAAACGAATGGGAGTGTCAGCTAAAATTGGTCAACTAAAATATGATAATGATGTGGCCATTCTTCAACCCCGACGATGGAAAGAGGTCTTGGGAAATATGTTTTTGGAAGCGGATGAAAGAGGGCTATCAAAAGAATTCATCATGAGAGTGTTTAAATCGATTCATCAAGAATCTATCAACCACCAAAGGAACGAAATACCCCGCCCATGAGCGCTAACTTGTTTGTTGATTGATTATTTTATTTTCCCTTTATTGTGAAATATGTTTATTTCACTCTCTGATTTCGATCTGTTTTGATAGCGATCAGAAATGGAGAGGGTATTCATCTTGGAATCATTTTTCTTGTGATTGATCATTGAAGGCTGGTCATCCGATGAAGAAAAAAATCACGCTTGTTCCACTAGAAGAGGATTGGCTGGGGTTGCCCTCTTTTTTACCGACCAACTGGCAAGATTTGGCTGTAGCATCGGGTGTTTGACGTAGTTTGCGTCAAGATAAATTGCCAGAAGGCCTTCTTCGAACCTTTGTTGATCCATCTCGGATGTGGGGATTCATTAAAAGGGTTCTACTACAAAAGTTGTGGTTCGGTTTATCTTTGATTCATGATCGGTTTCATTGGATTCCATCCCTCAACAAGGCCATTGACCAGGGACGGCGAAGGGAAGTCAAAAAACAGGCTATGCTCCAAAAGACTCGATTGGCCCTATTGAAAAACGACGACAATCGAACCGAGAAACCAAACGAAATCTTCCAAAGAGTACCAGAAAGTCACATAGGGATCCGTTGCGTTTGGAAACTCAAAGCGAATTTTAAATCATGATTGTCCAATGCCAACAGAAAAATAGAGTGGAGAAATTGTAGTAGGAGTTATTTTCCTGAATCTAATTTTATTCATTGAATCTAATTCCCTTTCGTAAAGTCAATAAAATTTTGGTAGGACGGTGCTCGAATCAGAAAAATTTTCTAATTGTGTTAAAGCTTCATCAACAGTAGTCACTGGTAAAAGGCATACCCGATTTTGACATACATAGATATACGTTTGTTGGTTGTCAAATCGATCTTTTAGTAAGGGTAAATCACTAGCCGTATCACTTTGTTGAAATATGATTTGGGGCAGATAGTGACTCAATAACTCTTTAGATAATTCATTGGATTCCTTTCCATTGATAATGACTTCATAAAATCCATAGGTCATCATGGTATAGAGACTAGCCCAGTGAGAATAACTTGAAGCATAGTCGATGATTTGACTTTGCATCCCCAAAATCATTTTTTTTGCTCTTTCGATATAATCTTGGTTTTGTAGTAACTGTCCTAGTTCAAACAGATTACTGGCCATCACGGAATTTGGAGAAGCAATGACATTATCTTCCGTGGATATAATCTGGGTGATCAGTGGGTTTTCTTTTTTAAAGCTGAAATACGGTGAGTTATCGATCGAAAAATCTGATAAAACGGTATTGGTCCCATTTTGTGCCGAATCCAAGTAATTTGTATCACCTGTCATTTTGTATAGTGTCAGTGCGGATTCAATGAAGTGAGCATAATCTTCTAAAAACCCTTCTATCTTGACACGGCCATTTTGGAATGTATGATACAATTGCTCATGGTGGATCATTTGTTTTTCAATAAAATCATATATCATCATGGCTTTATCTAAAAATATGGGATCACCAGTAGCTTGATAGGATTGAGATAGACCCACAATTGCCAAAGCATTCCAAGATGCTAATAACTTATCATCAATACCTGGAAAATCTCTTTTGGCCAATTGGGATTTAAGTTGATTTTTCCAATATTCAATTTTAGATTTTAACTGACCAAGTGATAGGTTATGCGATTGAGAAAATTCTTCGATACTATAGGATTGTCTGAGAATATAAAACTCATCTTCAAAAGGTTTATTAAAATCAACCCCATAAAAAGACACAAATAAATCCCAATCACGATCGATGAGTTGTTCTAACTCTGCTTTACTCCAAACATAATAACGACCTTCTCCCTGTTCATTATCTGCATCTATAGCTGCATAGTAGGCTCCTGTAGTATCTAACAAACGAGACTCCATGAATTCAAATATTTGGTAGATTCTGTTTTTGAATAAGGGCTTTTTGTATTTTTTATAGGCATTGGCATACAATCCAAGAATCTGAGCATTATCGTAGAGCATTTTTTCAAAATGCGGCACTTCCCAAAAGGGATCAACACTATACCGATAAAAGCCTCCTTCAATGGGATCAAAAACACCACTATTGGCGATCTTTTCTAAACTATTTAGTATGTAACGGTCTACTTCAGGATGATTCAAGCGCTTTTGGTACTGCATTAAAAATTGATAACGATTTGGGATTATAAATTTTTGAGAAACCTTATCGCCGCCATATTGGTCATCCCAACCTATTTTCCAGTTTTCGATTCCTTTTTCTAATGAATCTTTAGAAAATTCAAAAGATTGATCGGAAATATTCACAAGATTATATTCTTTCAGACCTTGTTCTAGATGGTTGGCCACTTCGATTAATCGAGATTTATCCTTTTGGTAGACATCTTGAATCTGTTCTAATACTTGAATCCATTGCTCTTTGGTATGATAGGTGCCCCCATAGATGGGTCTACCATCTGGAAGTATAATGACATTAAGAGGCCAACCGCCACTGCCAGTCATGAGTTGTACTGCTGTTATATAAATATGGTCGACATCTGGATTTTCTTCACGATCCACTTTGATGTTGATATAATCAGCATTCATGGTTTTGGCTACATCTTGATCAGCAAAGGTTTCTTTTTCCATCACATGACACCAGTGACAAGAAGAATAACCAATGCTAACAATCAATAGTTTGTCATCTGGATTTTGGTTTTGATATAAATTTTGATTCCATCTTTGCCAATGCACAGGATTGGCTTGATGTTGGATGAGGTAGGGGCTTGTTTCTTTATCTAGATTATTTCTGTTCATGGAATGATTCTGGACACACATCGTTGAAATACAAATCAATAGTGTTAATACAATGAGTCTAATCATCAGATGATTTATCGATGACCAAATTAGATGATTCCAAATAATCGTTTGGTACTATTAGTCTAAATGAAAATAGAGATGGCAAATGTGCATCACACTCTAAATCCATTAATCTTTGTTTGACTTTTTTATCCCAATTTTTATTATCCAAATTGATAAGGTGATGATAAGTTCCTTTTGATTTTTTATGTCGTTCTAAAATCTTTTTCCATTCAGTTCCTTCTAGTTTTCGCAATGGTGTCATAACTTTTTCACACCATACATATCTCAAAATTTTATTATCAACACCCCACTGTCCAGCATAATCAAATGATTCAAGACACCATTGAAATTTCTTATTTGAATTTCTAAGGTACCCATCTTTGTCAACAATTTCATTTGCTCTAGCAGGAAATTGAGATATCTTTTTAGATTTTAATTTTTCACTTCTACTGACTGGTCTTTTGTTTTTGTAGTTCATTTAAAAGTTAATCAATAGGCATATTCTCTTCTTTTGTAAGACTTTCATAATACTCTGCCATGGACTCAAGAGAGATTTCAATATTGCCTCGTTCGTTTGGATTTAAACTTTCCCTAGCTAATCGCCATGGATTTTCCAAATGAGTTAAGTCAGCTAACCATTGAGGTGATTTATCCCCATAATATTTTAAAACAGCATCGACACTTTCTTTTTGAGTTTCATTTAGAGCATTTTTATCACCACAATCGATATCATTTATTTCAAATCTTCCTTTGTGAATTTCATAGAGTTCTCGGCATACAGGACCATTAATCCATGCTTCTATTTTTTGATCAAACAACCGTTTGCCATCCCAAACTAAAGACCAGACTTGACTGTAATAGACTAGTTTTTGAAGTTTCCATGCTGACATCTCTCCAAGTTTATCAAGAATATAAGCGGCTACATCAAAGGCAGAGCAATTTGATATTGAATTTTTAGCATGGTTCATAGGCGTAATTTTGGACTCATTTAACTTGCTACGAAGATAAAAATAGCCTCCGGTTATTTTTTACATGATATTGTCAAATTCATTTGTTGGGGTCAGTTGTATGTAGTAGTTGTTTTGATTACAAGTTTTTTTATTCAGTGAACATGGTAGTTGCTTCAAATCCAATAATCAATAATTGAGCGTTTTTGATGTCATTTTAATTTGGTAAACTTTGATATGGAGCAACATTGTACCATAATCATTGTAAGAGGTCACTTTAAATAATAAACTTAAACTCTGAAGATTTTAAAACCAAGTTAAAATCGGTAATTCAATCCCGCTGTAAAGTTCAATCCCAAGATACCAACTTGTGTCACACTGTCGATCCATGGGAATCTTGTCCCCCCACCTGGAGTGCCCGTTGATCGAAGTGTTTTGTCAGGATAAATATCAAATAGGTTATTGACAAAAAAATTAAATTGAAGATTATTGTTGATTCGATACAATAAATTGATGTCGGAAAGAACTTTGCTCGATAATTTTTGATCTGTTCCACCATTGAGTCCTGCTATAGTGACAGGTCCAAAATGGGTGTTGGTCAATCCAATTCTAAACTTTTGAGATTCCAAATGCAATCCCAATATGAATTTAGACTTTGGTCGGGAATCGGTGATGAGATAACTCTGTTCTTTGTCGAAAATGATGTAATCGTTTTGCTCTAAAAAGTCAGGAGTATCGATTGATTGGATTTCTGTAGCGTTTATATTACCAGCCAATACGGCTCCGAATGAAAGAGTCGATGAAAAAAACACATCATTAATGTTGAGCACAAGGTCAGCTCCAGTGGTTTGAGTATTTCCTGCATTTAAAAAAAACTGAATGGCTTCAACCCCATTTTCTATCAATATGGTTTCAATCGGTTCGATGGTTCCACGTTGCTCACCAGTCAGCCCATCATTGAGTCCGTCAACAGCCGAAATTTGTGATGAAAAAAGAATGCGATCGTTGACATTAATTTGATAAAGATCCAAAGATGCCGAAAGATGCCGATTGAATCGGTAAGTGATTCCCCAAGCGATATTATTCGACGTTTCTTCAAACAAACTTTCAACGCCTAAGCCTTTAACCACAGGATGGTCATTGGGTAGAGTTCCTTGTAAAACAGGAAAAGGAGAATTAGCTACAATCGTATATTTTGTGCTTTGAAGATGTCTTTGGTGCAGGGATGGTGCTCTAAAACCAGTGCTATATGATGTTCTGACAGCACCTTGATTCCCCAATTTCAAGCGGGCATTGGCCTTCCATGAAAAGTTATTACCAAAGTCCGTATAATCTTCAAATCTTCCCGCAATCCCCAGCAATAAATGACCTCTTTCATAATCGAAGGATCCATAAGCAGCGACATTGTTTCTTTGGACTGAAATAAGAATTTCAGGAGCAATTCCTTCAAAAGAGTCCGAGCCGCCTTCATAATGTGAAAAAGGATCTCCCAAAATAGTCGAAAACAGTTCTTTTCGAAATTCTCCTCCCCAAGTCACAGATATATTGGGCCCTATCAATTTCACAAAATCCAAGTTAGCTGAATAATGACGCATGAGATAGCCACCATTATAGAAATTGTGTGGTGAAGTACCTCGATCCCTTAAATAATCTCGATTGATGGAATGGTTGACATAATACTCTAATTGGTTGTTTCCATGGGCGACACTCATATCGAGAGATAAATCATTTTCAAATTCAAAATCGATTCCCAAGACATTGAAATTATCTTTGATTTGGGTTTCAAAAGTGGGTTGGTAACCAATGTAATCTCCTAAGGTAAAAATGGGTTCGGTATAATTTCCATTTTCATCTCGATCCCGAATGCCATTGCCATTGCCTCCGAATTCAGGAGTATCATGGATAGGAGCCAATAGTCCAGAATCGGCAACATCTTTTCGCCAGTATGGGGCTCGATAGAAAGCAAAACTTTTGCCATAACGAAAGGTATGACCATGAATAGAGTATAATTCAGCATTTGGTCCTAAATCATGAATCAAATGGACCATCATGGAAACATTATCCATTTGAGGTTGTCCATAAGTCATTCCTAATTGCGGATTTTTTCTCGCCCATTCTAATTCGTATTGTCGAGGATTATTGTACTCGGGATGCTCAGATGGTAATCCTTCATGAAACTCAACTACATCTTGGATTCCAACCGCTCCCGCTCTATTGCTAGTTTCTTGAAGATATCGAGCAAGGGTAACATTCAAACTTCCATCATTTCCAAAATGGAATGTATGGTTAAAGTCCAAATTCAGATTGAATCCATCCCCTTGTGAACTGATTCCGGTACTAGCATTGAGTGTAGAAAATTCAGCATCTTCTTTTAAAATAATGTTCATCACGCCAGCAATAGCATCAGATCCGTATTGAGCAGAAGCTCCATCGCGAAGGATTTCAACTCGCTCAATAGCTGCTAATGGAATCGTTTTCATATCGACGCCAACATCTCCCTTACCTGGCGTATCGCTAAGCAAAACTTGGGCACTTTGTCCTTTTCGCTTTCCATTGATTAATACCAAGGTACGACTAGGTCCTAAGCCTCTTAAATCGGCAGGGTCATAATGAGCCGTTCCATCAGAAATGGGATGATTTTGTGAAAAGTAAGAGGGGACAGCAAAAGTCAACATATCTTCAAGAATGGACTGTCCCGTGAATTTTAATTCCTGAGCTTTGATATTATCAATTGGAACAGGACTATCCAATATGGTTCTGGGTCTCGATGGATTTCCAATAATAACGACTTCATCTAATGTCTCTTCTCGATTTAAAATAATATGAAAATCTATTTCGTTATCTGTTGAAATGACTTGATGATCGTACCCCAAATAACGAACTTCTATGTTGGATCCTTGTTGGATGATTATTGAAAACTTCCCCTCAAAATCCGTTAATACGGCATTATTGGTGTCTTGTTCCCAGATGGTTACAGCTGGTAGTGGAACACCGAGGGTTGAAGTCACTTTTCCTGAAATAGATTTTTGTGAAACCGCCTTAGCTGAAAAAAATAGAATCAATAAAACAATGATGTTTGTTAATCTTAATTTCATGAGATTGATGCTAAAATAGTGGGAACGCCTGTTGAATAAATAGTTAACACAAATGTAAAGACTAAACTTTATGATCCGCTTTGGATAACCCTATTTTTTTCTGTTTGGATCGTCAATCCAATGGGATAGTATGGCTTTTTATCAAACACATTTCATGGAGTCCAATGTTAAAATAAATGCCAACAGAGGTAGAATAAAGGAGATGCGAGAAAGCAGTGATTAATTGAAAAAGGAGAGAATGAAAAGACCAATAGGCGGTATGGTCAAAAAATAAAGCCCAATGGCGAACCATTGATTCGATTTGATTCAAATGGAGGCCTTCAAGTTGTTTGTTTTTTTATTTTGGTCAATACTGTGTATTAAATCGTGGATATAATCATTTTTAAATTCATCGATAGTCTTAAAGTTTTTTGCAAATGTTTGTTTTGGAGACAAATCCATATAAGGAAATAGATCAGACTTAAAGATTCCTCTTGCAATGTATATTGATTTTCCAATTGGAAATAAAGTGATAAGAAAAATCAATAGAAAGGTCATATTAGACCAAAAGGAAAAGGTTATTTGGTTGTACAATATGGTTCCAAAAATGGCGATGATAGACACAATGACTCCAGAATTATTCAATAGCTGGTAGATTTTTCTTTCGATGACTAGCATACGATTTTTTTCGTTTTCAAATCTTCGCAAACAGAAGTCAATATAGACATTTAAAAATTCTTTTCTGAATTTAGTGTTTTTGTTGTCGTTATCTACTTTCATGTTATTGACTTAAAAAATGGATGATTGCATCAGAAATATTCAAACCAGTATTCGATTCAATCCACACCCACTGACCGTTAGGATTTATTTCTAAAAAGACATATCCATTTTCTGTTTTGATTAAATCAATAGCACCAAAGTTTAACTTAAGTGATTTGGTTAATTCAATGCATTTTTTTTCGTATAGTAGGGGCAACTGGTATGATTCAATTTCATTGCTTTGATTTCTCCAATCCATCTTAGGATTTTTATTTTGTTGGGATTTGATTTTGGCTGAAAAAACCTGATTATCAACAACAGTCACTCTAATTTCATATATCTTTTTTATTTCTTCTTGAAAAATGATTGGAAAGATAGAATGATTGTTTTGTTCTAATTTGAGAAATATCAAATCGATTTGTAAATATGACCTTTTTACTTGTTTCATCAAAGTATCTTCCACCAAAAAGAGGCTTGATGACCACTCCTTTTTTATAGGATGTATAAAATTTTTTTAATTCACTTTGATTTGTTGTTATGATGGTATCTGGAATCAAAAAACCCAATTCATTGGCTAATTCCAATTGCAGTAATTTATTTTCAGCTTTTCCAATAAAATCAGGATAACTCAACCATTTTTTAACTTTTAAATCTCGCCAAAGAGACTTGAGAAACAATCTAAAGTCACGTTCATGAAACTTTTCTTTCGAATTGGTCAATAAACTATTTCGTGATATGGCAGTCCTACGAAACCAAACGGAGTTAAATTCGTTAATACCATCGATTGAAATATTTTTTGTTTTATTATATCGAACTAAAACATGGTGTTCAGAACCGATATCCTCGGTATTCAATCGTTTATACGAATGATTTTGATTATTCAATTTATTGATGATATAATCGGTGGTGTAGTCATCTTTATGTGAAACTACTAAAATCACAAGATTGAAAGAAGTAAGATATTAACGATTCTTGAAAAATTAGAGCAATCTCAAGATGGCTTTAGTTGGAAATATAATCGCGATCAGAATCAGAGCTTTCTGTGGATACTAAGGTGTGTGTTTCTGTAGCCAAACTCATGGCGTAAGCATTTCGACCTTTATCGGATATTGAAGTTGATGTTAAAAGATTAATAGCAGGTTCGTTCGTTCCTTCCAAGACATTAAGATTTTGCTTTTGGCAGTATCTCATTTTAGGAAGTTCCAATGGATGCGTTGGTATTTCAGCGTAGTCGTATAACAGATATTTCACAGTATAAGGAATTAATGATTGTTCCCCAAAGTTAATCATTTTTAACTTTTATTAGGCGCAAGAATTTAGAGACTCAAGGAGGGTTTTAAACTTTGGTTGCTATCGATAAATAGGATTCGTATACTGGAAATGAATAAAAATTTGAAGATTCAGGTAAAAAAGATAGCTATTCGAGTGTTACCGTTCTTACTGAAGGATTGAACGGAGAATCGATTAATTCCCCATCAGAATCAATTAATTCTAGTTTTATAGAAATTTCCCCCTTGGGTAGACCTTCAATGTAATAAGGTTCCCATTGGTCAATGATAAATTCAGTGTCTTGTATTGTAGCTTTAACTTTATTCCCATCAGGAGATATTGTAGTATTGATTAAGTAAAAATCTAAAAGCACTTTTTCTGTATCCTTTCCTTTATAGGTTCCTTTTGGCCTACTGTAAAACAGAAGTTCTTGTGTCAAATCAATCTCTTCACCATCACCAATCTGAGTAAGCACATAAGCATTTGGATTTTTAACAGATTCATGGTAAGATCTTGATAAGAATGCTAAAATCACATTATTCCCCTTTTCCAATTCTTGACCAAATTCTTGTGAATACTTTGCAAAATAAGGTCCGTTATTAATAATCAAATGGATGTGTTGACCTTGGCCGGAGTTCGCAAGGGTGTAATCAAATTCTTTTGGTGTTTGTTCTCCAAGGGTGTAATCTTCGACATGGAACGAAAACAAATGATCACTTCCTTGCTGATAAAGGCTATCTTTTAATGAGAGTTTCGCATTTTCAAATGCAGGAGACCCTTCGACTTTAGTAATTGAAACTTGACTAGGTCTCTCACAAGAAAATAAAAGACAAACGAAGAGTAAAATGAATGAATTTTTCATGCTTTTATTAAAAATTTTAAGCGCTTGGTTTTTCGATGGGTCTGTAAAAATAAACTATTAAATGTAGAAATTATCATCAAGTGGTGATGTGATTCGATTACGGTTATACTCCAATAGAAAACCGCAATAACTATTTTTTAAGATTATTACGCCCGATTCCTGTGGTCCCACCTGGGCTCGAACCAGGGACCAACTGATTATGAGTCAGCTACTCTAACCAACTGAGCTATAGGACCAAAAACTCGTCAAAGATAACGGATTTAAATGTATGATAGGTTGTATTTAAGGGTATTAGCCAATTGAATTAACTACCAGAATAGAGATTCATCAATTGGGGGATAATTGTTGACTCATCAACTTGATCTTCAATAAATTTACGAAAAAGTTGTGTAACAGAGTATCTACTTCCTTTTTAAAAACTGATATAACGTTTTGTAAAAAATGAGGAATGAATTGAGGATTTCTTTTGGCTAACTTTTGAAGTTTTTTTTCAAATCGGGGTTATTGGTATCGCGTATCATCAAGAAAAGGTTCGATCATGAGAATTTTTTTGATACCTCATTTTGTAATCAGCGATTTCTTGGGCAGCTTCGACTAAATCCGATGTATAAACGATATCTTCTTCGTTTGGAATTTCTAAAATAACATTAGGGAGACATTACTGGATTTGTTGTTGATAGAAATCCACTTGATTCTCTTGAATTTGCAATACAAGAACCTTGCGTCCGAATGCTGGTCTGAAAAACCAGACCCCTGTGGCTTTTTTGATTCAGCTTGGGAAATATAGATTTCCCAAGCTGAATATAGATCATAAAGAAAAAAACTATATTTTAGAGCGTTTCGATTTAGGGGGATAGCACAATGCCTTGTGTTATCCACAGTCCAATGCGCAAGCCGAGCGATGGAATGGGAGAATCCAAGAAATTAAGGTCATTGGTCGAGACTATCGAAAATTCGAAAACTTTAGAGTAGCGGTCTTGTTTTTTGATGGTGGCCTCAAACTTTACCCACAACTTTCGTAGTAGAACCATTTTTTTAATCATCATCAGGGTTTTTCAACCTCTCTATCATTCTTTTTTTTTATCAAAAGAAATCCTGATAATGCGATCAAAAATGTTGTTGTTATGACCAGCAATCTGGATTACTGATACGCTAGATTCACTAATAAAATCTTTTTTCTCAGGGCAAAAAAGAATCGTGAAAATAATTGCTGTTAGCGTCAAAAACCAAAGAGGCAAAGCGCATACGATAAAAAAATAATGATTTTTGAATAAACATAACGTTGTTTTGCTTCTGCTTTTCTTGCTTTAATAATTTTAAAATCTTCTTCTAGAGAAAGAACCCACCGAGAGGATTTTTCAGACACATCATTTTTTTCTTTCATAGTCTTTTTCATTCAATGGATTTTTTAAGAAAAAGGTTTTAATTCTTTTGTGAGGAATTAATTTTTCAAATCCATGTTCATAGGTCTTATCCCAGGGAGTATTTTTTTGGTGAGAAAGTATGACTAATTTTCTTGCATCAATTTGACTATAATGTTCCCAAATAGAATACAAAATATTGAATTGATTATTTGTTAAATCAGATAAAGAGGCTGGCATAAATTTTTCTTTTTTAAAATCAGCATGCCATACCAATGTATCTAATGGAATAGGATTGGCTTGATGTTTTTTTAATTGATAATAAAGATGAGGAATCACAGGCCCATGTTCCCAAGCATAAAACCGATCATTAAAAAGTTTTTGATCTGAAAAATTAAAATAATGACCAAATAAAAAATAAATTAATTTCTGTAGTTTGAGGGGAGTTATCAATACTTGATCTTTTTTAGCTTGATAAAAAATATAATTCGCAATATGCGCTGCCGTAATCTTAATCAGTTGTTTTGAAAACTACCACATAAATAAAAATACAAATAAAGATAACTTAAATTGTTCACTTAGGTGCTAGCCACATGTAACGTATAAAGATTAGCACGCTAACCACACGTCCGCTGGGAGTGTTGACATATGCCACCGGCGGGAGCTTCACCGACTATAAATAAATCACAGAGGCGTTCGCAAATTTGATTATCTTCGTCTCACCGAGAAGATAAAATCCACATGGGTTCATGTTGCACTAGAATAGTTGAAAATGGCTTCTATTTTACCTTCAATATTTAGATATGAAGCGAGTATAGCATACTCCAGAATTCAAATTCAAGGTGGTGAAAGAAGCTTTAAAAGAACGTCATCGTTGCCCCTTTTTTTTTAAACTTTTCATCGGTCTCCAAAGACCATGGTTGGGCTCTTATTTTCTGATAAAAACGAATCCTAAGAAGAGATGATTGACGAGCCTTTGTCGGGGGTTGGTTCCCTGAATTAGAGGGACTGAATGTTCAACCATTGGAAGGCCTTTTTTTAGATGGGTGTTTGGCCATCCATCATGATGGCTTCCTCCCGTTCCTTGGTGACGATTTTGGGTTGAATCACCAAACGATTCCATCCCGAAAACTCTTCCATCAAGGCATTCAAACTCTTGACTTGGCGTTTTTATGGATTCTTTTTGGTGGTAGCCTTCTTTCGAGCTGGTAGCGTGGACTCAGCCGACGTGATGAGATCTTGTCGATCGGCTCGCTTTTGTTCCAAATCCTATTCGGCAACAATGAGAGGGGCTAACTTTTGTTGGCAATGATACCGCACATCATAGGATAGCATACACAACAACACATGTGCCTCCACTTGTGCTTTTTGGGGATAATGGATGGGACGAATCTGTAAGGATAGCGACTTCATGGCCCGAAAGGCCATTTCCACTTTATCAGAAAATGAGCTCCCAATCACAGTCTTTGGAGACCGATGAAGAGTTCAAAAAAAAAGGGAGTGAGGAGTTCAGTTAAGGAATCCCAAGATAGAAAAATTTAGTTTAATAAGTTGAAAAGAAAATCCAGTCATATTCTCCATCAGATCGTTTCACCAAGTTCAAATCCATTGGGAAACATATCTTTTGGATGGACCCAAAAAGTATGTTTTCCTGTGATATAAGCACTTCCTGAAATGGATGGTATGATTCCTTGATATGGTCCATACTCTTGTTCTTTTACAATCATTCCAATAAAAGTGGTCCCAAGAGGGCTTTGAACCCTAATGGCTTGATTTTTCTGAATTTCATTTCTTTTATTTAGTAGGGCCAATCGCCCCATAAGACCACTTCCAGTGGGAGAGCGATCGATTTGACCATTGGCGAAAACGCAAACATTTTTCGAATCAATGGCTGGGTTTTTGGATGGGGCATAAAAAATAGTGCCATATAAAAAGCTTAAATCTTCTACAAAGGGATGTTTGATTTCAATAGAGCTTGCCATGATAGCATTTTTAATTTTCATGCCTAAATGGCTTATTTCTTGAATTTTAGTGGTCTCTAAATCAATGTTTAAAGCATTTTTGGTCAGATCGACGTATGCATAAAAGGCTCCTCCGTAAGCAATATCAAATGTGATTTTTCCAAGTTCTGGAATGTCTAATTCACCATCGAGTTTCAAAGTGAAACTAGGGACCCCTAAAAATCCTGCACCAACTAATTCATCAGATTCCATCATGGGCCAATTTTTAATTCTTCCACAAGGAGCATCGATAAACAGAGTATTTTGATTTTTGTTGGCAATCCAATGGAGTTGGTAAGCCAATGTGGTCAAAGCAATCATGGCATGACCACACATGGTAGAATAACCTTGATTATGAAAAAATACAACTCCAAATGTTGCCTTTGAATCATTGGGCGGTGTCAAAGCACAACCATACATATCTTTATGCCCCCGAGGTTCATGCATTAATATTTTTCGATAGTGGTCCCATCGGGTTTGAAAATCTTTTCTAAATGCCAGCACATTATTTCCTTTTAATTTGGGCAGTCCATTCGTGATGACCCTTAGGGGTTGACCACAGGTATGTAGATCTATGGTTTGTATTTCAAGCCAATCTTTTTTAGGACAGAAATAAAAGTTAGGATGAAAGTGTTTCTTGTTGATGGACATTCGTAAAAAGATGGTAGTAATACCTTGCTGCTGCAAGATCTTCAAGTGCGTATCCTACAGATTTGAATAACGTGATTTGATTTTCGGATTTTCTTCCAAGGTTATTCCCTCCACACAGATCAAATAAATCAGCTTCTACATTACCAATAGAAATCACTCCTTTTTTTATTGGAATAGCAAGATCCCCACTTTGGTTTATATTTTGAACCGTATCAACAAATAAAGTGGATCTAATAATGCATTGATCATCGGATTCGCGGTAGTCGGGTTTAAATGACCCAACCAAATCTACATGTTGACCAGGTCTTAGATATTCCCCTTTGATTAAAGGTGTTTTAGATAATGTTGCAGCAGAAATAATATCTGCTTGATCGAAAACTTTTTCAATCGAATGAGTTGATGAAATTTCAAAAGTTTGATTTTTTAATCGATCAACAATATCATTAGCTTTTTGAATATTTCTTCCCCACACAAATACCTTTTTCAGATTTCTAACGCTATGATGAGCAAGGATCAAGGGAATGGCTAGCATTCCCGTACCGATCATTAAGAGTGAATCAGCTGTCTTTAATGATAAATATTTAGAAGCTAAAGCAGAGGTTGCAGCTGTTCGATAAGCTGTTAGACTAGTGGCTTCGATGTCCGCTTTTTTTTGACCTGTCAGAGCATCTGTATAGAGGTAACTTCCTTGGATAGAAGAGAGTGTGTGTTTCGTATTATCAGGATTGACCGTTACGATTTTAATGCCTGCATCATGACCGTTTTCCCAGGCTGGCATGATTAATAGGGTACTAGAAGAGTGGGATTTATTTAGTAATTCATGGTGATGTCGTTTAGGAACTATGATCATACGATTCGAGAAGGCTTGTTCTAAATGGGTCATTAGAGAAGGAAAATCAGTGTTATTTTCTATAAATTGTTTTGGAATGAAATGATAAGTCGACTCTTTTGGCATCAAGATAAAATTGTTCTACCATGATTTGTGTGGGTAGAAATTTCAATAACTGCAAAATACTAGCTTTGTGATTATCAAAGTTTTGAAAGTCACTTGTGGTGGTCATGACTTTTCAGATTTTTCTATTGTTTTGTTTCACTCCAGTATTGGACTGTTTGTCAATCATGACCTAGGACGCATCATTGAAGTTGTTTCGAAATATCTGAGCCACTTTGATGATATGCTTGATGCTTGTTTCACCACATGTTGAAACAAGGTATCAAAATAATTGCATCCCAGAGTGTCTCCTTTGCAGTTTATAAAGGCTTTGAAGATATCTTTGCTTTGATAAGCCATACCCACTTTTGAGATGAACATTGATGATTTCTCAAAGATTTCTTGTCTTATTTCGATGCAATTGCTTTGGGTTTTTTCAAGATAGCAAATCGGTTGTTGTTTGAGTTATAAGGTCGCTTTTTGAATTCTCAATGCTTGGCTTGATCAATACCATCATTGTCATGTTTATCATTTCAACTATCTGGTGTCAGACGAGTAGCCTTCAGTCAAATGATTGATGAAGTTAGGAATGATGGAGGACGTTTATTGCATCATACTCAAAATAGAACTTCATAGTGCTAAGATGTAACCGAAACTAATGGTGTCTTAAGTGTAAGAAAAAAGCTTAAGAATTCTCTATAATACAAGGAGTTCTTATCTCATTTATGATGGACAAGTGATTGGAGCATGGTAATCATAGTTGGTTTAAAACTAAGAAGAGTGATAAATTTTATTTTTGCCCCATGGAACCAAAGTTGACCCAAAGACAAAAAAAAATCAATCGATTACTGCAAAAAAACTTATCAAAATATTTTTTAGGAATATCAAAAAAAGAAAATATTTCAGGTTTGATGATTAGTGTGACCAATGTTCGGGTTACTGCAGACGGTTCACTGGCAAAAGTTTATTTAAGTGTGTTTCCTGAAGATAATGGATTATCTATCATTGATAAACTTGAAAAAAATAGGATTCAGATTAGGTATGAAATGGTAAAGAACTATGCAAAACAAATGAAACGATTCCCAGAGATACACTTTTATTTAGACGACACATTAGATTATATTCAAGGAATTGAACAAGCCATTTCAAGAAATCATAAGATCGAAGTACCTAACGAATTGAAATAGCCCTCTTATTTTTCTTTTAGTGTTGGTATTTAAAGTCGCATTTCGATTTCTTTTTTCTCCCAATCAGCAGACGATTGTGAACCGCATTAACTTTCTTTCTTTGATTTTGATCACAATCATTTCCATGTCCTTGTTTGTGGTATTGAGCGCTTTTGGAGGACTCAAAGAATTTGGTCTATCACTCAATAATTTTTTTTATGCTCCGTACACCATTTTCCCCAAAGAGGGAAAATATCTGACCATCGATTCTCTGATGTTGCAAAGAATAAACCAAAGTGAAATGATTCAGATGGCAACTCCTGAAATTCAAGAAAAGGTATTTATCAATCGAGGACAAAAAAATCAAGTAGGTTTCATCAAAGGAATCGCCTCGAATTACCATCAGATCAACCCAATAGATACGATCTTATTATCGGGTCAGTGGCCTATTGTAGAAGCCAAACAAGTGATTCTTGGCTATGGTCTTGCTTCAGAATTGGATATGATAGGAGTAACAGATGTTGCCTCATTACAAATCATGGTTCCTAAAAAACCAAATCGTTTGGATTTTTTTTCTAGAGGTTATACAACAGGTCAGTTCCAAGTTGTGGGATTTTATCAAGTCAGTCAAGAACTGGACAAACGATATGTGTTCAGTCCCATAGAAACCGTACAAAATTTTTTGGGGTTAAATCAAAATCAATATAGCTCACTCTTGTTTTTAACGAATCAATTGTATCCAATCAATGAACTAGAAAGTCATTTGAACTCATTCATTGAAGATCCGTTTGAAATCAAGACTAAGATGGAGCAGAACGCATCTCTTTATCAGATGCTCAACAGTGAACATTTGGCCATTTATTTCATCTTTACGTTAGTGCTGGTGATTGCTTTATTTAATGTGGTTGGTTCCCTAATTATGATGATTATTGTCAAAAAACCTCAATTCAAAATATTTCTTTCTTTAGGATTAACTCTTGAAAAAATCCGACTGATATTTTTTTATGTTGGAGTTCAGATCTGTTTTATTGGTGGTATGATGGGTCTTTTATTGGGTTCCATCATTGTTTTGATTCAAAGTAGAAAACCCATTTTGTATGTCCCGGGAACGCTTTTGCCCTATCCCGTTAGCTTTGAATTTTTGAATATGTTCATTGTTTTTGTAACCGTGATTACTTTGGGCGTATTATGTTCTTGGTGGACAACTTATGGTGTTGGAAAGCAGAAAAAAGAACTGGGTTATTGCTAGAGAAAAGAATTGCTTTTAATCGTATCGACGGCTGTTTTTTTTGCGATTTCATCAGTATTCACTTGTTTAAAAAGAGAAAAGTTGAATTTGTTATGTTATCGCTGGTGAATTGAATGCGTCATTATCTTATAAACTAGAATTAATCCAGTAAAAATTCATAAAACTCTTTTTTTGCCTCATTGATATAGGTATTGATGGTTTTTTTAAATCTAAGTTGTAAATCCATTGGTTTTCCTTCTTTATAATAGAGTCTCGCAATTTGGTAAGGTTGATTTTTTGAATCGGTCCATGTTAAATCGAATACATTGTCTTGAAGATCATCTTGTCCATCGATAACCGCTAGATTGATGCCCCAGAAAAATGAAAATATGGCTCCAAAAAAATATAATGGAATGCAAAACCGATTTTTGGGTTGTTTGAAGACCACATGGTACAGTGGAATCAAAAAAATCAAAACGGGAGCCAATACAATCAGTATCAGGAGTCCTATATTATTTGAAATCGGCATTTCGTTCAGTTTGTCATTGAGTTTCTTGTTGTTGTGTATTCTTCAAGTTCTGAAACGCCTCTTTTCATTAAATCATGGTGATTGACATCGTTTTGAATTTTTCCAACGAGATAGCCTGAAAATAACATCAGCATGATCAACGTGGAAAAATTATACCAAAACACTTTTCG
Source organism: Flavobacteriaceae bacterium (assembly GCA_026710085.1). Classification (GTDB taxonomy): domain Bacteria; phylum Bacteroidota; class Bacteroidia; order Flavobacteriales; family Flavobacteriaceae; genus Bin25. Next base: position 3,230 of record JAPORT010000019.1, on the reverse strand, counting down.
AGATGGGCGCTTAAAATAACTTGCAATGCCACTGATTTTATTTTTCCAAAGAAACTCTTTCGGTAGTTTGAAACCAATTATTTTTCTTCCTTGAGGTTCTTTTTCAGTCATGGTAATCATATCGACATGGAGACAATCCTTTCCGGCGATGACAATGTAATGTTTTTCAAAAATAGAAGCATTGTAAAAGATAGTGAGACCTTTGAATAATGCAAAATCAAAAAAAATGGGGTGTGATGGGGAAATTATTTTTTCTTTTCAGCCATTGAGTCTTTCATTCGATGTGATTCTCTTCCAAAAAATCACGATATTTCTCTGATTTTGGCTCCTTTTTCGGTCATTTTTGAGCCGAATCAGGCTTTGAGGGCTTCTTTTTTCCATCATCTCCCTTTCTATGTTGGCATGAGAGCCATCATACTGGGGGATCTCTTTCAATGGTAGGCGATCGACTCCAAAACAGGTTGGTGATGGACTTTCTCCAATCCCTTGAGTCGTGTCACCTGACCGTGGAACCAGCGAGCCAATCCACCGAAAGTCTGTTCCACCACCCAACGTTCTTTGCTGATGGCTTTGTTTCGTTCTTTTTGTGGCTTGGTGAAGGGCTTATGACGATCGCCTTTTTCCATGACCAAGGATTCACTCCCCATGGCCTCTAAGAATTGGTCATTCTCTTTTGATTGATACCCCTTGTCGGCCAAGACTCGTTGTCGTTCTTCGACCGAAAGGCCTTCCATCAAAGGCTGGAGACCTTGGCGATCGTGCTCATTGGCGGTCACCGTATGGACCCCCAGAATCAGGCCTTTTTCGGTCGTGGCAATATGCCGTTTGTACCCATAGTAGGTCTTTTTTCTTTTTTTGAACCAACGGGCTTCATGGTCGGCATGGGGACGCTCTTCTTCTTGTTGCTCATGATCACGGTCTTCAGCTTGAAGTTCTGGCTCTTCACGCTCGTCTTCTTTTCGGTCTTGAGCCATTTTCTTGGGTTGGCTTTTGGGGGTCAAAGGACTCGTGGTGATGCTGGCATCCACCACCGCCGTGCCTTGAATGATCACGGCCTTTTCGGTGAGCTGCCGATTGACTTCGTCCATGATCTTTTGATAGAGCTTTTTGGCCGTTAACTCCGAACGGAAGCGAGACAAGGTGCTATGATCAGGAACCGCATCTTCCATGTCTAAACCACAAAAAGCCGTGAAACGGATGCTGTCTTTCATGAACTCTTCGGTCCGAACATCCGAGAGGTGAAACCAAACCGAAATCAATTGCATTTTCAGTAACACCATGGGATGATCGGCTTTTTGGCCTCGTTGCTTTTTGCCTGATTGATCACTTTCGACTAATAAATCTTCGATGGGGCCCCAATCGATGATGTCGTTGATTTGATTGAAAAACTGCTGGGTTTTTGTTTGGCTGCGCCCTTGATGTGGATTGAAAAAACGCATCTGTTTGGATTGAAAAGATTTGAAATGTTGCCTATCGCGTACAATATACAAAAATAAAATGATAAAAACCAATGGTCAAATAAAAAGAAGGAAATTTTCGACCAAATCCTCTATTTTAGCGGAAAGTCGAAATTTTAGTGCAAAGGTCTCTAGTGTTATAGGCATGATAAGTTCAACTTTCTAGTGCACAAAAAACTCCGTCGTCAATTATTTGACTGGGAGGTTATTCGATTCCATTCAAGTGTTTCATATTGATTGTGAAATGTCGTTATATCCTCAACTATTTGTTCGAGACGAATAAAAGAATGGGAATCAATCATTTTCCTTAAAAACCTGGTTTCGCAATAAATTTTTTTTGCACTATATAGTTGAACATGGCATACTTGTAAAACCCAATTAAACAACAAAATATAATGTGGATTGTTGCCATCTTTATCTGAATTTTTATAGAGCCACAATTTGTTTTTTTTAATTGGAGTTTCAATCCAAAGTAAACCCAATGTATCATCTTTTCAAAACTTGACAATTACAAATCAATTTATAAAACAAAAAGCTCTTCCATGGAAGAGCTTTTTGTTTTATAGCGTCAGTTTCTAACTTTGTATAAAAAAGTTTAGAGCCAACCGAGTCGATCTAGATCTTTGGGACCGCCCTCACTCGTGGAATCATCGGAACCTGCCTTGGGTAATGAAGACTTTCTAGGATTGGTCTTCGCAATGGGTAATTCTTTGCTAATATCACCCGGACTCGTTCCTGCATACACATACGCTCCAGGCGTCGTTGCGATATTGGAGTTGGGTAACACAAAATCCGTAGCCGTTTCATCGACAATGGGGACTCCAATGGTGCTCTCGTCTTTACCAGCCACTTTGGAGGTCAACGTAATCTGAATGGTGTTCGGATCGTTTTTGATGTTGACCTGCCTTATCTTAGCATTATCTCCACCGGCAACTTTTAGAATCGTCGCTGCATTACCGCCTTTTATTTTATTATCAATCTTCACATCAATATTAGCAGCAATGCGTTGTGCATCTAAGACCCCAACAATAGCCGTATGCGACCCATTGTCGCCTCCTGCATTATGTCGATCACTAACACCATAAGGTACGTGTGCCGCAACATCAGGACGTTCCCCATCAGCAGTACCGACTTGATCTATAACTCCATTACTATCAAAAAAAGGAGGAAAGGCACTAATTAATGCATCTGCGATGGCTTCTAATAAAGTATCATTATTCGAATCAACATAGGTGATGGCGTTTTTATTAGTAGCAGAAAATGGCTTGGGATCTGGTAATTCATCATCGTCTGTGGTATCTGTACTCATATCATCATCAACGTCAAATAACGTGACGGTATTGGAATAGGCACTAGCTCCTTTACCAATGGTTAATTTAATCGACCCCGTATTGAGACCATCATCGGGTTTTGTTAAATCATTAGCCGTAATGGCTGTGTCATCTAAATGATCTGCGATGTTTTTAAATCGGATAAGACCCGTCGGATTCCCGCCCGCTTCGGCGTTGACGACAACGTTATTGGTATCAAAGAACTTTTTGACTTCGGCATCATTGATGGTCGTCAAATGGTTATTGACCGAACCACCAACCTCTAAATTAATCGGTCTGTGGAAAGCACTAAAATTACCGCCACCGACTCCGATTCGGAGATCTTCTGCACTATCTACGGTAAAACCGCTATTACCCGTATCCACCAAAAACACTCGTTTGGCGGCTCCAGCATCTGTCTTCGTTCCCGCCAATCCTTTGCCAATCAACAACAGATTATTGC
>JAPORT010000036.1 GCA_026710085.1 Flavobacteriaceae bacterium | reverse complement strand
TTCGAAACTCTTGTAAACTAAATTTATTGTGATTCGTAATAACACCTAACCTTATATCTGCTTCGATTAAAGTGTTGACGTATGTATTAATGTATTGGTTTTCTTCACCTGAGTAATCAAACTTATCATCTACTCTCGTGTGGAGGTGAAAATCCACCTTGTGCCAACGGCTTCCACACTCGAATGATAATTTACTCATGTTTTGATATAAACTAACCGTTGAAAGAAGTAATCCATCAACAACATTAGTCCATTGAACGACTTACCGGCAAATGTACCAACATAAAAACATTCTCTAAATCATTAGAATTTTAAATGAGAGTTTCCCATAACAAATTCTTTTAAAGCATAATTTGGACTGTATTATCCAAATAGGAGAAGATGTTGATAAAACAACCAGTAAAGGAGATGTAAAATCCGAGTTAGAAACCTAATAGTAGAATCAAAAAAGTAATAAGTCGTTTTTGTGATTTGATTCTTCCAAAGCTTCTATTTTGTTCTTTTGTGGCCATTGAGACCTCTTTCTACACAAATGATCGAACCTATTTATTGAACCAAAGAAATACTGTCGAGGTTACGTTGATTCATGGTCGATCTCTTTGATTTCATATCTCAAAAAGGCCCTTGACCAAGTATGACGATGAGAAGTCAAAAAACATATCATGCCCCCAAATGCTCGATATGCCATCTTGAAAAGGAATAAAAATCGAACTGAGAAACGAAAAGTAATCTTCAAAAGAGTGCAAGAAAGTAACTTAGAGGTCCGTCGAGCTTGGAAACTGAAAGAGGGTGTTCAATCGCTTTTCGAATCATGTTCATGGAACGATACCATCCAACTACATAGATCTTTGGATTGAGAGTGTGATTCAGTTAAGAATCCAAGAAATTTGTATGATGCCAAGAGGTTTCAAAATCATTTTCAATGCCTTTGCCATGCCTTGTGTCATCCACAGTTTCATGCTAAAGCAGATACATGGAATGTATGAATTTAAGAAATGAAAGCCATTGGTCAAAAAGGTATCGAAAGTTTAAAAACTTTAGAGTAGCCGTCTTGTTTTTAATGGAGATTTCAATCTTTACCCGCAACCTTTGTAGTAGAACCAACAAATCTAAGTGTTCATCACGGTGGTTGAATAAAATGTTGAACAGGGAGTCATAAGGATAAATCAATTGACCGACTCGGTGGATTTATTTCTTCTTATAACTTTTTTAGTTGTTTTAGTAATGTATTTCTCAGTAAAAACGATTCGTCAATGTATGCCTGATTTTCCTTCATTAGTTGAATCCTCAACTCCGAGTAGCAAGCCAAATATTATTGCTTTTTTAAGATGTCGAAATTTTTCATGCCAATTTGTGTTCTGTATTATAGGCACTCGGTTGTGCTCTTATTTCCTTTAAATCAATGAGATATATTATGAAACATAAAATGATGCTCTGACTTTGAAAAGTAATTTAAAACGCAAATTAGTATTAGGATTAAACCCATCGTGATTTGAAGTCATTCCAAGATCAATATTTGTTTTGATTAAAGTATTGATATCATTATTAATGTATTGATTATTCTCCCTTGAATCATCAAACCGTTCATCCACTTTTATATGTAAGTGGAAATCTACTTTATATCAAGCATTTTCGAAGTCAAATGAGGTTTAACCATACTTCGAATATGGTTATAAACTGAATGAAATTACTTATAAGTAATTATAGAATATCCCATTGTCTATCAAAAAATTCACCAACATAAAGAATAATTTTTTTGTAACCCTTTCGAATTTTTCAGTTGCCCCTTATGTAACATATTTGTCTCATCGTAGTTGTATCATTACAAATGATTTGTCATATAGATTTGAAAAACAAAATGTATCAGACATTGATGATAAAAATTAAAAAATATGTAACCCTGTTTAAGAATTTACGTATTAATTATAAGTGTATTTTTTAAATGAGACAACTTAAAATAACCAAGCAGGTTACCAATAGAGAAACCGCTTCTCTAGACAAGTACCTTCAAGAAATAGGTCGAGTGCATCTCATCAATGCTGATGATGAAGTTGAACTGGCTCAAAAAATAAGGTCAGGGGATCAAGAAGCATTGGATAAATTAGTCAAAGCCAATCTACGATTTGTTGTGTCAGTTGCCAAGCAATATCAAAATCAAGGGTTGACGCTTCCAGATTTAATCAATGAAGGAAACTTGGGTTTAATCAAAGCGGCTAATCGATTTGATGAAACTAGAGGATTTAAGTTTATTTCTTATGCCGTTTGGTGGATTAGGCAATCGATTTTGCAAGCTTTAGCAGAACAATCACGTATTGTTCGACTCCCCCTCAATAAAATTGGTTCAATCAATAAAATCAATAAAACTATTGCTTATTTGGAGCAATCATTGGAGCGTCATCCTACTATCGAAGAAATTGCTAAAGAACTCGAAATAACCATCACCAATGTTAGAGATTCATTGAAAAACGCAGGAAGACATAAGTCATTGGATGCTCCACTTGTCGAAGGAGAAGAATCTAATTTGTACGATGTCTTAAATGTTGGCGAAAATCCAGAACCCGATGAGGGTTTGGTTTATGAATCTTTGGGTTTGGAAATTGAAAGAACACTTTTAACCTTAAAAGATCGCCAAGCAGATGTTTTGCGATTATTTTATGGACTAGGAGGTGAACAACAGATGACACTAGAAGAAATAGCTGAAAAACTCGATTTGACTAGAGAGAGAGTGCGACAAATAAAAGAAAAGGGAATTAAAGCGTTAAAGAGAACCTCACGGAGTCGGATTCTAAAAACTTATCTTGGTAACTGATTTGATAATGCAATAGCTAAGTCTTGGAGATGAGATACTTAAGTGCCAAAAAGCATTTGATTTTTTAGCATCATCTCCTAATGAAGTTTTGAATCAAGTTACCTTTTAAATCCTCGCACTTACCGAAAATCCCCTTTGACTAATTTTTCAAGTGTGGTATTGATGGTACGCGCATCTTCTTCTAATTTCACTTTCTTGAGTTCTCAGTCATAGGGCTTGATGTGAGGGGTTTTAGATTTTTTCATTTACAATGATGATCAAACAATATAAAGAGCCCTTTGAATCATGCAAAATCAAAAAAAATGAGGTGCTATGAGGAAACCATGTTTTTTTCAGCCAGTGGATCCACTCATTCGACGTGGCTTTCCTCCTATTAATAAGTTAAGATGTTTTATTCGGAAGAAATGAAACTTTTTTCTTGCTCAACAATGTTTTAATCCCTTGATTCACAACATTCTTAGTATCTCTAAATCAGATAAAAACGCATTGTTTCAAAAGAATTATGGCATTATCTTTTATTCCTAATTGATAGAATCAACTATGGACTATCCACCAATAAATCCGTTTCATGAAGCAAACTTCAAGAATCATCGCATTTTATTGGTGAAATATTCATCATGCATGTGTTTATTGAATCGTATGGTTAAATAATCGAATCAAACACCAACAGATGGAGAAGATTGAAGGATAATGAAAAGAAGAAAGAGAATTAAAAAATATACCCCACCTTCTCAAGAAAATGGGGTATATTGATTTGTATACTTGGAGATAATGTGAATTTATCTCTTACGATATCAATAAAGGGTTTAATTATTTAAATCACCTGTATAGATTCCGGAAACTACGACAAAGTTTTTCTGACCAGGTAACAATGGAAAACTTTTTGCGAAGCCGAGTTTTGGTTCATCACCATCATTTTCATTGGCTGGATTATCATAGGTGTATTCTAAGAATCGTCCGTCTTCTTCATTTTGGCGTGCCCCATTAACCAATATCTTAACAAATTCTTGTCCCTTGTCATCCAATCGTTCAAGATTGGCAAATTCATGTTCGAGATTCTGATTAGCGCCATGAAAAAGATTGATGTTTTGGTCACTGACAATCCAAATGTAGACTGAACCAGATTTCCAATGCCCCCCCCTTTCTTTTCGGAAGGTATTTCTTAGACGAGGGACACTTAGTTCTTTCCCTTTAGCAAATTGTGCTGTTAATACTTTGATCGCTTCATTGACAAATTTTTCGAGCGTTTCTCTGTCTTTAACCTCCGATGCTGTGATCTCTGGCTTTTCTATACCTTCAATTTCTAATAGTTCCCGATCTTTATTTGTGGAGAGATCTTTGGTATCCCCACCGATAAGCACGTATTCCGTTCCAGTGATTTTATCTGTATACTCGACGGCATAAGCATTTTTATCTTTTCCGTCGTCTCGATATTTGACAAAACCACCACCATCTTTAGCTGCTTTGATGAGCTCTTTGATGGGTGTGACTTTTGACAAGTTCCCCCCTTCTAACGTTCGATCTTTACCATGAGTTAACAAATCCTCGTTCTTTTTGTCGACTTTGATGAGGTAGGTATCATCTCCGTCATTGAAATCAACCTTTTTTCTAAGTTGCAACTTGATTTTAGCTGCCTCGGTGACATTGGTCACTGGCTCGATTTGAGACTTGGCCCAGTTCACAAATTTTTCAAGCGTTTGATCGTTTTTAACTTCTTCAGCCGTCACTTTTAAATCCCCTGTATAGAATCCAGAACCGATGACAAACTTTCCTTGACCTTCGAATAATTCAAAACTTTTTGTGAAGCCTAGTTTGGGTTCATCACCATCGTTAGGATTAGTTGGATTATCATAGGTATATTCTAAGAATTGTCCTTCATCTTCATTTTGACGTGCCCCATTAACCAATTTCTCGACAAATCGTTGCCCATCTTGATCAACTCGATCAAAGTTTGTGAGTGCATGTTCGAGATTCTGATTGGCACCATGAAAAAGGTTGACATCTCGGTCACTGACAATCCATATGTAGACCGAACCGAATTTCCAATCACCTCCTTCCTCTCGGAAAGAGTTTCTTAATCGAGGGACACTTCCCCCTTTTCCAAATTGATCTTTAGTTATTCGAATGGCTTCTTCGACAAATTCTTTGAGTGTCTTTCGGTTTATAACCTGAGATGCGGTGACTTTTGGATTTTCTAAACCCTCAACGAGATTCCTTTTAGGCGCAGGCTCAATTGTGTTGAGATCTTGGGTGTAACCACCAATAAGCACGTAATCCACTTTGGTTACTTGGTCTTTATAGGAGACGGCATAAGCCTTTTTGGTTTTTCCATTGTCTGTATGGTCGACAAAACCACCATCGCTTTCAGCTTCTTTGATGAGGTCATCGAAGACTTTGACTCCTTTCAAGGTCAGACCTTCTAACGTTCGATCTTTACCGTGAGTTAATAAATCCCCAGATTCTTGGTGTATTTTGAGGAGGTAGGTATCATCCCCGTCATTGAAATCACCTTTTATCCTGAGTTGCAACTCGATTTCAGCGGCCTCGGTGACATCGGTCACTGATTCGATTCGAGACTTGGCCCAGTCAACAAATGCTTTGAGTGTTCCATCGTCCACAACTTTATCGGCAGATGGGGGATTTACTTCCAATTCTAATGCGGTAAGATGCTCATTTATTTTTTTAATAGAATCACTAAGTCCT
>JAPORT010000114.1 GCA_026710085.1 Flavobacteriaceae bacterium | reverse complement strand
GAACTTCGATCATCAAAAGAATAGAATGCAACTGGAAAAAAAGACTTTTTAAGGAACGACTATTTATTTTAGATGTTGGTTTGCTTGGTTGCATGGGTGATTTAGATGCCAAAACAATCATTCAAGGGAATGCCATTTTTGAAGAATTTAAAGGGGCATTAACTGAACAATATGTACATCAACAATTAAAAACTGTAGCAGACATACCAATTTTTTACTGGTCCGCCAAAAGAGCCAACGCCGAAGTAGATTTTGTCATACAATACTCAGGAAAAGTCGTTCCTATTGAGGTCAAAGCTGCAGAAAATTTACAAGCCAAAAGTCTTAAATCCTTTAAAAATCGTTAAAAGCATTTGTTAGCTATCAGAACTTCTATGTCCAACTACAGAAAAGAGGATGAGTTAATCAATATGCCCCTATATACCATCAATTCGATACGATCCATCATTGAGGAAGCTCATCAAATAAGGGAATCCAACACTTGAGCTTAACATTAGTATTCAGGGAATTTGTGACGAGAGGCGTTCCTCTGTTGATTGAAATTTAGAGCCCTCCATGACAGCCTACTATACCGTGTAACCGAGTATTAAAAAGACAATCAAACTGAGCAAACCACTGAGCAGTACATAAGGCAATTGAGTCAAAGCGTGAGCCATATTATTACAACCGGAAGCACTAGCACTCAAAACAGTTGAATCACCATAAAAGCATGCGTGTGATCCGAAAGTACCCGCACTGATCACCGAACCGATTGCTAGTAATAGATTGACTTCTAAACTCTGAGCCAGTGGAATGATGATCGGAAATGAAATAGCATAGACTCCCCAAAAAGAACCCGTCGCAAAAGCAACCAAACTGAGTGAAACAAAAGCCAAAGCTGGTAATAATTCCTTGGTTAAGACTGGGGATACCACTTCAATGATATAATCAGTCAATCCAAGGCCATCATTCACTTCTTTTAGTACGAAAGATATCAAAACAATAGCCAAAGCATAAATCATGCTTTTGAAACCTTTAAAGATACCTTCCACCGACTCAAGAAGAGAATTAACTCTAAAAACACTATAGTAGATGACTGTAAAAAACAAAGTAAATAAGATCCCTTTTAACGCATCAATATCAAAAAAGATCGTTGCCCCAATTAAGGCCATCATGGGCAATATAAAATGAGCTATTTGGGGATTTTGGGTTTCCTGAGATTTAACAAGAATATCGATGGATTGAGATCCTTTGGGAACTAACTCACCGCTTTGAGCTCTTCTTTCTGATCTTTTCATGGAACCCATTAATGGAATCCAACCGATTGAAACCAAGGGAACCACTAGCACAGCAATCCAAGCGTACAGTATAAATGGAATGATTTGAAAATATAATTCGATTCCTTGTCCAACCGCCGCTAAACCCTGGTTTTCCAATAATCCAGAAATAAAAATAGCCCATGTGGACAATGGAATTAAAACACAGATGGGAGCTGCCGTTGAATCCACCACATAGGCTAACATTTCTCTTGAAACGTTGTATTTATCGGTGAGTTTCCTCATGGTACTTCCAACGGTTAGCGCATTTAAATAATCGTCAATAAAAATGACTAACCCCAACATCCAGGTTGCAATCAATGCGCTTTTTCGCCCTTTGACAAGTCGAAGCATCATGGTCGAAAAAGCTTTGGTTCCTCCAGAGGCTGTCAATAGAAAAATCAATGAACCAAATAATCCGCAGACCAAAGTGACCCACCCAATGGTGGGATCTTGCATCACAGAAAGCAAGGTATCAGTCGCTGTAGAAAAAAACTCCCTTGGAGACAGAATCATAAACCCTAAGAGACATCCCCCTAAGAGCGATTCAAACGTTTTTTTACTCCAGATGGCCAATCCAACAACAAAAGCCGTCGGTAATAAACTAATGAGGCCATAATGATCCACTATAGTATCTACTGAGATTTTTTTAAGTATGGATAAAGGGTTTCAAATACGTCTTCTTCAACGCTATAAAAGGTGGAGTTGGTACCATACGCAAATTCTTGTTTTTTCCCATTAGTAATAAACACAATGCCTGTTTGTGATTCTATATCAAAATATAAATCACTGAGAAGTCCATAAGCAATTCCAGGATGTCCCACCATATTGAACCCCGGAAAAACGATGTCTTTTCCTGGTTGGTTGGTCAATACATGAATTCCCAAACCATAAGCATTAAAAAACTCATCCCATGTATCCCCATTGGAACCATCATAGGACCATTGAATTTGTAGCATTTGATCCAAACTAGCTTTGGATATGATTTGGTTTCCATTAACCGTTCCTTGGTTCAAAAACAACTGTGTCAATCCCACCAAATCTTCTGTCGAAGCTCTTAAATTCCCTTGGGGGCCAAATAAAAGTCCATTTTGTCCAAGCTCATATCCCTCAAAAACTCTTGGAATGGGTGAATTCTTTCGATAATCATCGATCTGATTGACCCATTGATGGTCTTGATATCGATACAATCCGGCCAATGGATAGGTATCATAAATCTCACTGACATTAAAGGATGCCGTGATGTTAAGTGGTTGGAAAATATGTTCTTGAGTATACACATCAAAACGTTGATTCGCCACCTTTTCAATAACAGAAGCGACCAGTCCCCAAGTACAATTCGTATAAGTGAAATAAGTGCCTGGTTTTCTACGATCAAACATGCTCTCCGTATAATATTGTCCATCCCCTTGAAATAATTCTGAAAGAGGCAATTTCTTTTCAGTCATGTGAGCAGCAAAATTTGAATACTTCTCCCCATCTCGAATGCTACTGGTATGGGACATCAATTGGCGAAGAGTGATGGGAGTATGGGGATGATTTGGGTTTCTCAGTTTCCATCCTAAATATACCGAAACATCTTCGTCCAAATGGACCAAATCTCGCTCAACTAATTGCATGATGGCCAATGAAGGAATGATTTTAGAAATGGAAGCGATTCGAAATTTGGTTGACCCATTTAAATTTTCATCGCTATCTGGATGAATCGTTCCAAAATGCTTTTGGTAAGATAACTGACCCTTTTCTATCAATACGACTGAGAGTCCCAATAAATCTTGATCGATAAACACTTCATTGAGTTGTTGGTCTAATGGTTCATCACTTATCTGGTCTTGGCTCTTGGATTGATTTGATTGGCAATTAGTCATCCCCCATAAAATCCCAAGCATTAAAACATGGCTCGCCAATGTTGAAGAACTCATTTTCTATATGGCAGGTTGATGGATGGTAATGCAATGAATACCACCACCCCCAAGGTTAATAGGCAAGGCATCCATCATGTATATTTTTCTGTTGGGAAAGGCATGCTGCAAAATTTGCTCGGCTTTCAAATCTTGTTTTTTGATTCGATCCGGACAATCTCCACGACAATATTTTTGTCCCAGCACGACTTTATTGGCAATAATAAAATTTAAATAACTAGCCGCCGCAACCACTTTTATGGTTTGCCCTGCTGGAAATTCTATGCCACTTTGATAATCTAAGGTCTTGATATAATCATAAACCTCATCCCCTGGCCCCATATCCACAAAAACGGAATCAGGCATCGGAATTCGAATAATTTTAAATTGATTCCCATTGATATCGGTGGCCTTTTTTAAAATTTCATGATTTTCTTCTAATCGACGGTGATTCTCAATGGCTATAGGATCATTCGATGCCAGTTGTAAAGAATCAACTTGTGCCAGTAAAATAGTGGAGTCATTGACAAAACGAGCAAATTCATCAATATGACCATTGGTTGTCACGGTTGTATAGGCTCTAAACCCTTCATTGGTTTCTAAAGGACCCAAAAACGTGTGTTCATCTTCTTTGAGTCCCTCTTTGAGCCAGATGGTTTTTTGAATTCCCAGCACCCGTGAATATTCTTCTTCTAATTCTGTGAGAGTTAGCGTTGGGTTACGTTCTGCTTCCACTTTTTCGACCGTGATGAGTACGCCTTGTGAATTAATTTCTCGATTCCCTCCTTCACTGATGATATTGGATTTCACTGTTGGTAATCCCAAATACTCTGCAGCTTTTCGATCAAAAGCTTCTTCCACCAAATTATCGGGGTCTGATGAATCAGCATATCCCCATAAATTAAATTCAAAATCAGTGACTCCCAGCTGTCCATCCTCTAGCATGACAAAGACGGGTCCCATATCTCGAGCCCAAAATTGAATGGAAGGAATAAAAGCAAAATGTAAATGGTCATGAGTTCGAACATCAGGAGATAGATAGTTTAAAGCATCTTTATAAACTAAAGAATCTGCAACGGCCAATACTACTTTTTGACTTTCAAGGGTTATTTTCAATAATTGGCTGACCACTTCAGAATTTGACTTTCCTTGCTTGTGATCATAGGGATTCCATATAAACCACAGTGCCTCTTGTTTTTCGTATTCAGCAGGAGTTCTAGCCACTGTAAGAATTTCTTCTGTTTCATTACAAGAGACCAACCCTGATAATAGAACGACATTAATGATAACGAAAAGTGAATAAGTCATTATGTTGTTAGCATTCATAAAGCTAAATTTCCATTAATACTTTATCAATAGCTATTGATAAAATCTCAACCAGTTGGTCAATTGATTTTTGGTCAAAAGTAAGTGGAGGAGATAAAATAATCATCGGTCCGATGGGACGAACAATCGCTCCAAGAGATTTAGCATACTGGTAAATTTTATCACTCACATCATAAATATTATCGTCGAAGATCTCTTTTGTGGTTTTATCTTTTACAAATTCAATTCCAATCATAAAATGGCTTCCTCGAACTTCACCGACAATCGGATATTTTTCAAGTGTTTTTACGGTATTTAAAAAATATGGATGTAATTGTTGAACGTGTTCTAAGAGATTTCTTTTTTGTAGGATTTCAATATTGACCAATCCAGACCAACAAGCCAATGGGTGACCCGAATAGGTAAATCCATGAGAAAAATAGGGATTTGACTTTTTGGGCTGGCTGATGACATCATAAATACTGTCTGAAATCATCGTCGCTCCAAGGGGGATGTATCCGGAAGAAATTCCTTTGGCAAGCACTAGTATATCGGGTATGATGCCAAAATGACTTTCTGATGCCACCATATGACCTAATCGACCAAATGCCGTAACCACTTCATCGGATATATACAAAATTTCGTATTGAGAGCACATTGCTCGGACTCTAAGGAGGTAATTTTTGGGTGGGACAATAATCCCTCCGGCGCCCATGATGGGTTCAGCAATCAATCCACCAATATTTTCAGGCCCGACCGATTCGATTTTTTCTTTTAATTCATCGATTAAATAGTCGCAAAACTGACTTTCTTTAATACCCTTTGGCTTGCGATAACTATAGGGAGCAGAAACTGTCACCGTTAATTCATGAAGTGGTAAATCAAACCCAATATGAGTTGAAGATATACCTGTTAGTGCATGAGATAAATAGGTGCTTCCATGGTATCCTAGATTTCGAACGATTATTTTTTTCTTTTTTGGCTTGCCCAATAGATTGAAATAGTAATGAATGATTTTGATGGCTGTATCATTAGCCATAGA
>JAPORT010000086.1 GCA_026710085.1 Flavobacteriaceae bacterium | reverse complement strand
GAGGAGAATATTGCCGATGAACATCATCTTCAGTTAAAAAAAGCTACCGAACTGACTTTAACGGCTTTGGCGTCTTATAAGGCGGATTTAACGATTGATTTGGGCGGAGCCGAGGCGACGCTGGATTTGAGTGCTTTAAAAACACTAGACAGTAATGGCGATGAAAAAGACGGGGAAGTCGATTTGACCATCATTGGTCCCGATGAAGCATCCTTACCGGAACTCATCACCTTAAACAAGTTGCATGTGCAAGACGTGCGCGAAGTTTCGGCTCCCAAAGTCAAAGGGGCCGATTTGCAGATTGGTGAGGATGTGGATGAGGTCGATGTTGGTACGGCTGAAGGAGCTCATATCAATCAACTAACGATTCCATTAGATAGCGATATTAAAACCTTAAAAATTGGTGGTAATCCGATCTCTAAAGATGGTGGTAGCCGAGGTGGTGATGCTATTGCAGGAAAAAGTACCGTATTGAAATTAAATGGTAGTGAAGTGGAAACCATCCATGTCTATGGTGCGTTTGATGTCCGACTAGAAAATTTAGAAGAAATCGAAGAAATCATCACGGCACGAATCATTCCTCGTTTTGTATTGATCGGTTCGGACTACAAGGGGGGCTTAATCTTGGACCATCAAGGAGGTGATCGAGGTGTTTTGGCCTTAGAGAATAATCTACGTTTAGAAACGCTGACTGCTGATAATTTAAATCCACTCAAGAATCTATTCATTACAGGTAATCACGACTTAGAAAAAATCAGTTTTCAATCACTCGAAAAAGCTGCGGAGCAAGATATTGGCGATCAGTCCAATGAACGCCGTTGGTTTACAGGGGATGGCGTTCGGATAGGAGCACAACGGTTTCGGGATCGAGATTATATGGTCGAAGACCGAAACAATCTCGTGGCCACCAAGATTGAAGCCGAAGTCAAAGAAGATGGAAAGGTTAAACGAAAAGGAAAAATTGTCGATGAATCAGGATTGAGTGATTTAAAAGAATTTTTAGGTCATGAGAATATGAAAAGAGCCGTGGTGTATTATGATGGAGCCGAAGAATTTAGTGCTACTGATGATGCCAATCAAGACCCTGTGGAACTCACAGCAACTAGAGCGGACCGTGATTATTTATTGTTGATCCGAAAAGGCGTGGCCAATCGGACAACTCCTAGCTCAGCTGCGAAACGCGTGTTTTTGGTGGATACGGGTAATGACAGTTTTTCCACAGATGGTACTGAAAATCTGCGAATCGGTGTTGGTGGAGGCGAGTTTAGTAGTTATTACCGAGATATTGATTTAGCAGGTGGTGGTTCGGTCAATAACTTTGTGAACACCATCAATGATCCCAAAGTCAAAAAGTTCTTTGAAACCAATAACGTTATCGTCCACGCGGAAGCCGGGGGGCATCCGAAAGGAAGTCTCACATTTAAGACAGACGGAACTCTTAACAGAGTTGCTGGAGATAGTAATACAGCCAACGATCCGGTGGGTTCCCTTAAATTAACCATCGGGAATGTGAGAACCGGGGTGTATTCGCATGAAGTCATTCTTCAAGTGGTTGATGATGATAATCCATTAAAAGCCGATGTTGCCTTTAGTGCGACAGAAAAGAAAGCCGTCACCTATCTCGATGCAAATGTTGCTACCAATAATGCCACGAATCGTGGTTATGCTGATTTGGAAGATTTGGCAAAGATTTTAATTCGTGCTTTTCATACTTTCGTTAACGATGAAGATCAAGCATTTGTTGATCCTCCCCGTGCCATTGAAGCGGTGAATTTTGTCCCTTTTGGCATTAGTAGTCTACATAATGTATCAATAGAAGGCGAGGAGCGTGCTAATACGGTTATTGTCGGTGTCTATGATGCCCAAAAGATTCCGGAAAAAGCGATTAATGTCAAAGTAGAAAATAACATAAAACTGACAAGTGCGCCTGATGCGGAGAATGTTGCCTTTTTCAAAGTTGGCGAAAGCTTTGAAAGCAGTATTGGACTCACCCAGAAAAACATCAAAAACGATCCCAATACGATCCAGATCACGTTGACCTCCAAAGTGGCTGGTAAAGACGAGAGCACCATTGGAGACCCCATTGACGAACCAAGTGAGGATACCGACACACCTCAAGATGGAAATGATGATGTAGATTTTGTCTTACCCGACTCCGATTTCGAAGCGACGGCTGGAGCGTATGTGTATGCTGGAACGACTACGAGTGGCGCTAGCAGAGAATTACCCATTGGGGATGGTAATCCAAGAAAATCTTCGTTGCCGAAAAAGGGACAACCTGAAAAAAAGACAACTGATCGAGGTGGTGATGATTTGAGTCGCTTGAAATGGCTTGAATAGAACCGATAGAAATCAATAGGTTAGATACAGTAAATAAAGGAGCTCTCTATTTTTGAGAGCTTTTTTTCTTTGAGGTTTCTATGATGTGGTGAAGAAAAAATTCTGTTGACTTTGGAGGTTCTAAGGATGATTGACTTAGACATACTTAAAGGATGCCAAAACAAAGTAAAATCATGTTTGAATAGGTCGTTTCATTCGATTCCATTTCTATACAAATCGAAAGAATCATTTGTTATTGGTTTTGATATCAATCAAAAAATAATAAAGCTTCGAATGGCAGAGAGAAAAAAACGATTATTAACAACGAACATAACAACTTGATATGATGAATTCAAAACCGGCTTGTTTGATGAACCGTTCACAACATGGTATCAAAAAGGCCGCAAAATAAAGATGAGATAGAGTACTTGTTTGAATAATATGGTAGGATTTAGCAACCAATTGAAATTTCTAAAAATCGACCATTTGAAGATTCAACTTGAATTTTTGTCGTATTCGCTGGTAAGAATAGAACTTCCCCAATTGATAAAGGGAAATGAGATTCTTCGTGAATAAAATTTAGTTTTCCCCCCACACACATGAGAATCACAAAACAATCACTGCTAGAATAATCACGACTCATAAATCCTGAAATAGGATAGAAATCTATCTTAAAATAAGGATTTGTAATGGTTTTATTGATTTCATTTTTATTCATTGAATAGTAATCTGGTTTGCACGGATAAAGAGAGAAATCTAGCGCATCGAAAGCCTCTTTCAGATGCAATTCTCTTTTTTGATTGGTTTGACGATCGATGCGATCATAATCATAAAGTCGGTAGGTTATATCAGATGACTGTTGAATCTCAGCAATTAAGTTGCCACCGCCAATAGCATGTGGTCTGCCAGATGGGATGTAAAACATTTTTCCTGGAAGACTATATACCTTATTCATTTTATCCATCAAACTTCCTTCTTCCACTAATTTTTCTAAAGCTTTTGGATTTAAAGTTTCATTAAAACCATTGAGAATATAAGCACCTGCTTCATTACCCATAATAAACCAAAATTCAGTTTTACCTAGCGAGTGATGTCTTTGAAGAGCTAATTCATCATTAGGATGTACTTGGATGGATAGATTTTCAGCCGCATCAATGAGTTTGATGAGTAATGGAAAGGTGACGTTCTCATTTTCGGAAACTTGGCTGCCAAGTAATTCGGAACCGTAGGTATCGATTAACTCTTGCAAACTCCAATCTTTCAAGGGACCTTGTGATACTCGAGAACTGTGTCCTTCCATATTAGAAACCAACCACGCTTCACCGATGGATTGTTTGGATGGTTTCATACCAAAAAGAGGATATAGTCGATGTCCTCCCCATATTCGATGAAAAAATTGAGGAACAAATTTTAATGGATAAAGTTTTTCCAATGGATAAGGCTTTTTAAGTGATCACAAAATTAATGCTTCAATGCTAAGCA
This sequence comes from Flavobacteriaceae bacterium, assembly GCA_026710085.1. Taxonomy (GTDB): domain Bacteria; phylum Bacteroidota; class Bacteroidia; order Flavobacteriales; family Flavobacteriaceae; genus Bin25. The sequence goes on along the minus strand of JAPORT010000086.1, from coordinate 1,801 downwards.
TAAAAGTTAAAAAGTTTTTAATTTAGGGAGAAAAATACATATGGATGTATTTCTCAGATCATAAAGAGGTCACGATTAATGAATCAAAATTCGTACGATGAATGGTAGAACGGTGTTAATTACAGGAGCCAATAGAGGAATTGGTTTAGAAATTGGAAGACAATTGGGACTCCTCGGCTTTCAAGTCATCTTAACCGGAAGAGATCATGAAAGTGGTCAACTAGCGACCGATCAACTCAAAGCCAAAAGCATTAATGCTCATTGGTGTTCTTTGGATTTATGTGATCCAAAATCCATACAAAGGGCTTATTTCAAAGTATCTCAAAGAATTCATCGACTCGATGTGTTGGTCAATAATGGAGGTGTTTTGGTGAGTGAAAGTCGTAGCATTTTGAACCCAGCACCTGAAGAAGACTTATTATCAGTGAAAACCAATGCATTGGGTTCTCTATGGGTGACGCAATATTTTATGCCTTTGTTGAAAGCAGGGAGTAGAGTCATCATGATCTCCAGTGGAGCGGGAAAATTTAATAACAATACCTCAACTTGGGCACCTCACTATCGAATTTCCAAAACCTTGATGAATGCCATCACAAAACAATTTCATTTATCATTAAAAGCGAAATCAATCATTATCAATGCGGTTTGTCCAGGTTGGGTTCGTACCCAAATGGGTGGTCAAAACGCCACTAGATCAATAGAAAAAGGGGCCGAAACTCCTGTTTGGTTAGCTACAGAAGCTTCCCCAACAATCAATGGCAAACTACTAAGAGATAAACAAGAAATTCAATGGTGAGCTAGATACCGCTATAGATACTAATTCCCCCATCGATTGGCAGAACAATTCCAGTGACAAATTTTGATGCTTCACAAGCTAAAAAATGGACCGAACCATGAAGTTCATGTGGTAATCCAAATCGTTTCATGGGTGTATTACGGATAATGGCTTGACCTCTTGGGGTATAACTTCCATCAGCATTTGTGAGTAATGAGCGATTTTGGTTGGCAATAAAAACGCCTGGAGCGATGGCATTGACTCGGATGGCATCGTTATATTTTAGAGCCATATCAACAGACATCCAACGTGTGAAGTTTTCCATAGCAGCTTTAGCTGCAGAGTATCCCACAACTCGAGTCATGACTCGAGTGACGGTTAAAGAAGAAAAGTTGATAATCGAACCACTTTTTTGTCCGGACATGAGTTGACCAAAAACTAATGTTGGTAATAAGGTCCCCTTTAAGTTCAAATCCATTACTCGATCAAAATCAGATTCTTTCATATCGAATACAGAGCCATCATCAGGAATTGTTGCACCAGGTACATTACCACCAACGGCATTGATTAAGACATCAACACACTTAAAATCTTCCATTATTTTTTCGGATGTGCTTTGTAATTCAGTTGTCTTAAGGACATCTACTTGATAGACACGAATTGAAGTTTTGGAAAATGAATCAGAGGAAATAAGATGTTGAGCTTTATCTTTTGATCTAGTTAATAAAGCAATTTTAGCTCCACACGCTATTAGATATTGTATTAAAGAAAAGCCAAGTGTTCCCGTACCTCCGGTTATGACAAAGACTTTGTTTCGAATATCGAATAAATTCATAGGCATAAGATACTAAAAAAATAAAAAGCCGTCTTGAAATTCAGACGGCCTCTTAGGTCAATCTAAAGACGATTGATAAATTTATTGAATATTAGGATTTGCAAGAATTTCTGATGTGGTGATTGGAAACATCGAACCAGGAGAAGTCGTGGCATCCGTATTGGCTATCCAATAGGTTGATGGATCATTGA
>JAPORT010000101.1 GCA_026710085.1 Flavobacteriaceae bacterium | reverse complement strand
TTTCATAATTGATAAACCCTTCTGAATTTCCTGATTTTAATATCAAGGGTTGGATACCGTTTTTATGTCTTGGATTTATTTGATTCTCCTCAATGTAATCTAGTATCGTAATGGAGCCTTCATTTTTTCCAACGGTGTAATCACCGATAATTTGGACATCCATATAGGGTTCTAAATTGTTAATCACAGCTTCACTAGCTGATGCTGTATCAGTGTTAGTCGTCAGAAAAAAAACTCTTTCTAAATTTAATTTGTTGATCGGTGTTTCTCCGATGGACTGAGGAAAATATTCTTCTTGTGGCTTTCCATTAAAAAGTTCCTTTTGGATTTTTTGATTGAAAAATGTTTTTGAAATTACAGATTCGGCTCCTTTACCTGAAATTGCTGTTGCCATCACATCAGACCATAAACTATATCCACCACGATTATATCTAAGGTCCACGACTAATTCATTAATTCCTTCAGATTGAAATTGACCAAAAACATTATTTAATTCGAGCAAACGACGTTGATCCCCTAGAAATGAATGAAAGTAGAGATAACCAATTTTGTGATTTGGTATTTCAAGAACTTTATGGACAAGGATTGGATTTTCTTTAAAGTCTTTTTCTTTCGTTAATCTGATCATCGTTTCGCTGGATTTGAATCCAAAAAATCTATTGGCGTCATCAAAAATAGGTTCTGAAAAAGTTAATTCGAATGTGTCGGAGTCGAATAAGGTACTGATGTTATTGGGAGTCAGCAATTGACCATTGATATGAGTAAATAACATTCCTCTCTTGACATTTTGAGTTTTTGCATTTGAATTCAAATGCACAACCCGAACATACCCATAAAGACGATTGCTATTTTCCGAATACCTTGCTATTTCAAAATCCATACCGTGACTTTTGTAGATACCAGAAAACCTTTTTTCTTGTTCTTCATAATCAGGAATAAACCAGCTAAAGCGATCGCCATCGAGCATCCCTTTTTTGTATATCATTTGATTGAAAAAATCTTCTGGATCAGCATTTGCTTGAATGAGTTGCTTGTATTTTGAAAGATTTGATAAATGAATGTCGTCCAATATGGCGACATCACTTTGCCAATAGTAGTATTGGTTCATTCCTCTCCATACGAAATCACTGATTTCATATGTCGGATCTTCCAGGTCAATCTCTTCTTTTTCTTCTTTATTTGTGGTATTCTCATCAGGCTCAATATTTTCAGAAGTCGTTTCATCAATAGGTGGATGAATAACATCTTTAGAATCACAAGAAACTATAAAATGGAGCGTGACAATGAGTGCTAGAAAACCCAAAATCAATTTAAAAACTTGTGGTTGAGACATGATTTGTGTCTGTTTATCGTTCCAAAAGTTATGAGGTTTCAATATAGAAAGTTACGTCAATGAATGATAATCCAAAGAAAATAGAATTCATCCTATGTTTCATTGGCTAGTGTCATCTCAGCACATGATGATTTTAACTTTTTTTGGTATCAAATGATTCAACTTGTTATGGCCTATATTTTATTTAACTTGTTTTTAAGTTGTTCCACGTAATCTCTTTGTCTTGCCGCTTCAGGAAAATCCAGTTCTTTACTTGCCTTATTCATTAATCGAGTATGCTGTTTGATTTTCTTTTCTATTTGGGATGGGGACAAGTTTTCATTTTTTAGTTGTTCGATTTCGTCGACTTTCTTTTGAGAATCAATATCAATTTGGTTTTTTCTCGAAATGACATGTTCAAGTGATTTTTTTATAGCTTGTGGTGTGATGTGATGCTTTTTGTTATACGATTTTTGAGCTTCTCGTCGAAAATTGGTTTCATCGATGGTGGCTTTCATCGCATCACTCATATCATCAGCATAAAAAAGAGCTTTCCCATCAATATGTCTCGCAGCTCTCCCTACTGTTTGAATCAAGGCTCTCTGTGATCTTAAAAATCCTTGTTTATCGGCATCTAGAATAATCACAAGGGAAACCTCAGGTAAATCAAGACCTTCTCTCAGTAAATTAACACCGACAATAACATCAATATCTCCAGTGCGAAGATTTTGTAAGATGTCCACGCGATCAAGAGTATCGACTTCAGAATGTAAATAAGTTGCTTTTATTTGAATTCTAACTAAAAATTTACTGAGTTCTTCGGCCATCCTTTTGGTCAAAGTTGTAATTAAGACTCGTTGGTTGGCCTCAACTCTCAACTGGATTTCTTCAACTAAATCATCGATTTGATTGGTTGTGGGGCGGACTTCTATTTTTGGATCTAACAATCCAGTTGGTCTCAAAACCTGAAGTACTTGATGCCCACCTGATTTTTCGATTTCAAAATCAGCTGGAGTAGCACTGACATAGAGCACTTGTTGTTGTAAAGCTTCAAACTCTTCGAACTTTAACGGCCGATTATCCATGGCCGCTTTCAATCGAAAACCATATGCTACCAAATTTTCTTTTCGAGATCGGTCCCCTCCAAACATGGCATGAACTTGAGGGATTGTTGCATGAGATTCATCAATGACCATCAAGTAATCATGTGGAAAATAATCTAAAAGACAAAACGGTCTGCTACCAGATTTTCTTCGATCAAAGTAGCGGGAATAATTTTCAATACCAGAACAGTAACCGAGTTCTTTGAGCATTTCAATATCGAATTTGGTGCGTTCTTCTAATCTTAAGGCAATGTCTTGTTGTTGATTCAGTATGAATTGTTGCGTTTCTTTTTTTAAATCATTCTCTATTTCTGTAATCACATCATCGATTCTTTCCGGAGTGGTCACAAACATATTTGCAGGATAGATTCTGATGGACGGATTGGTCTCCAAAATTTCTCCAGTTTCAGGATGAAAAGATTCGATTTCTTCGATGTCATCACCAAAAAAATGAATCTTATAGGCCCAATCACTATATGCTGGATAAATATCAATGACGTCCCCTAAGACTCTGAATGTTCCTGGTAAAAAGTCAATATTGGATCTGGTGTGCATGCTTTGTACCAATTTTTGCAAAAGAATGGTCTTATTGATTTGATCAGAAACACTTACTGAAACAACAGATTGGTTAAAGTCGTCTGGATTTCCTAATCCAAAGATGCATGAAACCGATGCCACCACAATGATATCGCGACGCCCCGATAATAATTTAGAAGTCGCACTGAGTCGATACTTTTCAATGACTTTATTAATTGATAGATCTTTTTCAATGTAAAGACCCGTAGTTGGAAGATATGCTTCAGGTTGATAGTAATCATAATAGGATATGAAATATTCCACAGCGTTTTCAGGGAAAAATTGTTTGAATTCAGAATATAATTGAGCCCCTAATGCCTTGTTATGTGTCAATACCAAAGTCGGTCGTTGCAACTGCTCCAAAACATTGGCAACAGTAAATGTCTTGCCTGATCCAGTCACACCCTTCAGGGTGGTGTTTTTTTCGTTGTTCGTAATTCGATCAACAATTTTTTGTATTGCTTGTGGTTGATCCCCTGTTGGAGAAAATGAAGAAACGAGCTTGAACTTCAATGGATGGCTAAGAAACGCAAAACTAATTTAATACTCAAGTATTTCTCATGGAAATAAAATGATTGGATGCCTAAAATAATTTTTTAAAAAAGGTCTCTTAACTATAAATCTCTTTTTTTCAAGAGATAATAGGACCAGAAATAGAAGATAACGGTCCATACCAACACGATAACAATTGATTGCAGTGTGATGTCATAACTTTTGTTGATAGGACTGCCCGATTGATGTGCTAAATTACGAACTACAGAAAATCGAGTAAAAGGCTCAACGATTAGATTACTCATCGATTGAAGGGGAAAAAACTGAGCAATATCATTAGCGTTGATTAAGAATGTATCCTTTAATCGAACATCCAAAATGGCTTTGATGATAGGTTCCAACGCCGTCCATGATCCAAGCATTCCAATAGCAATCGTAGCTCGTTTTACTAAAAAAACCAAAAACATACAAATAGAGAAAAAACCAAGTAATTTCACAGCATAAGGAATCATGTATTCAATATCTGTCATGATGATGGCTAGTTCATTGTAATCAGAGTAAATAAGTCCTAAAAAGAAAGTGACAAAAAAAACAAAAACAGTGGATACCAAAACAAATAAGATAATGGTCAAAAACTTACTGTTTAAAACTTCTCTTTTTGTTAACCCATCGATTAAATTTTGCTTTAGTGTTTTATAGACAAATTCATTACTAATCATAAAGATGACCACAATAGCTAGAAAAATCTTTAAAAGGGCAATCACGTAGGTATTAAAATGCCATATATAAGGAAAATTGAAAATGCCTTGTTCAGCAAGATAAAATTTGATAAAATTTAAATCGACTTTAATAGAGGTCAGTAAAACGGCACTCAAAATCAACAAAAAATAACTGATGAGTAAAAACCGGGCAAATCGGTTATAGTAGAGTTTATACAGTTCAATTTGAATCAACCGAATCATTTGGTGAATTTTGGGTTATTTCTAAAAATTTCTCTTCTAAAGTTGGTTTTTTTTTGACCAAATGTGAAACAAAAATGGAATGTTGAGATAACTCTTTTGTAAGTTGATTTAGAGGTAAATCTGACTGAAGATGGAGGATTAATTTACCTCCTTGTATTTCTATTTGTTTTATTGCTTTGTGCGTGGATAGAATCTTCTTCAAAGCATCAATATCATCTGAAACGATTTCAATATAACCAGGATTTTTTGAAAGATCACTAACGGCACCTTCAAAGTATTTGATTCCATTTTTGATAATGACCACATCAGTACAAACTTTTTCAACTTCATCCAACAAATGAGAAGCTAGTAAGATGGTGGTGCCTTGAGACGCGATTTTTGTGATCAATGCTCGAACTTTGTGAATACCGGCAGGATCCAGACCGTTGGTCGGTTCATCTAAAATTAACATTTCGGGTTGATTTATTAAAGAAGAAGCCAAAGCGAGCCGTTGTTTCATTCCCAAAGAAAAAGTTTTAAACTTGCTGTTTCTACGATCCCAAAGATCAACATACTTTAATACTTCTTCAATTCGATCTGTTGAACATTCTTTGATTTTACAGACCAAATGAAGATTGCGAATTGCCGATAAATAAGGATAAAAATTAGGTCTTTCAATAATCGCTCCAATTTTTTTTCGAGCTTCTTGAAAAAGAACGTTACCCCCATACCATTGGTAATAACCACTGCTTGGATTGATGGTATTGAGAATCATACCAAGAGTTGTGGACTTTCCACTTCCATTGGGTCCTAAAAGACCATAAACCTTTCCTTTTTCAATTTGCATGGATAAAGAATCCACAGCTTTAATTCTCCCATAATTTTTTGATAAAGCATGAAGTTTTAATAAAACGGAAGAGTTACTAGTGTAGTGCATCGAATACAAGACTAACAAGTGATTGCAATATTACATTGATTCAGATTGATCATTTTGTTCCTTGTATAGTATCAAATTAAGTGGAATTGATTTTTTCTTGTATTTTGTTACTATGCTATTACACTAATTTCTAAACAAATAGTTGATTTATCGATCATAAAAATTTGAAATACATCAAATGAAATATCTTTTAAGGCGTTAATCTAAAACACAAGATATTAAGAAATCAAGCTAGAAAAGCGTGAAAAAAAATGACTGTGAAAATTTATACTTCTAGTCCAAGTTTTAAGAATATACCAAAATAAGAATGACACATTCGAATCAAAGAAAATCGGTACTTATCAAAACGGAGAAGTAATTAAAATTGATGAAAATGGAGTTTCATACAATTAATTTTTAAAACAAGTACTGACAACATGTGGTGGATTGAAACTGTTTTGAAT
>JAPORT010000113.1 GCA_026710085.1 Flavobacteriaceae bacterium | reverse complement strand
GAGCTGTTTTTTTATATGAAAAATGTTTATCCAAAGGGATCATTCACCTGAATGACAGGGATATTTGTTCGATCCCCGTGCCTTCTTTAAAAACCTATTTGAATACCTATCACAACACTCCAAACCCATCACACGAAAAAACGAAGGGTTCGCCCATAGGCTATTAATGGCACTTAAGTATATAATCCCCTTATTTTTTGGTCTTTCGTGCTAACCAAAGAAATAAACATTTAAAAATCAAAATAGCTTCATTCAGATGACTAAATGATATCGGCTCTGAAAGTATTGGTATCCATGGTTTGAGACAATATCCGTCGAAAATAGTTTTATTACCTTCAAAGCGAGATAGATTACGAGATTTTATTTATCAAGTCTCGAATGGCATCTCCCAAAAGTGAATCACGTTCAAAAGTGATTTCATCATTTAAATATGCTTCAACTTCACCGAGACGTTTTAAAAGTTCTCCACTAAATTCAAGATCTTATTATTTGGGGATTTTTCTATCCTAGCTTCAAGCAAAAACTCATCTAAATATTGGATAAATCTCGTCAATCTTGACAGCAAAGGTGTATTGCAGATTTCTTTCTGATCAGGAACGGTCATTCTTATACTAATTTGTGTTCTGAATTGTGTATTACTTGATTCTCATCTCATTGCCATTAGACTAAGCAGATACAATATGAAACACAAACATTTTGTCCTAACTCTAAAAAGTAGTTTAAAATGCAAGTTAGTATTAAATTTTTGAATCTTATCGCTGAGTGACATATACACTGCCACGAGTCGCTACTCCATTTATTATACAACCTCAAACAAAGAGACAACATGAGAAAGTATTGTTCTCTTTTCTTTTGATATTTTGATCAACCATTTTCTTTCAAAACATTCTTCATGCAGAATTAATCCAATGTCTTGATGTGGTCATCATCTGATTTATCGTTGCTGAACAGGCTCACAATCCATTTTTGAATATCTTGATAATATTTTGTTATACGTTTTAACCAAGTAAGTTTTCTACTAATATATCCTCATCTAATTCTTCCCAATGAATACCCTCTCCATCACCAATGAACCGCCAATTCTGAAGCTGATTCAGATGAGCATCTCTTAGTCTTGGAAAACACTCAAGAGGGACTGTCAGTTCTCTACCATCTTCATAGTAAACAATCATCTCATCCTCTTTAAAAAATAAATCTGTAACTAATTTAGACTTTTTAGTACTCACGTTTTCTCGCTATTTTTTTAACAAATCTTTTTTTTCAATTCAATGAGTTTGCGAAATTTACTTGTTACTTCTTTTATCCATGTAGAAAGTACTTTTTTGGGATACCATCTAAGTGCACAGAACTAGTCCAAAAAATATCTCATGGTATGGAGTCATTTTCAGTGTATGATTCAATTTTGGAATCAATCCCTTGTGAATTGATATACTCTTTAAACTTTAAAAATTTATTTTCTAAATGAATACTATTGTTAACAACCATATTCCAAACCGTTCCCTTATCAATTCTAAAATGTTCATGGACTATTTTTTCTCGAAGCTCTTTTAAGCTTAACCACTCTATATCTCGATAGTTTTTTATTAATCGACGGTCTATTTTAACGATGGTTGTCGCCACTTCACATATATCTTGTGTCAATTTGATAATAGCCAGTTGTTTCGTTTCTTCGGCTAAAAACTTTTCTTTTGATAAAATGTCTTTTGATTCTTGATGCAGCTTAATGAATAAATTTTCAATGTACCCCAGTTGTAGCAGAATTCGCCTTTGCTGTCTTGCTTTCATCAAAAAAAAATTGTGCTTCCTTTAAAGTATCTTCTTTAATGGCTGGAGGAATACAATGAAAAGAAGTTAGATAAACTTCTTGATTAAATTGTTCTTTTAAATAAACAATGACGCCCATTAAATCTAATATACTAGGGGTTTCTTTTAAATCGTATAAGATTTCTATCTCATTTTCATCTCGATCAAAATCGCTGAAAGCCATTTTGGTTGGTTTTAAATTTCCCATGGCTTTAATGACTATGGCTTGTTCTCTCGGTGACAACATAACTATTAAATTTTATGAAAGCAAAATTAAAAACTTCGTCAGAACATATCCTTTTGATTCATTTTTCAAAAAAAATAATACCTTAACCCGAAACATGGGTTCATCTCCAATGAACTATGTTTCACAAATACACCCCACATGATTGCTTGTTTTTTGTCGTATCTTCCTTGTTTTAAGGAGGTAGAAAAGATTTTCAACCCTTTCCATACGCGGCCATGGCAACATTCATCAAGTATTGAAAACAGAAAAATCACTTGGACTCTAAAATTAGGGGATAGATCACTCAGATACCATCACATCAACCACTAAATTAAATCGACAACGGTAAAGTTATAGGAAGAGTTAAAAACTCATTTTTGAGAAATACGAATTCTATTTTTCACGGCCAAAAAACCTACCTCCTACACAATTGATGAGCCGGCGCGAAAAATTTAGATTTCCCACACTGAAGATAAATCATAAGGAAAAACTTGATTTTATGGTGCTTCTGTTTAGGGAACTAGGACATATCTGACCAATCTAAATGGATTTGAAATAATGCGTAGGAATCGTTCGGATTCATTCGAAGAAAATGCCTTTCATTTTGGAATCACTGATGCCTTCATCCACATAAATAATGGCAGAACCAAAAAATCTAACTTGACTCTAAAACTTTAAAGTGGATTTATCGCAAATGTAAATCTTTCGGAAAGATGGCTTCACCAGCATAAAGCGCTTCAAAAACCTTTTTTTTGGCTCCAATCCCCTCATAAAAGAAAAAGACTTCCCCCATCACTCCTTGGCTTCTGTGATGTCTGATAACATCAACTAAATATTGATCTGAAGGAATATAATTTCCAATCCTCAACAACACGCCAGGATAGAATATCTTGAGTTTGTTTTTAGCATAAGATAAATTGGAATTAAACAAAAAGCGATATTCATTGAACCCTCGACTATCACGACGGTAAAGTTGAGGGGAGATCATATCAACGACGTCCCTATCAATCCATGTAGGCCAATCTTGGCAATATTCACTATAGGAAAAAGGAAAAGGACTCGGTGAGAAAGTAACCAAACACTCTGGGTCCATTTCTTTGACAGCTGCATACAGATCTTCAGCATAATCACTCAAAATGTTGGATCGCCACTGGAGCCATTGATTATTTTTAGCATTATTGGGCGGTCGATTGCCATTATTTTCCTTCATGTATCTTTCAATGGTGTAGTCATCGTAACCCGAAGTAGAGGTTACCGCAGGCAATCGATCATCCCCTTGAATGCCATCAACATCATAATTTTCTACTACTTCCAATATCAAATCAGTCATGAATTGTTGTACCTCAGGATGAAATGCATTCATCCAATAAAAATTATTTTTTTGGGCAATGTTTCCAGAAGCATCTTTGCTTTCCCATTCAGGATGAGCTTGAAGAATGGAATTTCTGCCACCATTGCTATCCCCAAATTGGGATGCAAAGCCATATTCAAACCAAGCAATCACTTTAATATTTCTTTTGTGAGCTTCTTCAATCACCTCTTGTAGGACATCTCTTGCCGGATCAAATCGCGTCATGAGATCTGTTTTGTTTAATGGCTCATGAGTTTTCGTCACCACTTCACTAGGGTGTGGTGTTTGGGTTTTGTTCCATGCCACCACAAAAACGGTGTTAAAATTCAACGCTTTGAGGTTTTCCATTGCGATGATGATGTTTTCTCTACTTTGGAGTACATCACTAGCCACATTGGTCAACCAGACGCCTCGAACCCCTGTTTCTTGCTCCTGATAAGTGATATCAAAATCATAAACTCTTTCTTGACCACTTTGCGAGGTGATGACTATAGTGGTATCGTCAAATATGTTAATTACTGAGCCACTGGGAATCATAGCGGTTGCCTTTTCGGAATAGGTGAATTCAACTGAGGTATTAGCTAAATCAGTACCGTATGGTAGGCTAAGGGAAATGGTATTGTCAAGGATTTCGGCTTCTTGAAATAAATCTGGAAAATTAAATGACAAGAGTTCATTTTCTTGACTAGGTTCTTCAATAATGGCTGTAATTCGATACTCTTTGGATTGGCCGATTTCAGAAGTGATGGTAATGGTATTTTCTTTCGAAAAATCCAAATTAGTCCCACTTTCAATCGATGATTTGGCTTTGGATGAAAAAGTAAAGTCTACTTTAATGGGTCCTAATTCAGTTCCAAATGGAAATGTGACTTCTACAGTATTTTCTTTGATAATCCCATCAATAGAAAGATCAGGGAGTTGAAAAGAAAGAATTTCATTTTGACCGCTTAACTGGGTTAAAGAAACAAAATAACTGGCTTTACTTCCATCTTCAGCCGTCACCGTAAAAACAGTTCCTCCTTGGAAATTGACTTTTTCTCCGCTAGATGGAAAAACACGCGCCCCTTGAGAAACCGAAATTTGTGGGATTAAGGTTGAGAGGTCTACTTCAGATGGAATCGTAGCAGTGATTTGCAAACTTTCTTGATGGATGGTTGCTGTCGTTTGAAACGCACCATCAGAAGAACTGATTTCAAAGGATAAAATCTTTTTTTCTGTGAGTCGGTCATCGGTATTGGAACAACACACAAATAAAAGTGACAGCATCAATGCTGATGCTGTCACGATGTTCAAACTAAAGAGTTGATTGATGGATTGAAGACTTTTCAACAATACCTAACGATTTATAAAATGGCTTGTTTTCAATTCTTGAAAGAGTTGCTATTCATTCGAATTTTTATTGTGCTTTTTTTAGTTCAATCACTTGAAACCCATTATTGGCAGCTCCAGCCATGACCAACACTCGTTCGCCACTCGGATCGACAAATACATCGACATCAGACGATTGATTGCCATTCTTTTCGTCTCCAAAGGGAGAGATAACGACCAATTTAGATTCAACATTGTCTGCCTTAATGGCATTAAATGCTTCCACTAAACTACCTCCGGTAATATCATAAATTAAAAGGGCAGCACGCCGATCGGCAATTTGACTGTCATTTTCAGGTCCAGCATCCACCAGAGCTAGATATCTTTTTTGGTTAAATTCAAAGATTTTACCACCAAACGTTCTGGTTTTAATCGCATCGGTTCCGATTGAAGTTAATTTCTGAGTACCATCGAGATCATATAATGTTGGAACAATGTTAGCACCATTGACCAATAAATATTCATCATTGGCATCTTCTACTGCTTCCACATAACCATAATTACCCGCATTATTTAATTCGGCAAATTCAATTTTACGAGGGTTTTCAGCATTGGTAATCGAGCCATTGACTACGTCCCAAATCAACACAAAAGTGTTATTGGGAATAGAATTAAATCCAGTGAATACCATTGCTGTCAAGTAGCCGTCACCTTGTGGATCATCAACAAAATTGATGTTATCGCCTAGTCGAATATTATTGCCAGAATCCTTGGTTGGGTAAGATAAGAATAATTCTGGATCGGCCTCATGATCTTTCCAACGATAGACCTTGAAATCACCGCCTGCCCAATTCATATTGGAACCTAAAATTCCATTTTCTGTTGCCACTACATCAGCCAATTTCCATACACCTCCCGATACAATGTCACCGTTTTTTAATTGACTGGCCGCCGCACTAGTTCCATCATTATTCCAGTAGTGTATCACTCCTTCGCCTCTATCAGCCACATAAACGTGCGAGCTATTGAGAGAAAAGCCTCTTTCATTATCCCCATCGCCTAATTCTGGTGGAAGAACATTGAGAGCCCCAGCGTTGAGTAAAATCACAGGATTTTCAGCATCAAATCCTGTGGATAAAAAGTTGACCGAAACCGTGTAGCTTTCA
>JAPORT010000039.1 GCA_026710085.1 Flavobacteriaceae bacterium | reverse complement strand
CTTTAATCGTTTCCCATCCGCTAGTTTGATCTTTCGCATTAGAAAGTAAATTATTGGGAATTATATACCAAAGTGGCAAAGGTTATTTAGAGTGTAAATATGATGCTTACGAGATTGGTTCTAACTTTTACAAGGGATAAAAGAGTTTTCGAGTTAATCTTAATTCACAAAATAGCTAATTCAAATTCTTTTTGAATAAATCTATTAATAATCGCCAATCATCTGAAAGGTTACCCTGATTGTAGTTATAGTCTTTTTCTTCATTAAAATTCACAAATCTATTGGTGTCAAAATAAAACCAATTGCCTTGTTCTTGAACAACAATTCCCCCTATGTAGATATTCTTTTCTGAATTTAATTCATCTAATTTACTGGCTAAGCCTTGAACACGTCCCTCTGTATTTTCTGCAGTCTTTCCCCCTTTAGTGTCAAATAAGCCTACTTTCCCATCCTTAAATCTCAATATCCAATCAGGATAAAACATACTATGCTCATTTTTTTTCGTATTTGTATATCTCAGGCTATAATACTCCTTGCCATAATCACCATTTTTAAACCACCAATCTAATAGCTCTCCTTGCCCTTCTAAAAATCTTATAAACTTTAATTCGTTTTTCCTACCCAAATATTCTTTCTTTATATAAAAAGGCTGAATAGCACATAGATTAATCCCATTTAATGGTTCAAAATCTTCAGTGAATCTGTATACATCTCCTATCTTAAATTGTATTTTCTGCTTAGCCTTTGTTTCTCGTTTTTCTATAAACCGTTCTTTAATTGGATAGTAATTCAGCAAGGCATGAGTAAATGCCTTTTTAAATATTGAATTTTCTAAGTTGAAATCGTTTAATAAAATGTTGTAATAAAGAAGGTTAACATTTTGTTTAAAAACCGAATCAAACCATAATCTAAAAGCAGACTTTACAGTTGTCCAAGATCTGGCGATATTCGAGATTTTCGTTTTTGGATTGGTTTGTTCTTTTAGCAAATTCTGAAAACTGAAATTCATTAGTTTTTCAATATCATTGGTTGAAAGTTCCCAATGTATCTCATTTCCCAATTTATGTAACTCAATATCTATTTTATTATAATCAACTATTTCCCAACCGGTAACTAATTCATTTGTAATTCGGGGCGGGTTGGTATCAACTCCTTTACGTTGTAATTTTACTTTTCGTGTATCAATGGGGTCTTCTTTTTTGATTTCAAAAAACTGATTAAAAGTTTTAATAAAAGAATCCTGAAAAGACTTTGACGCTCCTAAATCTCCATAATCAGTTCGAGAAACATATTCAGAATACAAACCTTCAATTTGCTCTAAATTATTTATAGGTGCAGATTCATATATATAAGGTTTATTTTCTTTTCCGATAAAATCGCTAAGGTTCTCTAAGTCGTTTCTTTGATAGTTAGTGTATAAATACCCCAATTTTAAATTTGGATTGTTTTTGTAGTCGTCGATGCGGTTGGGTTCTGCCATTCTCAATATCCGTCCTACAGTTTGCACATAAGGTACGGCTTCCTTGACATCTCGATACATGACCAAAATATGGGCTCTTGGACAATCCCAACCTGTTCCAATCGCTTGTTTGAAAAGAAGAAAATCTACACTATTTTCATTCTCTTCAATACCATTTAAATTCTTTTTTTGGTTGTCAAACCATTGAGCTATACGATCTTTTTTAATCTGTTTTTTAGTTTTTAAATAATGTAACACAAAATCTTTTTTTGAAAGTGTTATCTCATTGGTTTCTTGGTTTTCATTTGGAAGTTGAATGAGAACTAAAGGATTGATCGACTTATTTAACTTCACATATTCTGCCTTAATACTTTCCCTACGATCAATGGCTAAATCTAAAAGTAATTCATCTAAATCTTTGATTTCAGATTCATATTGATTGATTTCTTCCTCAGTTTGTAATAAAATGCGTTCTTTAATAAGACCTTCATCCACAACATCCTCTCTATTCACTGTGACATAACCAATTTCACCTGAAAGTACGTCAACGTGTGATATATTTTCTTTAGGAGTTGCACTAACATGGATGGTCAATTTTGGGTTTATAATATCAATGACTTTTTTTGCTAATTCCGTCCCACTATGGCGATGACTTTCATCAATAATTAACACAATTTCTCGTTTTTCTTTATGCGTATTTTCAATTATATCTTCAAAATAATACTCTTGTTCTTTAATTTTATTTTTATCATCTGGTCTTCTCAGCAATCGATTTTCTTTTTTTTTAGAAACTAACTTTTCCCAATTAATAAAAAAGATGGCATTAGGGTTTAATTTCTTTTCATGGAAATCATTGATGGTTAACAATCTAAAACCATTATTTGGAAAATATTTATCAAACTTTTGCTTGCTTTGCATGGCTAAGTTGTCAGAAAATGTAATCCATATAAACGCTTTATCTTGATTCCAATCTGTTTGTCGATTGGTTTCAATAATAAAACTTGACATCATTAATGTTTTACCACTTCCAGTGGGGGATTGAAAAATGATTTTCTTTCCCCTGTCCCGATTTCCCCAGAATTGTTTAAAATTTTCAATCAAACATTCAATCGCTTTTTGTTGAAACTGAAATAACTGCATACTACATGGATTCTTGATGACTATAAATGGAGTGATAGACTCTTAATATTTCTTCGGGTATCGGTTTTATCATCACATCTTTGAGATGATCAAAAGAATTTTCAAATTCAGAAACACCTCCCCAACTAAAGATGTAAATAACTTTTGTTTTTTCGATACTTGTTACTGCTTCTTTGAAGTTTTCTAATTCAGATAAATCATACTTGAAATAAACAGCTGTTATTTTTTCTTTATTTTCAAAGAATTGAAAACTATTGGATTTTGCCAAATTCAACTCCTCAAGAGTGTTTTCACTGATAGCCAATAAGTAACCAACCTTGAGAGCTAATTGGCATTTATCTTCATCATTAACATTTTGAATATTGTTTGAACCGATAAAGTCAGTTTTATAATACTTAAACAATCCGCCATTCCCTTCAACAATACATTTTTTGCCCTTATCATCCTGATAAGACCATCCCTCAATGGCTTTCTGGATTCGTGGATAGGTCACCTTTTGACAAATCTTGTTTTCGTTATTGGTGCAAATGATGGATTGGATTTCATACCCTTCTTTTTTATTTAATTCTATACAGGCATGAAGAGTTGTCCCTGATCCCGCAAAAAAATCTAAAACAATACTTTGTTTTTTAGTCGAAACTTTAATGAAGTCTTTAATTAACTCAATCGATTTTGGGTTTATTTTTTTGGATTGACCTTTACCAATCATTCTATTCAACATTGTTGTAGCTGTTGCATTAGAATACTTCTGTTTATAAAACAAAGTTTTTGGTTTTTTAGAAAAAGAAAACTTCTCGATATCCTCTATTTGGAGCCTTTTCCTTTCGTGAATGGAGTATTCGCCTTTTTGATTTTTTTTTATCAATAGGTCTTCCCTATGTTTTGAAATAGCTTCTTTTGCCCACCGCCATCTTTTATAAGATCCATCCGTTTTTTTGATTGGTAGCACAAAAGCATACCCCTCTTTTTCATATTTCTTTTTTAATCGATTTAAATCATCATCATAAAAAACCCATTCTCCATCCACTTTTTTTCGAATCGATTGTATTTCATTTTCTGGGGGAACAGAGATTTCTTCTGTTTGTTTATCAATCAATATCGGATAAAATAAATTCGGCCTTTCTTCTCTGGTGTCCGCTCCACCACCTTTTGCTATAGTTCCCCCATCTTTCCACCATCCATGTTCATCTTCTGTCCATTTGGCTCTTTCTCGAATTTGGTCATCATGAGTTAAATCAAGTTCATTGAATTGGCACTGAGTTATATTTTTTGCAAAGACAATACTATACTCATGAGCTGATGCAAAATGGTCTTTATCAGATCTTCCACCAAGATTCATAATGGTTGGTAAAACAGCCACTTGATTTTTAGATCCAAATATTTTTTTACATAAAAGAATAAGATTAGCCACTTCATGATCATCGATGCTTATGATGATCTTACCTGATTCTTTTAAAAGATTTTTTGCTAACTCTAAGCGTTTACTCATAAAAGATAGCCAATAACTATGGCGAAATGGCGATTTCCCTTCAACAGGAACCCCGTTAGGATATTTTTTCAAAATCCTTCTATCCTTATAAACAAAATCCTTATTTCCCGTATTATAAGGAGGGTCTATATAAATTAAATCAATCTTACCTTGGTGAGTATAGTTGAGGCAAGTTAAAGAGTGATAATTTTCTCCTTCAATTAAAAAATGGGGGGGGGTGATTCTATCTTTTCAGAAAAGTCGAGAGACGTAATCGCTTTAGCTTTAACTTCTGTTACAATAGGTAATCGATTTTGACTTTCTTTTTCAAATGCTTCTGGCTTATCAATCCACTTTATCCCATATCTCTCTTTTTGAGATTCTAAATCCTCAATTCGTTTTTTTAACTTTTCATTTTCATGGAACAACTCCACAAGATTTTGATGATTCTTTATCATATTATCCATTTAATAAGAAAATACTATTTCCTAATCGAAAAAGACAACGCTTCTTGCATCTGTTTTTTGGTTAATCCAGGATTTTCAAAAGGCATTTCTAATTCTTTCTTGGTCGGCTGGTAGGACGACTTGGGCATTTGAACTTTTTTAGTTTGAACATAACGAGCATCGATTGGCTTCTGTTTTTTGAAATTTGATTTTGATTTCATCGAAAAAAGCGCTGATTGGCGAAGTAAAATTAGTCATTCCATAGAATTAAAATGAAGTCACGACATTACGCTACTAAATCTCGATATAAAAGCTGTTTATCGGCCATGTTTGAAGCAACATAAGCCATTTGATCGATCGAAGACCAATCTTTGATATTATGCCTTGTGGTGAATTCTTGAACATAACGATTCAGATGTTTTCGACTTATCCAATGGAATGTGCCATGATAACCTCGTTTGAATAAAGCCCAATGGCTTTCAATCCCATTGGTATGCACATCATCTCGGACATATTCACATTGACTATGATTCACCGTTTGATGTTCTCTTGGAAGACCCCAATAACACCGTGCTTCATCCGTATAAATCAAACTATCCTCTGTGGTGTTTTCCGTAATAAACTGATGGAGTGTTTCACGATCCGTATGTTCTGTCGAGCAAGCAACGATTTGATTGGTTTCTCGGCATTTCATGCCAATAATCGGTATTTTCCCTGCAACGCCACGCCCTAATTGACGTAATTCTTTTCGTTTTTTCAAGGACATATTCTTTCGCTTACCACCCAAATAGGTTTCATCCACTTCCATCGTTCCTTTTAATTTTTCTTTTTTGATTTCAAAGGCCAAACGGATGCGTTGCAATAAAAACCATGCTGATTTTTGCGTGATGCCACATTCTTTAGCTAATCGAACCGATGAAATACCTTTGGTGTTGTTGGTCACGAGATAAATAGCCACCGCCCATGTTTGATAACTCAATTTAGAACCTTCCATGACCGAAGCTGTTTTGATCGAAAACTTGATTTTATTCGGACAATCACGACAACGAAAAGGCATCGATGAATGTTTGGCATCATGTTGGATGTTGCAGGATTGACATTTAGGACATTGGATTTGGTTGTTCCAAAGCTCTTTCATCAACCATTGTTTCGCTTTTTCTTCCGTGCTAAATAACCTTAGTGATTTCATCAAATTCATACTGATAATGTTTTAATAATCAGTAATTTACGAAAAATGTAGGAGATAGAGAACTTAGAATTCAACTATTTTTAAGTGGGTTTTGCCACTTTAGTATATAATTCCCATTAAAATCCTAATTGAGAGTCTAACATGTCCTGATCGTAACCATGTGCATAGTC
>JAPORT010000093.1 GCA_026710085.1 Flavobacteriaceae bacterium | reverse complement strand
CAAAGAGAGTCCGTTGAATCTATTGTCTATATCTATGAAATTAAAAAGTTTCGAGAGCCTCTTGATCTGCTTTATTTTGATCATACAAAATCTCTTAGTCCCAACCACTTCAAGGAAAATTGGTTAAGACTGGTCTGCAAACAAGCTACGGGAACTGGGAAAACCAAAGTGCTTTCTCTATTGATGACCTGGTGCTATTTTCATAAAAAATATGAAACTGATTCGGAACTATCGACTAATTTTTTACTGATAACGCCCAATATCATTGTCTTGGATAGAATAAGAAGTGATTTTGAGGGATTAAAGATATTCTCTCAAGACCCACTGATTCCAAAAGATGGCTTTTATGGGAAACATTGGAAAACTGATTTTCGAATGACTCTCCACATTCAAGATGATCTCAAACCCAAAAGTCTTGATGGTAATATTTTCTTATCAAACATCCATAGAGTTTATGAAAAAACAGATTCAGAACCTTCTTTTGATGATGATCATGTCATGGATTACTTTATTGGTCCCAAACCTGTTTCAAAAACGATTGATTCCAAGTATACTTTGAGTGAATTGGTTCGAGGGATTGATGATTTAGTGGTTCTCAATGATGAGGCCCATCATATTCATGATTCGAAGCTCTCATGGTTTTCCTCCATCCAAGACATAAACAATCGTCTATTGCAAAAAGGGAAACGCTTGTCACTACAAATAGATGTTACGGCAACACCCAAAAAACCAAATGGGAGCGTGTTTCCTCATGTGATTTCAGACTATCCCCTAGTCGAAGCCATTGCTCAAGGTGTTGTCAAAGCACCCGTGATTCCCGATGAAGAATCCCGAGCGGTATTAAACACAGAAAATACGGGGGATTTTGCTGAAGATCATGCAAGCTTTCTAAAGCTGGGAGTCGTTGAATGGCAAAAAGCTTTTCAGTTTCATCAAGAAAAGAATAAAAAAGCGGTTTTGTTTGTGATGGTTGATGAAACCAAAAACTGTAAAAAAGTGAAGAATTACCTTGAGTTACGATACAAGGATTTAATAGGAAAGGTTTTTATCATTCATACCAAAAAAGACGGTAACATCTACGAATCATCAACATCAAAAAAAGAAACGGAATTAAAAGAACTGAGAAAGATAGCCAATGAGATTGACAAGAATTCAAATCAATACACCGTCATTATTTCCGTTCTCATGTTGAAAGAAGGATGGGATGTTAAAAATGTAACGACCATTGTTGGATTAAGGGCTTATACCAGTCACTCCAAAATACTACCAGAACAAACTTTGGGTAGAGGGCTTCGTCGAATGTATTTTGGAGACCCTTCTATCACCGAAAAACTATCCGTCATCGGGACATCTCATTTCATGGATTTTGTCAACCAAATCAAGCATGATGGCGTCATATTAAATGAAGTTGGGATGGGGATTAGGCCTAAGCCGGAACCTTTGAATATAAAAGTGGATCATGACAATCCGTTGAAAAATATTTCCGATTTAGATATTCACATTCCCATACTAAATGGCCGTATTCAGTTTTCACATCAAAGCATCAAATATCTCGAATTAGATTCTATTAAGATGAAGCCAAGAGAGATCATCAGTTTTGAGGATAACAAAGCCATTGAAATATGCTTTAAGAATTTTATTGAAGAAACTCATTCTCATTATTCAAAACTGCCAAAAGATTTTGAAATCGACGCACACCATATTTTAGATTATTTGACTCGTGAAATTTCAACTCGTTTGCGTCTTTTTGGAGAAAAAGTTCATTTGTATGAAAAACTGAAGCATTTTGCTTCTACAAAACTATTTGGCCATACCGTAAAACTTGACGAATATGTCATTATCAGAAATGTTTTAAGACCGGGAATAATTACTGACTTATTGAATGCTTTTAGAAAAGCCATCGTTGAACTTACGGCTAAAAGAGTGCAGTCTTCTCAAATTAACCACTCCATTATTCTTTCTAAAAGAAAAGATTTCACGGTAAATCATTCTAAAAAACACAAACCAACCAAATGCGTGTTTAATTACGTTGTGGGGGATTCTCATTTTGAAATGGACTTTGCTGCATTTCTGGATAAGGCCCCAGATGTCCTCTCCTTTACGAAGTGTTTTAAAAAGCTGAATTTTAAATTGGAATATGTTGATTATGATGGTAACATAGTCGATTATTATCCAGATTTTGTGATCCAATTAAAGTCAGGAGAAATCTATGTTGTCGAAACCAAAGGAGATTATTATGTGGATGAAAACACCGATATTAAAAGAAATCGATTAAAATGTTGGTGTGCTGATGCTTCGAATCTAACCAAGACTCCATGGAAAGAGGCTTTTATTTTAGCTAGTTCTTGGGAAGCCTATAAATCTCAACTCTCCACATTTAATGATGCCCTGCGTTTGATCAATCAAGAGGCTACTCAGTAAATCAACATCATCACCTAGGAATACATCCTCTGATTAGACCTTGATGATGGATGTCTTTATTTTCTACTGACAAATTGTCGGTTTTTTAGTGTGGATGATTAAATTTGCATTCTTGAAAACCTCGGATAGCGAAAAGGATTCAAACACATAGGATCTTCATGGTTATATTTTATGAATAATACGATGTTTCAGAACTCAAATGATCATCCCGTCCAAAAAAGTTTGAATGGCACTTCGGAAGTGATAGAGTCTCCAATCGAGCAAAACAAGAAGATGAAGTCTGCTTACATCGAAACTTATGGTTGTCAAATGAATTTTGCTGATTCGGAGGTTGTGGCTTCAGTCCTCCAAAAATCAGGGTATCGGATGTGTGAACAACCTCATGAGGCTGATTTGATTCTCTTAAATACCTGTTCCATCAGGGAAAAAGCAGAACTACGAATCAGAAATCGCCTTTCGGCATTAAACTTTTATCAAAAGCAAAACCCTCAACTGAAAGTTGGCGTCCTTGGGTGCATGGCCGAGCGATTAAAACATCAGTTTTTGGAAGAAGAGAAAATAGTTGATTTAGTGGTTGGCCCCGATGCCTACAGGGATTTGCCTCATCTTTTGCATGAAGTGGAAAACCATCGAGAAGCGGTTAATGTGCTACTTTCCAAAGAAGAAACTTATGGAGATATCGCTCCCGTTCGGTTGAATTCAAATGGGGTGAGTGCTTTTGTTTCGATTACAAGAGGTTGTGACAATATGTGCACCTTTTGTGTTGTCCCATTTACCAGAGGGAGAGAACGGAGTCGACAACCCCAAAGTATTCTTTCAGAAATTGAATCTCTTGCTAATCAAGGATATAAAGAAATTACCTTACTAGGTCAAAATGTTGATAGCTATATCTGGTATGGAGGGGGACTGAAAAAAGACTTTCATAAAGCAAAACCAATACAAAAGAAAACATCCATTTCCTTTGATCAATTATTGTCTTTGGTGGCGAAGACTTTTCCCCATCTCCGAATTCGTTTTACCACATCCAACCCTCAAGATATGTCATTGGATGTGCTGTACACGATTGCTGAATATGAGAACATTTGCAAGCACATTCATCTCCCGGTTCAATCCGGAAGCAATCGCATTTTAAAACTGATGAATCGACAACATACTCGAGAGGAATATCTCCAATTGATTGATTCGATTCGTTCCGTGATTCCCAACTGCAGTATTTCTCATGATATGATTAGTGGTTTCCCGACCGAAACGTTACAAGACCATCGAGATACCTTGACATTGATGGATCATGTAAAATATGATTATGGTTTTATGTTTGTCTATTCCGAGCGTCCCAATACCATGGCAGCAAGAAAACTAAAAGATGACATACCATTGGAAGAAAAGAAAAGAAGACTCAATGAAATTATTGAACTTCAGCAAAAACACAGCCATTATCGAACCCAGCAAATGATTGGAAAAACGTGCCAGGTACTCATCGAAAAAACCTCAAAAAAATCAAACCACTATTGGAGTGGCCGAACATCACAAAATACGGTCGTTGTCTTTCCAAAAGAGAATCAAAAAGTTGGTGATTTGGTGGACATTAAAATTGAAAAGGTCACGCCAACCACATTATTAGGCGTCGAACTAGAATATGCAAAAGTCCTTTAGAAAGTAATGAACATTCCGATTCAAAACATCAAACAACGCTTCGAAATCATTGGGAATGATCCGCGATTGATTACGGCGATTGAAACGGCTTATAAAATTGCTGCTTCTGATATTTCGGCTCTCATCATTGGAGAAAGTGGTGTTGGAAAAGAAAGCATCCCAAAAATAATTCATCAATATTCCCATCGAAAACATGCTAACTATTTTGCATTAAACTGTGGAGCCATTCCTGAAGGGACCATTGATAGTGAATTATTTGGTCATGAAAAAGGAGCCTTTACTGGTGCCATACAAGCTCGAGCTGGTCACTTTGAAAAAGCCGATAAAGGAACCTTATTTCTTGATGAAGTGGGTGAATTACCCCTATCGACTCAAGTGCGACTATTGAGGGTCTTGGAATCTGGTGAGTTCATCCGTGTCGGTTCTTCCAAGGTCCAAAAAACTGATGTGCGCATCATTGCCGCCACCAATGTTGATATTCAAAAAGCACTTGATACCAAAAAATTTCGAGAAGATTTGTATTATCGATTGTGTAGTGTCCAGATTTTTCTACCGCCCTTAAGAGAACGGGGGAATGATATTTTATTGCTCTTTCGAAAGTTTGCATCTGAATTTGGCACTAAATACCGTCGTCCCAACATACAACTGGATGAAACCGGTAAGAAATTCGTGCTGAATTGCCGTTGGAAAGGAAACATTCGAGAACTCAGAAGTATCGTTGAACGGCTTTCTATTCTTGAAATGGATCCACAGATTTCAGAACAAACCATTCTCAAGCTTTCGCCCAATCTAAATTCTCGACTACCCATGGTGGTTTCAAAAGACAGTTCAGAAGATTCACTTTTAAATGATCGAGAGGTCTTGTACAAGCTCTTATTTGATATGAAACGAGAGCTTAATGATCTTAGAGATTTGGTTTTGGAAATTTTGAACCAAAAAGATTCTGCTCTCAAACTAGATTCTAAAGATTCCATTGTCAAACGACTTTTTGGAAAAGAATCTAGTGAAAAAGTGGAACTCTCTGAATCAGAAAAAATCTCATACCCCAATGAAAAGAAAATCGAAACCATTGATTCGGATCAAAATGATTATCGGTTTGTCGAAGAATTAGAAGACCACCCTCAATCCCTCCAAGAAAAGGAAATTGAAATGATTAAAAGTGCCCTTTCTCGAAGTAAAGGAAAACGTCGGTTGGCCGCTAAAGAACTCGGCATTTCCGAACGAACACTCTACCGAAAGATTAAAAGTTATAATTTGAGTAATGATGAAGTTCTTGATTAAAGCAGTTCCGTTGCTCTTCTGTTTTCTATTAGGGGGGATTACTGTGACCTGTGGTATTTATAGTTTTACTGGAGCTTCGATTCCACCAGGAACGAGCACCTTTCAAGTGGATTTTTTTGAAAATCAAGCGGGAAATCGACCTGGATCAACCGTGGAACCCGGCTTAGATCAAGATTTTACAGTTGCTCTTCAAGACTTAATCAATAACCAATCAACACTTGATCTTGTAACGAGAAATGGCGATTTGATTTATCAAGGGGAAATTGTCGAATATAGCGTGACACCGATGTCAGCGACTGCTGAAATTACCGCATCCCAGAATCGATTGAAAATGCGGATTGATTTTCGATTTATCAACACGAAAAATGAAGAGGATGATTTTGAACGCTCTTATCAATTCCATTATGATTATCCGGCAGAATTGCAAGTTTTTGATGTCCGAGACGAAGCCCATGAAGTGATTTTTGAACGAATCACACAAGATATTTTTAATGATACGCTTGCCAAATGGTAGAACAATTGAAATCGATTTTTGGATTTGAAAATCTCAGTGAAAAACAAATTCAATCAACATTAGAGTCCATAACGACAAAACATCCCTATTTCCATTTAGCTCGTTTGTTCCTTCTTCAATTTAACAAGACGAGGTCTACCAACCAAAAACACTTATCTCAAGTGGCTGTCAATACCTACCAGAGAAGATTGCTGAAAGCCTGGTTAGAAAAAGACTTGAATCAAGATAACAAATCGACTGAGTCCAAAAAAGAATCCGCAAAATCAAAACCGATTGATGAATTAATCAACATCTCTGATACAGATAAAGTGATTCGACCGAATCCAAATTCTTCGGTTTATGGCAAATCTGATTTATCTAAAAAACGACTGCTGCAGTCCAATGAAGTTTTTACAGAAACTCTAGCTGAACTCTATTTAAAACAACATCAATATCAAAAAGCTCTTGAAGTACTGACCTTTCTAAAGTCTACAGATTCCAAAAAAAGTGATTATTTTGCAACCCGAATCAAAGAAGTTCAAAAGCAACAAAAGGAATCGCACCTTCATTCATAATTTCCTAATAAATGTTTACCATTTTCATTGTGCTTATCGTTCTTGTCTGTTTTTTGTTGATTTTGGTGATTATGGTCCAAAATCCCAAGGGTGGGGGATTATCTTCAGCTTTTGGTGGTGCGGGGGCTCAGCAATTGGGAGGCGTCCAAAAAACCACTGATTTTTTAGACCGCAGTACCTGGGTTCTCTCCATTTTCTTGTTGGTGCTGATCTTGATGTCTAATGTCACTTTAACTCGACAAGGAAATGTCGATTCGATTCTTTTAGACGATACCATACCTGTTGAAGAAGTGATTCCCGAAACCCTACCAGAACAAGAGCCAGCTCCAGTCGAAGATTTACCCGAACTTCCCGAAGAATTACCGCCACCAACTCAAGAGTAATCTTGAATGATCTCTGTTTTATGACACAATGTCACCGCGTAAGGTGTCATTTAGGGTGAAATCGCCTATTGGCATAATTTCTGAAAATGATTCTACGTTATTTAATTTTAAACTGAACATAATTATGAGTAAATTAAGCATCACACCTCTAGCGGACAGAGTTCTCATTGAACCGGCTGCTGCTGAGGAGAAAACAGCATCAGGATTAATCATTCCTGATACGGCTAAAGAAAAGCCACACAGAGGTACTGTTGTTGCAGTAGGACCTGGAACCAAAGAAAATCCCATCACTGTCAAAGTGGGACAGACTGTTGCTTATTCGAGTTATTCTGGTACAACATTACCTGACAATGGGGTTGATTATCTTATCATGAAAGAAAGCGATATACTCGCAATTGTTAATCTTTAAATTTTTTAAAAATGGCTAAAAAAATTGTATTTGATGTCGAAGCTAGAGAAGGCATAAAACGAGGCGTTGACGCCTTGGCTGAAGCGGTAAAAGTTACCCTTGGTCCTAAAGGTCGAAACGCAATTATTGGTAAATCATTCGGTGCACCGCAAGTCACTAAAGATGGTGTCACCGTTGCTAAAGAAATTGAACTAGAAGACAACCTTGAAAATATGGGTGCTCAGATGGTCAAGGAAGTAGCATCTAAAACAAATGATATTGCTGGCGATGGAACCACCACAGCAACCATTCTTGCACAGAGCATTGTCAAAGAAGGACTGAAAAATGTTGCTGCTGGAGCGAACCCAATGGACCTTAAAAAGGGCATTGATAAAGCCGTCGCTCGAGTCGTGGATTACTTAGGAGAAACCGCAGTGGAAGTTGGCGGATCCTCTGAAAAGATTCACAATGTGGCGAGTATTTCTGCCAATAATGATGCCGCTATTGGTTCCATTATTACTGAAGCATTTGACAAAGTGGGGCAAGAAGGTGTCATCACGGTTGATGAAGCAAAAGTTTCGGATACATACGTGGATGTTGTCGAAGGAATGCAGTTTGATCGAGGTTATTTATCTCCCTACTTTGTGACTGACTCTGAAAAGATGACCACATCTTTGGAAAAAGCAAAAATCCTTTTGTTTGATAAGAAAATATCAACAATGAAAGATTTAACTCCAATCCTAAATAATGTGTTGGAGTCAGGATCTCCTCTTTTGATTATTGCTGAAGATGTTGATGGTGAAGCATTAGCAACTTTAGTAGTTAATAAACTTCGAGGTGTTTTAAAAATTGCAGCGGTCAAAGCGCCAGGTTTTGGTGATCGTCGAAAAGCAATGTTGGAAGATATTGCCATTTTGACTGGAGGAACCGTGATTTCTGAAGATCAAGGTCATAAATTGGAAAATACGACCGTTGATATGTTGGGAACAGCTGATTTAGTGACCATCGATAAAGACAACACAACCATTGTTGGTGGATTAGGAGATAAAGACTCCATAACCCGACGTGTGAATGAAATCAAAAATCAGATTGAAACCACGACATCGGATTATGATAAGGAAAAACTACAAGAGCGACTTGCCAAATTGTCTGGTGGGGTTGCCGTCCTATATGTGGGGGCTCCTTCTGAAGTCGAAATGAAAGAAAAGAAAGATCGAGTCAATGATGCATTGCATGCGACTCGAGCTGCTATTGAAGAAGGAATTGTTGCTGGTGGTGGTGTCGCACTATTGAATGCTAAGTCAAGTCTCGATAAAATCAAGGTTGAAACTGAAGATGAGAAAACTGGTGTTCAAATTGTACGAAGAGCATTAGAATCTCCTCTCCGAACTATTGTAGAAAATTCAGGTGCTGAAGGCTCTGTTGTTGTTTCTAAAGTCGAAGAAGGTGATGCAAATTATGGATATAATGCCAAAGATGGTCAATATGTCGATATGTTAGAAGCTGGGATTATTGATCCTAAGAAAGTGGCTCGTGTTGCTTTGGAAAACGCAGCTTCAGTGGCTGGAATGATTGTCACCACAGAATGTGCTTTAGCAGACATCAAAGAAGATAAGCCCGCTGCTGCCGCTCCACCAATGGGAGGTGGTGGTATGCCTGGAATGATGTAACGTTGTTTTAAATTCATAGATTTCGCGGTTCGCGATGGCGTGGTAGAAAGAGTCCTCTTGGTAGGGCTCTTTTTTGTTTTTGGTCAACAAATTGAAATCAATGCTCTTCTAGAATGCCCGGAATGACGTTTGTTTTATCTGATAACAAACGAGGCTCGCGATCTTTCAAAAATCTTTGGATTTGGAGATTCTGCTATGGTTTACAAATAAAACGGTCTTTTCCTATTTTGAAAGAACATTTTGAGAATACCAATCAATCAGCAAATTGGCTGTTTCATAATTTGTCGCCAACGATACTCCATGAACATCACAAACTCTCATAAGCATGCTGATATCGACATCATGTGGATGTTTTCCCAATGGATCCCGCATAAAAATAACAACTGAAATTTCATTTCGAGTCACCATGGCTGCTATTTCTGCATCGCCTCCATAAGGTCCAGAAGCTACTTTTTCGACCTTTCGGATGCCCGCACGCTCACAATGATAGGCTGTGGTTCCTGTTGCGACGACTTTGATTTTGGGATGATTAAAAAATTTTAAACGCTTGGTAACAAATGAAACCATATCGGGCTTTTTGTTATCATGGGCGATTAAAGCGATTTTTTTTAGGGTGAATTCTGATTGCACGTTTGACTATTTAATACCAACTCATCGAGGTCAAAAGACGGGCAAAATTAAGTCAAGAATGTCTCTCTATGAATAAAAACGAAAATTATTTCAGGAACTTCTAAAACGCTTTAAAAGAGGGCTATCTATGAAAACTAGTTGGCCCACTAGGGATCGAACCTAGACTCTTCTGAACCAAAATCAGACGTGTTGCCAGTTACACCATGGGCCACTGTTGGCAAATTTACTTTTTTTGTTGTATTCCCTAATGTTTCTAATCCATTATTCGCTTCGTATCTGCCTCATTTTCTACTTGAAAGTTCAAGTCGAGCCATTATTGCTTCCATCTTTTAGGTATCTCAAGATAGAGGAAATCAGGTGAATCCATTCACAAAGACTATGTTGGGATCTTGTGAACGTGCTGAAAGCTTCAAATCAATTAATTTTAGCTTTCCTGTTTTTAGAACTTGGAGAGTTGTTCTCAATCGAATGACAATTGATGCATAGCGATTTACACATTTCTGACAATATTGATGTATTAAGAAGTTTTGAAGATGATTTCGTTGATCTTATCTATTTAGACCCTCCTTTTAATTCCAAAAAACAATATGCAGGGGCATTGCTACCCAAGCAGAAAAACAAACGTTTACAGATACTTGGAAATGGAATTCTTTAAAAACGGAGTGGCTTGGAGAAATAGATCGAAAAAATATTGCTCTATCTCAAATCATTGAAGCTAGTAGAATAACCCAAGGAGACGGTACCGCTGCATATCTTACCATGATGAGAATTCGGTTAATCGAATTGCAACGAGTTTTAAAACCTAGTGGGAGCATCTATCTACATTGTGATGATACTGCAAACTCGTATTTGCGGCTACATATGGATGCGGTTTTTGGTTATAACAATTTTAAAACT
This sequence comes from Flavobacteriaceae bacterium, assembly GCA_026710085.1. Classification (GTDB taxonomy): domain Bacteria; phylum Bacteroidota; class Bacteroidia; order Flavobacteriales; family Flavobacteriaceae; genus Bin25. The sequence goes on along the minus strand of JAPORT010000093.1, from coordinate 25,690 downwards.
TCGATTACTTGACGACAATTTACTTCTCACAATGACGCAAAGCGATTTGGAAGAATCACAGATACCATTCTATTTTATGCCAATGGGGATTATTACACTTGGAAACCGGAAAGAATTGCAACGGAACTGACTCCAGATGAAATAAATAGGAAATACAAAAAAGATGACTATAGAGGTCGATATAGAATTGGAGATTTGACTGGGCCGGAAGTTTCAAAAGGAGAGTCAGGAAAGCCTTGGCGTGGGTTTAGCCCCACAGATAAAGGACGAAGTTGGTCAGTGCCATTAACTGGAGATTACGCAAAATGGATTGATTCAAAAATTATTCCAAACTACCTTCAGATAAATTCTGTTCATAAACGCTTGGATGCTTTGTATGATGCGAAAATGATTATACTTCCTAAAGGAAGAAGAAAATGGCCCGGATTAAAAAGCTGATCGTGGCCATCTACCACAAAATTTGATTCTTGAACCAATCGGTTTTACCAATTATAACAAAAAGGGTAGACCACAAGTTGATGAATTCACTGGATGGGCAACACAAAAATCTTTGGAGTTATTACGACCGTTAATCAAAGGTCTTCCAATCCTGGTGATTTAGTGCTGGATCCTTTTTGCGGCTGTGCCACAGCGTGTGTTGCTGCTGAGCTTGAAAACCGTCAATGGATAGGAATTGACATCTGCGAAGAAGTGGAAACCATTACTAATTATAGACTTGAAGGCGTCGTCAAACCGATATTGAGTCTCGAGCTAAGGGGTCAAACCAAATGTTATCAAGAAAAAGAAATACAACCGGTTTGCAACACCTTACAGCAGTGAATCAACTTCAACCAAGCGGTCTTATCGGTTGTAAGAAAATTTAGATAAATTATATGGTAAGCAGAGAGGAGACTGTCCAGGTTGTGGAAATCACTACAGGGCAAAAGACATGCATGTTGATCATATCATTCGTAGAGATGTCGGTGGTGATGACCTTCAAAACCTACAATTATTGTGCGGGCATTGCAATTCGACCAAAGGATCCGATACCATGAACGATTTGTGGAAAAGATTAATCAAAGGAGGCGTTCTATCCAAAGAAATTGCAAAAATCCTTAAAAAAAAATGGAATCAGATCCATTTGGAAAAATGATAACATCAACATGGACTCATGTTGCACTAGCGAGTTGAACATGGCAATTTGTTAATTTCAGCTTTCCAAAGACATGGCATTGCAAAATATTTATTACTTTGGTAAGTTCCTAATCTTAAAACATTCATATGGCAATCAAGAGTTTTCAAGGAGTACAAATACGAAAAAAAAAGATAGAGCAAAACAAGACTTTGGTTTCTGACTTAATGGCTCGAAATTTGGTCACATTTTCTCCGGAACAAAAACTTCAGGATGTCATTCGAGCTTTTATCAAGCATAAAATATCTGGAGGTCCTGTCGTTGATCGCTCTGGAAAGATTGTTGGTATTATTTCAGATGCTGATTGCATGAAACAGATTTCGGATTCGCGTTATTTCAATATCCCTTTTATCAATCGAAAAGTCGAACTATTGATGAGCAAAACCGTTATCACCATTCAAGATGATCAAACCATTTTTGATGCGGCATCCCTTTTTTACAACACCAAATTACATCGTTTTCCTGTTTTAGACAAGAGAGGCCGACTGGTCGGTCAAATTAGTTTACGTGATGTATTGGTTGGAGCTTACAAACTCAATAGTAGAAGTTGGAAGCATAAAAACATTCCCCTTAAAGATTAGGATATTGGATTATGCTACTTTCTATTCTCTGATGTGCTCAATAAATTACAATAATTACTGAACACGTTTTACCGTTTCATTTTTTCGCATAAATTCTTTTATTTTGTAGACTTCCATATTAAATCAACTCATAATGTTACAGGAACTGATTACAAAACTTGAAAAGAAGTTGGATGAACTTCCCAAAGATTTAGAGGAACGAAACACCGAAGCTTGGTTAGTAGAACCTTTCTTGAATGGTTTAGGTTATAATGTTCGAAACCATGAGTTAGTCCATCCACAGTATTTAGCTGATCCATACGATAGAAATGCAGGAAAAGTAGATTATGCCATCCTAAAGGAAGAGAGGCTCATCATCTTTGTTGAAGAAAAAGATTAGGTGAAAATTTAGATCGCCACTACAACCAACTAAAACGTTATTTCAATAACAATATTGAAGTCAATTTTGCCATTTTAACAAATGGAGATGAGTATCGATTTTATACAGATTTGCTTAATGAAAACTCCTTAGATAAAGACCCTTTTCTGACATTTAAGATAAGTCAGTTTGATTGGAGTTTGGTTTCAATTTTAGAACAATTTTCAAGAGAGCGGTATAATGCAGAAAAATTACGTGAGAGAGCATACAAACTTTATAGAGAAAAAGAGATTGTTTCTTATCTCGAAAAGCAAAAAACAAATCCAGATGAGTCGTTTGTTGCATTTGTTACAAAAACTGTATTTAAAACCAGCCGAGAGGCGATTCAAAAACTTGTCAAAGAATCCTTGTCTGTTGCTTTTCAAAAAATAGAATCTCTGCAACCTCCTTTACCCCCAAACCCTATCCCTCCTGAGCCAGTGCCAGATCCTCCAAGAGAACCCATAAACATTTTTGATATCACGGTACTCAGTTATATCAGACCTGAATATATAATTTTTGAAAATCAAAGAGAAGATATTACCAATTGGCGGGATGTTCTTGAGTACTTGATGAAAAAGTTGCTTGATAGAGATGTCGGAGGGATTTCTCAATTACATTCGAGAAGGATTTCTACTCGGAGAAGATATAGAGATTCTCGAAGTATAGGTCATGGGTATTACATTGAAGCACATAGATCCGCAAGGGATATTTTATCTATCCTAAAAAAATCTTTATCCCATCTAAATCTTAGAGATGCTTTGTATTTATCAATCCGGTATACCAACCGTTAAAACAATCAATCATCCTATTTTTTGACCATTGATTGAATCTGAGTTTTCCGGTTGGATAAAAATAGGAACTCCCTTTTTATTCTCAGCCAGTAGTAACATTCCACGACTCTGAACGCCACGTAATTTTCTTGATTCTAAATTGGCTAGTAAAATCACTTGTTTCCCCACTAGTTCTTCAGTTTGATAATGAGGAGATATCCCTGAAACAACGATTCTCGTTTGATCCCCATCATCTAGACATACCTTAATCAATTTATCGGTTTTTGGAACCTTTTCAGCTTCTAAAATGGTGGCCACTCTCAAATCTAAAGCCGAAAAGTCTTCATATGGAACATCTGGCTTTTTTAAAGGAAAATTATTTGGCGCATCATTCATGGTATCTGTATTTTTTAATTTATCAAGTTGATATTGAATTTCTTTATTTTCAATTTTATCAAAAAGACGCTCCGGTTTACTGATTACATGGCCTTCTTCAAATAGAAGATGATTCGCTTTAATATCATCCCATGAGGGCATTTTACCATCTTTATTCAATAATTTTTCAATTTTTTTTGAGGTAAATGGTAACAATGGCAATCCCAAAACACTCAATGAAGATACTAATTGCAAACACAAAATCAATATGGTTCCAACCCTTTGTTTGTCCGTTTTGATGATTTTCCATGGTTCTTGTTCTGCCAAATATTTGTTACCACTACGAGAAAGATCCATAAACTCTCCAATAGCATCTCGAAATCTGAATTTTTCGATATGTCTTGAGATTTTCTCCGGTGCTTTTTGAATATTTGATAAAAAGTCAACATCTTGGGAATTTAATTCTCCCCTTTGGGGAACCTCTCGATTGAAATATTTATCCATTAAAACAAGCGTTCGGTTGACAAAATTTCCCAAGTTGGCAACGAGCTCATGATTATTTCTTGCCTGAAAGTCGCTCCAAGTAAAGTCGCTATCACTAGTTTCTGGGGCTGTAGCAGTCAATACATAGCGTAAGACGTCTTGCTTTCCTGGAAAATCTTCCAGATATTCGTGCAACCAAACAGCCCAATTTTTCGATGTCGATAATTTTTTACCCTCTAGATTTAAAAATTCATTCGCTGGAACATTTTTGGGGATAATGTAATTTTCTGTTTGATTCAAAATCATTGGAAAAATGATGCAATGAAAAACGATATTATCTTTTCCAATAAAATGATATAATTCTGTTTCTTGATCTTGCCAGTAAGGCCGCCAATCAACCCCCTTTTGTTGTGCCCATTCTTTGGTAGACGATATATAGCCAATGGGAGCATCAAACCACACATAAAATACTTTATCCTCATATCCTTTGATTGGGACTTGAACCCCCCAATCTAAATCTCTAGTAATAGCTCTTGGATTCAATCCTTGGTCAACCCATGATTTGACTTGACCATACACATTGGGTTTCCAATCGTCTTTGTGTTTTTTTAATATCCATGATTTGATGAACTCTTCATGTTTTTCTAGAGGCAAATACCAATGTTTTGTTTTTTTAGGGATTGGTCGGGCATCTGAAATCGTGGATTTGGGATTGATTAAATCCATCACATTGAGAGAGCTGCCACATTTTTCACATTGATCTCCATATGCCTCATCATGTCCACAGATTGGACACGTACCAACAACATATCGATCCGCTAAAAATTGATTTTCCTTTGGATCATACAACTGTGTCGATTCTTTTTCGACAAAGACCCCCTGACGATAGAGTTCAAGAAAAATTTCTTGAGTTGTTCGATGATGAATATTGCGAGAGGTTCTCGAGTAATTGTCGAATGAAATGCCAAATTCTTGAAATGATGTTTCAATCATCTGGTGATACTTATCTATTAATTCCTTCGGCGTGATTCCTTCCTGTCTCGCTTTCATTGAAATCGCCACACCATGTTCATCACTTCCACAGATATAAATCACATCACGGTTCCTGGCTCGCAAATAGCGACAATAAATATCCGCCGGAATATAAACTCCAGCCAAATGCCCAATATGAATAGGACCATTCGTATAGGGCAAAGCCGCCGTCACGGTATATCTCTTTGGTTTCATTAGGGAGTCAAAAGTATTTAAATCTCCTTCTTATGTTGCGGTTTTGTTTATTTGCGTACTATCATTCCTATAATATATAGCAAACTTATATTTCTATAACTTTCTTATATGATAATAACATACATCATAGTGATTCAAAAGAAAATCGAGATTGTAACGACTTATAATTGTTTTGATTTTTAAATGATACGCTGATTTTATAAATTTGTTGTTGTTTTTATAACAAAAACTTTGTTTTATAATGACACTACCTACCATTTCATTTGCCGTCACTGAATACATCAAACAAAAACCATTTCTTTCGACTGCTTTAGATCAGGGAATCATCAACTTAACAGCATTAGCTCGAGTGATTAAGCCAGATATTGAAAAAAAAATGGGGAAACAAGTCCAAAAGGGCGCTTTGGTCATGGCTTTAAAAAGGATTTCAGATACACTTGAATTTACTTCTACGCATCAAATCGTTAAAACCCTTCGAAACATTGGAGAAATTAATGTGCGTAGTTCCTTAGTGGACTATAATTTCAAATTATCCGAGACTCTTTTAAAAAAACAAGCTCAACTCTTGATGCAAATAGAAAAATCAGAAGATGTGTTTTATGCCTCATCTAGAGGTGTTGCAGAATCCAACATTATTGTCAGTCAAAACATTTCAGGATTAGTGGATGGCCTTTTTCAATCGGAAACCCTTTACTTCAAACAATCTAAATTATCCGCAATCACCATCAAATTACCGAAAGAAAATGTTTCGATTCCAGGAATCTATTATTTTTTTTTCCAAAGACTTTCTTGGCAAAACATCAATGTTGTGGAAGTGATTTCAACGTCTAATGAAGTCACTTTACTTGTTAATGATCGATCCGTTATTCACGCTTTTGATGCGATACAGAAGTTGAAGAGTATTTAACGGCCTTTTGGAGTTGTTTTAACACGGAAAACAACTGTGAAAATTTTTCAATCCATCCGATTTCGATCCAAAACGTTTCTTCTTGATTGCTATTGTAATCCGCTACTTTGAATGGACATTCGATATGATGAAGCTCTTGAATTAACGCACGGAACGCTTCATCAGAATATGATTTGATTGTGTTTTGATTAAAAAAAATACGGCTCTTTTCATTTTTAGCAATGAGTCTTTCAATGCCAAGTTCTTTAGCAACTCTTTTGACTTGAACTAATTGCACAAGAGATTTAAATTCTATGGGGATTGGGCCAAAACGATCCCGAACTTCTTCTTGTATTTCGCCGAGTTGTTTGATATTTTCATAATGATTGAGTTTTTGATAGTATAGGATTCGTTCTGAGGTCACGTTAATATACTGTTGAGGGATGAATGCCTCGATATCTGTTATTATTTGAACCAAGGCTTGGTTTTTTGCGAACGCCTTGCTTAAATCGGATTGACTTAAATCCAACCCGACTTCATTTTTCATTTCTTCAATAGTCTCTCTCAATATTTTATGATAGGTATCGAATCCCATTTCACTGATAAATCCACTTTGTTCTGATCCTAAAATATCGCCAGCCCCTCTAATTTCAAGATCTTTCAATGCTACTTGTATTCCTTGTCCTAATTCGGTAAACTGTTCCAGAGATCTTATTCGCTTTTGCGCCTCTAATGGTACAGCAGACATTTTAGGAGTAATCAAATAAGCAAATGCTTTGATATTACTTCGACCAACTCTGCCTCTCATCTGGTAGAGGTCGCTCAATCCATATCGATGAGCTTGATTGATAAAAATCGTATTGGCTTGAGGAACGTCCAATCCATTTTCAATAATCGTCGTCGAAACCAATACATCATATTCTCCCTTAATAAATCCCAACATGATTTGTTCAAGTTCGGGACCCTTTTTCCGTCCATGTCCCACGATGATACGCGCTTCTGGTACCAATTGTTGTAAATAAGTCTTGATTTGTTCAATATTTTCAATGCGATCGTTGACAAAATATACGCGTCCCTTTCGTCTCATTTCATAACGAATAGCTCGTTGAATTAATGCTTTATCCAATTGAATGATATGTGTTTCTACTGGATATCGATTGGGAGGGGGGGTATTAATGAGTGAAATATCTCGAGCTGACATCAAACTGAATTGAAGGGTTCGAGGGATTGGCGTGGCTGTTAAGGTCAATACATCCACATTCGTCTTGAGATTCTTTAATTTTTCTTTAACCGATACCCCAAATTTTTGTTCTTCATCAACAATCAATAATCCAAGTTTTTTGAACTGAATTTTTGGATGGACCAAAGCATGAGTTCCAATAATGATATCTAATGATCCATCAGAAATTTTTTCGAGAATGTTATTCTTTTCTCTCTGCGTTTTAAATCGAGAGACAAAATCAATTTCGACAGGAAATGCTTCCAACCTCTTTTGAAACGTATTGTAATGCTGGAAAGCCAGTATGGTTGTTGGCACTAATACTGCAACTTGTAATCCATTATCGACCGCTTTAAATGCGGCTCTTATTGCGACCTCTGTCTTTCCAAATCCCACATCACCACAAATCAATCGATCCATAGGCCGCTCGGACTCCATATCTTGCTTGACTTCTTTGGTAGCAGATAGTTGATCTGGGGTGTCTTCATAAAAAAAAGAAGCTTCTAATTCGGCTTGTAAATATGAATCTGGAGAGCAACTATTGCCAATTTTTTGATTTCTTTTGGCATAGAGCTTGACTAAATCAAAAGCCAATTCTTTAACTCTTTTTCGTGTCTTGTTTTTGAGGTTTTCCCACTTTTTACTTCCTAGTTTATAGATTATTGGTGGCTTTCCATCTTTTGAGTTATATCGAGCAATCTTTTCAAGTGAATGAATGCTCAAATCCAACACGTCGTTTTCTGCATACAAAATCCGGATGACTTCTTGTTTTTTGCCATTGTGTTCCACTGTTTTCAATCCAATAAACTTTCCAATACCATGATCGATATGTGTCACAAAATCTCCCGATTTCAATTGAATTAGGTTTTTTAAGTTGATGACGGTATGAGTTGACTTGTCCCATTTAGCTCGATATCTATGATACCGTTTGAATATTTGATGTTCCGTATAGCATAAAATCCCAGCATCAATATCACTGAATCCTCTATATAATGGGAAGGGTTTTACCTGATAATGATTTTCTAATCCAATGGCATCTAAAACATCTTTAATTCTGTTTAATTGAGGTTGGTTAGAACAAAAAATGTTGTTTTTGACTCCTTGGTTTGTATACCCAATGAGATGGTCTTTCAATAATTCAAATTTCTTTTTGAAATCGGGCTGCTCTGTTTGCTGAATATGAAGCACCTTTTGAGGAGAGAATTTATTCGACTCATGGAGCAAAATGATGTTTTTAGAATCCAATTGTGCCATCAATTCTTCATGTTGAAGGAACTGAATGTCCATTGATTCGTCGATTTCATGAGGTGACGTCGACGGATCCAATCCAGATAGAGCTTTTAACTTTTTTGTCTTCTGATACAATTGATTAAAATCGAAAAAGAGATAATTACACTCTTGATGGATTATTTCCATTAATGCTTTACGATTGTACGTAATGGAAGCTTTGGATACATCTGGTAAGATATCCAATGAGTTCAGACGCTCTATTGTTCTTTGAGATTGTACTTCAAACGTGCTGATTCTTTCAACCAAGTCATCAAAAAACTCAATGCGCACAGGCAATGGTAATGCATACGAAAACACATCAATGATTCCTCCTCTTGTAGCGAATTCTCCTGGGTTCATCACAAAATCCACCTGTTGAAATCCTTCTTCAAATAACTTTTCATTGAGCCTGTTGAATCCAAATTCTTGATCGACAACGATAGTTGTTGATAAGTTTTGAACTTCTTTTGTTTCAAGAACTTTTTCAATGAATGCCTCAGGGTATGTGATGAGTACGACATGGGACTCTTTATTCTGTATTCTTTGGAGCGTTTCACTCCTTTCTAATAAATCATATCGCTTGCTCGACGCGCGCTTTTGGCCACCACGACCACTTGAAGGCAAAAACAAAATCTCATGATCGGGCAACACATTTTGAAAATCATTTTGGTAATAGATCGCTTGCTCTGCATCATTACATACGACAACAACCGTTCTTTGTGAATCTAAAAATCCTTTTCCTATTCGAAAAGTAATCCCAGAGCCAACTAGTCCTCTAACTAGAGAACACGAATGAGACTGTAACACCTCTTTTAGTTCTTTCTGAGTTTCAATTGATTGAAAACCGCTGAATAGGTCTTTGATTTCTATAAGTTCAAAAAGCGTCAAAGTTAGTTTTCCCACTCAATTAAAACCAACTCTTTTGGAAATGAATTACAATGAAGACAATATAATACCCTCACAGAATGTCAGCTGTATTAACTTGTATGCATGGAAAAAGCAACAAAATTTTATACATTATAATTGAAGCAATAAAGACGACTATAAGCGACCGTTACTTGTTAAATTTTGCGATTAGCCTTGTCTCTACGTTTATATGGCGTGATGTCTTACTTAATCTTTCTAAGCCAAGTTTATTAATGGATTTGGCTTCTTGATTTTATAAGCCAAATGATATTACTTCCAAATAACATCAATTTTTTGCCCTAATGCTTGATTGTCTCCTTATATGTAGCCTATTCGCACAATAGACTACAAGACTAAATTCCTTTTATTCAGATTATTTGGGTTACAATCAGTGAACTTTGGCTGGTATTCGTCAATCAGTTTGGAAATATAACTAAATCTATTACAAGTGTTTACATTACTGACATCCCATTCGCTTATATCCTGGTTGAATGATTTAGATTGTTCAAACATCCTTCTCATATTCGTCACATTACTGACATCCCATTCGCTTATATCCTGGTTGAATGTGGATGCAAGGCCAAACATCTGAAGCATGTTCGTTACATTACTCACATCCCAATCGCCTATATCTTGGTCAAATGAATGAGCACACTCAAACATTTGACTCATATTGGTTACCTTGCTCGTATCCCAATTGCCTATATCTTGGTTAAATCTTTCTGCATGATAAAACATACTTTTCATATTTGTTACCTTGCTCGTATCCCAATCACCTATATCTTGATTGAATGAATCTGCAACTTGAAACATCCATCCCATATCGGTTACCTTGCTCATATCCCAATCACCTATATCTTGATTGAATGAATGTGCCCCCGAAAACATGCCAGCCATATTGGTTACCTTGCTCGTATCCCAATCACCTATATCTTGATTGAATGAATGTGCCCCCGAAAACATCCCTCGCATATTCGTCACATTACTTGTATCCCAATTGCTTATATCTTGGTTGAAACTATTCCAAATGCTCATATCTTGCCTAACCGAACCAGAAAATACGAACATTTCTTGCATATTTGTCACATTACTTGTATCCCAACTGTTTATACCTAAGTCATGTGCGATTTTGTTAATTGTTTTGGCCCCTTGTTTATCATAGGTAATAAACATTGCACGCATACTCTTAACCAAAGTAGTAACCACAAGAGAAACATCTTTTTCAAGTCTAATCATTTCTCTCAACATAACCCGATCAACAATGGTGTATGTTTTTCCCTCAAAATCCACTCTTCTCGCAACTAAATTTTCAGTTGGATTTTGTTGGACATAGGCTGGATTGATTTTAATGGTTACTCCATTGTCATCTATAATCAAAATGCTTATCAAATTAGTTTCTGAATCCTCTGTAGTATCCGTATCTTCATTAGTCTGTGAATCCTCTGTAGTATCTGTATCTTTATTAGTCTGTGAATCCTCTGTAGTATCTGTATCTTCATTAGTCTGTGAATCCTCTGTAGTATCTGTATCTTCATTAGTCTGTGAATCCTCTGTAGTGTCTGTATCTTTATTAGTCTGTGAATCCTCTGTAGTGTCTGTATCTTCATTAGTTTCTGCACCTTCTGTAGTGTTCGTATCTTCATTAGTCTTTGAATCCTCTGTAGTATCTGTATCTTCATTAGTCTGTGAATCTACATTCATATCATGTTGCTCTTTTAGATTGATGTTTTCTCTTACAGGGGGTTCGTCTTGATAACAAGCAAAAAAAACCATCAATACAACCATCCAAACCCGGTAATTTTTCATTAACTCAAAATCTGAATAGCGCAAAAAAATAAAAGAATTAGGATTCGCCTGATTTAGAACCGAATCATTTTCATAGTGAAAAAGATACATTGTTGAATGCTACGAAAGAGCATTGTTTTATTGATATTTGTCTCTAACTAATGGAAAACGATGTGACATCATCGAAAATAGGTTTTAAATCTCATTTTGTAGAATCCGTTTTATGTGTTCATCTTCAAAAATCTCTATTGTTGTTCATCGAATTCAAACGCAACGGTAATGGCCGTCCTTTGCTTCATGGATTTAGGATTTTAAGAGGGGAATGTTGCGTCGCTTGCATTAGTTTTTGATTGGACCATGACCACATTTTGAATTCTGTTGAAATAACTTTAGATTTGGATGCCTCCAATCTCTAATAAATTCAAATTGTTATCTTGAAAAACAAACGATACGATTCGTGATTGAGACCATTGATTTTCAAAATCTTAAACTTCGTATTCAACCTCTAAGCACTCTCTATCCAACCAGTCCTTTTTTACACATTTAAAATCCAAAAAAATTAATGGCAGAATTGTCTCATACCAAAAGACCCCTTTTTGTAGTACTCGATACGGAAACCACGGGGCTATCCGAACTTAAAGATGTGGATCTTGATCATGTCAATCCCTCTGAATGGCCTCGATGCGTCCAAATTGCATGGAGTCTCCATGAAAATTCAGGGAAGTGCCTTGAAAACCACGATTTTATTGTAAAAACCGGTGGGTTTAACATTCCTCTCACAGCATACAATATTCATGGGATTTCGGATGAATTATCCCAAAAAGAAGGGTTTCCTATAGACAAGGTTCTTTTCGAATTAGAATCGACCTTGAAAAAAGCAGATTTTATCGTGGGGCACAATATAGGATTTGATGTTGGAGGTATCAGTGCTGAATACTTGAGATTAAAACGTCCTATTCCTTTCAAAAAAGGACAACTCATCGATACTTGTAGTGAACAAACCAAACAACTGTGTCGGCTTGAGGGCGGAAGAGGCAAAGGGTTTAAATTTCCCAAGCTTGAAGAACTTCATCAATTCCTCTTTCATGAGAAAATAACCGATAGTCATAATGCAACAAGGGATGTTGTGGCAACTGCAAGATGCTTTTTTGAGCTCTTAAGAAACAAACACTTGACTTTCCCATTGACTTCTGAATTGGTCGATATCTTGTCTGATCAATCGATGAGCCTTTTTCCAGATCAAGAGGAATCAACCCATGATGTTTTTAACAACCTAGCTTCAACCATTGAAAAAGAATTTGATGGGCCAGTACAAAACCACCAGAGAAAACACGAAAATCTTAGAAAAAAATCAGAATCCCTTGCTGCACAAATAAAAGATTGTAAAGATGAAGTTGAAGTTCAAAAAATCGATGTGGAAAATGTGAATTTCGTCCATCTTCACGTTCATTCTCATTATACCCTCCTTCAAGCAACGACTAAATTCCCAGAATTGGTCTCAGCTGCCGCAAACGATAACATGATAGCCGTTGCTTGTACCGATTCAGGATACATGACAGGAATTTTCGATTTCCTTAAAACCCTAAAACGCCATAATAACCAACATGCCAATAAAAAAAATCGAATCAAACCCATTATCGGTTGTGAATTAAACATATGTCGAAATCATCTGGATCAATCTCGAAAAGACAATGGATATCAAATGGTCTTTTTAGCCAAGACGCTACAAGGGTATCATAATCTGACCCAATTGGCTTCCATTGCTAGAACCAAAGGATTTTATTATGTGCCGAGAATTGATCGAGAACTTTTATTGAAATACAAAGAAGATTTAATCGTTTTATCCGGATCTTCTCAGGGTGAATTGTATTCCAATATCCTCCATCGAGGAGATCATTTTGCCATTGAAGCCTTAAAATGGTGGAAACAACACTTCCATGATGATTTTTATATTGAAATCAATCGACAAGGAAACCAAACAGAACAGTCTCTGACCAATCAAAAACTTGTTGAGATGGCACAAGAACATGATGTTTCATTGGTTGCATGTAACAATACTTTCTACACTCATAAAGAAGATGCTGAGTTACATGAAATTCTACTTTGCATTGGTCAAGGAAGTGATTTAAAAACCCCTATCGGAGATCAACGTGGTATGCGTTTTGGCTATACCCATCAAGAATTTTACTTCAAGTCTCAGAAAGAAATGAAAGACTTGTTTGCCGATATCCCACAAGCCATTGTATCCACTCAAGAGATTGCTCATAAAGTTGAAGAGTTTGATATCCATCGTCCAGTGGAACTCCCCAAATTTGAAATTCCCATAGATTTTGCATCTCAAAATGAAACCAATAATCCAGAAGCATTAGCCAATCAATACTTGAAACATATTGCCTATGAGGGAGCTGAAAAAATTTATCCTGAACGAACTCAACAGATTCAAGAACGTCTAGATTACGAACTAAAAGTCATTGCGAATACAGGATACCCTGGTTACTTTTTGATATTGAGAGATCTCGTGATGGAAGCTTCAAAAAAGGGAGTCGATGTTGGCCCTGGAAGGGGTTCTGCAGCGGGCTCCATTGTCGCTTACTGTGTTGGGATTACCAAAGTGGATCCCTTAAAATATAATCTTCTCTTTGAGCGTTTTTTGAATCCAGACCGAATCAGTCTGCCCGATATCGATATCGATTTTGAAGATGTTGGAAGATCTAAAGTCATCGATTATTTGATTGAAAAATATGGAGCCCCACAAGTTTCTCAGATCTTAACCTTCAGCACACTAAAAGCTAAAAATTCCATTTTGGATGTTGCTCGTGTCCTTTCATTATCCATTATCGAAAGCAGGCAACTATCAGATAAAATCGAAACATTCAAGCTCACTCTCAAAGAGCGATTGACTTGTAATCTAGCCACCTTAAAGGAAAAGGAATTGTCCACTTCTGAAATAAAAAAGACGCAAGAACTTCGTTCGATTTACAAGGGCACTGACGATCGAGCGAGAACGCTTCAATTGGCCGCGCGACTAGAAGGGACCAATCGAAATCTCTCCATCCATGCTTGTGGTGTGATCATCGCCCCTAAGGAGATCACCCATTTCGTTCCCATTACGAAAATCAAAGATTCGGAATTGATTGCCACTCAATTTGACAACAATCATGTGGAGGACGCTGGATTGTTGAAGATGGATATCCTTGGATTAGCCACTCTGACATCCATTAAAGATGCCATCAAAGAGATTCATCAACGTCATCAAGACATTGATATCGATTTAGAAAACCCTCCGTTGGATGACCAGAAAACATATAAGTTATTTCAGGATGCGATGACCGATGGCGTATTCCAGTTTGAATCCGATGGGATGAAAAACACATTGAAAGATTTGAAGCCTACAAAATTTGGGGATTTAGTGGCCGTGAATGCTTTATATCGACCAGGTCCCATGGACTATATACCCTTGTTCATTGCTAGAAAAAATGGAAAGGAAGATTTTGTTTACGATATTCCTGAAACAGAAGAAGTGCTCAAAGAAACGTATGGCGTTACGGTGTACCAAGAGCAAGTGATGCTTTTATCTCAAGAATTAGCGGGCTTTACCAAGGGTGAAGCTGATTTGTTGCGTAAAGCCATGGGGAAAAAGGATAAAGTGATCATTGATCAATTAAAACCGAAATTCATAAACGGAGGAAAACAACGCAACTATAGCGAACAAAAACTAGAGAAACTATGGAAAGATTGGGAATCTTTTGCAAGATATGCTTTTAACAAGTCTCATTCGGTAGGTTATGCTTTATTGGGTTACAAAACCGCTTTCTTAAAGGCACATTATCCAGCAGAGTATTTATCAGCAATCATGACCCAAAACATGAACAAACCCGATAAAGTGACCAATTATGTGATTGAATGTCAAAAGTTTGATGTGAAAGTACTCGGGCCCGATATCAATGATTCCAATAGAGCCTTTACCGTCATCGACGATCAGATTATTCGTTTTGGTTTGGGTGGTATTAAATATTTGAGTAGTCAAGCAATCGATCAAATTCTGAAACTACGAAATGATGGGCCTTTTGAATCTATTTTTGATTTTATGGAGCGTATCAACACTAAATTTTGCAACAAAAAATCTCTCATCGCTTTGATTTGCTCTGGGTGCTTTGATTCTTTCAAAACGCTGCATCGAGCTCAGTACTTTGAAGAAAATGATTCAGGAGTCTCCTTTTTGGATGACTTAATGAAGTATAGCGAACGTCATGATGTTGGAAATTCTTCGAATCAACCCACTCTTTTTGACTTTGAAGAAATTGGTGTGATCCGACCAAGGATTCCATCTTGTAAACCATGGCCTCGTAGCCAAGCACTCATCAAAGAAAAGGAATACATTAGTCTTTATTTATCGGCACATCCCTTGGACGATTTCGAATATGAAATACAATATTTTGGAGGGACAGACATTAAAGACTTGAACCATCAGATAACTCAGTTCATTGGGAAACCTTCGTTTTGGATTCGTGGGATTATTTCTGATGTTTTTCATAAAGAAAGTAAAATGGGAAATCATTATGCTCAATTTACACTAGGAGATAAGACGGGAAGCTACTCTTTTTCAATTTTTGGAGAACAGTATCAAGATTTTCACCCTTTTCTCGTCGAGGGCCGTTTTGTCAGAATTCAACTGCAAATCCAACAACCCCATTCTAAAAACTCAAACTACCAAGAGCCACGGATTCATTTTCGATCTTTTGAACACTTAGATGATGTTTTTGCTAAAAAAATCAATCGTTTGGAAATAGACACCCTGTTACAAGAAATCAATGTCACAACGGTGCAATCCATTGCGTCTGTATTTAAAAATGCGGAATTGGGAAACACCAAATTGTATTTCAAAATCACCGATCGAGATGCCAAGGATAATCCGTCTTCCATTCAACTATCAAGTAAAGCCAAGCCATTCTTGGTGAATACGGCACTTTTAAAATCCCTGGATTCTCTGAAAATAGAATACACTTTGGGATAATTATCGCCTTAAATTGCCTTATCTTTGTGGCTCAAATTCAAACTCATGGCCTTAGAAATCACCGACTCTAATTTCGAAGAACTCGTTCTCCAATCAGATAAACCTGTTTTAGTGGATTTTTGGGCTCCTTGGTGTGGTCCTTGTAGAACCGTTGGTCCGATCATCGATGAAATTGCTCAATCATACAAAGACAAAGCAGTCGTTGGAAAACTAAATGTTGATGACAACCAAAATTATGCAGGAAAATATGGCATTCGTAGCATTCCTACCATTTTGTTATTCCAAAATGGAGAAATCCAAGAACGATTTGTTGGTGTATCAGCAAAAGAAGTTTATAGCAACGCCATTGATTCTGTATTGACAACTTAATTTCGGTCCAATTCTTTTGATTTAGTTACTTTTGGTTCAACACTTATGATTAGTTTACCATCGTTCGTTAGCGTTTTTTTTGGAATGCCTGGAGTCCCTCAGATCATATTGATTGCCGTCGTGATTTTGTTACTGTTTGGTGGTAGAAAAATTCCTGAATTGATGAGAGGATTGGGGCGGGGAATCAAAGAATTTAGAAATGCCTCTAATGATGATGCCGACAAAAAGATTGATGATAAAAAGTCTTAGTCTCTTTCCGAACTATCTTTTCGTGATGATATTCTATAAAACTATTTTTTTACTCGACAAACAATCGTTTGAAGCAATTTTCTTTACCTCCAAAAACTTAGTTTAAAGTCAATGTGTTCAAAATTGAATGCAACTCAAACATATGATCTCGTTTGGTCGAATTAGGGGCGAATGTGAATCCTTCAATCGCAATCCAACGATGATTGATGGAATCTCGCAACATATAGTTGACAAATGGGCCAGCCATAAAATCCCCTCTCACTTCCCACATTCCTTTGGTAAGATATCCTGGTAGCCCAGCCAAAGTAGTGGTGAAAAAATACGGACGATATGCCGCTTCTGTAATCATGTAGGCTCCATCAAGTCTTCCCGGTATGTATTGTTGCCCTATGGAATCTCTTATGTCGGGGATTCTTGTTCGAGTGGGACCCTCTAAAGCATTGATACCAAGACTATAGGCAATGATATTCATGTGACCGTTTTGAATTGGTTTTTGAATCCATACAAAATTGGTGGTATCTTTGAGTGTTTGGTAAGCCGTGGGATAAGTCAAATCAATATTCAATCGATCTTGGAGTTCTGTATCTGTGCTAGGGGATTGGTTGATTCTTCTGATTTTTTCTTTTTGTTCATTTTCAACAATCAACCGTCTTAATTCACTCAAATGAGATTCGAATAAAAATAATTGATCTTCGGTGCCTTCTCCCGTCACCAAGGCATATAGTTGCGGTCTCGCATACTGGTCTTGAGCAAACCGAAATCGAGGGATACTATCTTTTCCAAATCGAAGAACATTTCGACTTTGTCTTGCAAAGCCCTCAAAGGCTTGTGGGATAATATGGTGTAGCGTAAACTGTGGTTCATCCCATGGTAACCCAATATAGGGAACTTCTAAAGAATCTCTAATCGTCTGACCTAATACGCCATTCCAATCTCGATCCTCCATCACCACCGTAACATGATTGATATTGCCACTGGAACGAGGAATATAAGCCTGTTGTTTGTTTTGACAAGAAACCAAAGCAACGACACCTATTGTTGATAATAAAAAAAGGCGCATGGTCTTTTAGGTTAATAAGGCTTTGATTCCTGGAAGTAATTTGCCTTCCAAACTTTCAAGCATCGCCCCTCCACCAGTGGACACATAACTCATTTGATTGGCGAGTCCAAACTGTTTGACAGCAGCAACCGAATCACCACCACCCACAAGCGAAAAGGCCCCTTGTTTGGTTTGTTCCGCAATCGTTTGGCCTATTGTTTTGGTCCCCTGTGCAAAATTGGAAAATTCGAAAACACCAATAGGACCATTCCATAAAATGGTTTGACATTGTTTGATGATTGACGAAAAATACTCTACCGTTTGAGGACCCGCATCCATGCCTTCAAAGTCTTTTTCAATTTGGTGGCTTAAAAACACTTTTTGAGTAGCATCATTTGAAAAATCACTCGCTGCCAAAGTATCGATAGGTAAATGGATGTGCACTCCTTTTTCTTTGGCTTTAGCCAATATTTCCAAACAATACTCTAAATATTGATCTTCACAGATTGATTTTCCGATGCTTCCGCCTTGTGCTTTTTTAAAGGTATAGACCATGCCCCCTCCAATAATGATATGATCCGCAATGTCGAGCATTTTTTCTAAAATAGGAATTTTTGTAGATACTTTGGCACCACCTAAAATGATCGCGATAGGGGGTTTTCCTGTTTTTAATATCCGATCAATGGCCAATATTTCAGACTCCAAGAGTTTTCCAAAGTATTTTTTATTTGGAAAAAATTGAGCCATGATCGTTGTTGATGCATGGGCTCGATGTGCCGTTCCAAAGGCATCATTGATGTACACGGAACCTAAATTTGAAAGTTTTTGAGCAAAATCCAAGTCCCCCATCGTTTCTTTTTGATCAAAGCGAAGGTTTTCCATCAATAAAATTTCACCTAAAGGAAGTTTTTGAACCTCTTCGACGGCTTTTTCTCCCACACAATCTTCACAAAATCTCACGGGTCTCTCCAACACCTGGGACACTTGGGAAACAATATGTTTTAAAGAAAATTGATCCTCTGCTCCTTTGGGACGACCTAAATGAGAGAGGATAACACATCGACCATTGTTTTCAATGACAAAATCAATGGTTGGTTTCGCTGCTACAATTCTAGTTCTATCGGTTACAACAAAATGCTTATCCAGAGGCACATTAAAATCAACGCGTATCACAACAGGCTGATTTTCGAAGTTGATGTCTCTGTTGAGTCGATTCCCTACTGTATGACTGAAATCAAATATCTTTTTTTGAAAAGAAGCATCCTTTTCACGTTTTGTATACGATTTTATTTGATAAAACGGAACAGATTGTTTCGGATTTTCATTCAAAACATACTGTCCCACCAACTCATAAGTCAATTCGGCAATATCCCCAGGTTTCAATTCTAAAGTTCCATCATTGGAGAACGAATAAAAAAGCACAAAAGATTTTTGATTTTGATTTTGGACCCAGTATGCATTCAAATGCTTGATTGTTTCTCCATTGGTCAATTGTAGATTGTAAAAATTCGCCTGATCCACAATGTGGAATTTTGATGTTTGGATTCTACTCATTTTTTTGATTTCATGCCTATTTGATGATGGTTTCAAAATTAACGATTCAATGCGTTAGGATTTTTTACATCATCTTAGTTTATGAGACTCGTTTTAATGACTGTCTTTCTTTCAAACAGTTTGATTGCTTTTCATAGACAAGAACTTTAGTTTCCTTTTTCTAAACCATATCGTTTATTTTGTTGGCTCAAAGAGATTCAATAGTCATGGAGGTTTATTCCGTTCTTGAAAAAGAGATTGCTGGTCAAAAACATTTATTAGAACAACTTAAATCGACGATCATGGCCAACAAGCAACCTCATGCTCAACTACTGGTTGATGAAAATGGATATGGTGGTTTACCGATCGCTCTTTATTGCTCGACTCTTTTGCTTTACTCTCAAGAGCAACTTATTGATAAAGCAAAACAAGGATATCATACATTCCGTAAATTACTGGAACATCCTGATTTTCACGCTCTGTTTCCTCTTGTTCAAAGCAAATCAAGCGAAACAAAAGCCTTTTTCCAACAATGGCTTGCTCTAGTTTCTGAAAAACCCTATGTTTCCTATTCTCAATGGATTTCACGAGCAACGCCTGGATCCAAACAAAGCTCCATTAGTGTTAAAGACGTGCAGTCTTTGCAGTCTTCTTTAGAGTTGACGTCCTTTTATGGCGGCAATCGAGTGTGCCTCATTTGGGGATTGGATCAAATGAATGCAACAGCTTCTAATAAGTTTCTCAAAATTCTAGAGGAACCTCCTTCAAACACCTATTTTCTCCTTGTTTCTCAATCAAAATCAGCGCTCTTATCAACCATTCTTTCAAGATGCCAATTCATTGATTTAAGACCCCTTAACCATGCGGATTTACAATCATATGCGGCAGAAAAACAACTAGATCTACCTCAAAACTTTGAATTCAATACCATTCGAGGTAGTGTCCAGGAGTTGATGGATGCGATACAATCTACAGGTGATAAGGCATCATTGGAAACGCTTTTTGCCAAGTTACTTCGTAGTTGCGTTAAGTTCCAAACAAACATGGTCTTTTGGCAAGATGTCGTTCAAACGATTGACGAAATTGCCTCCCTCACTAGAGAACAACAAAACGGCATCATGACTTCGGGCAAAGAATTAATTCGTCAAGCTTTTTTTAAAAACAGTCATCTTAACTCTCTAGTTCATCCTTCATCGACAATCATCGATCTAGAACGCCTAGCTCCTTATGTTCATGATCAAAATTATCTTGCATTGGTGCATCTTTTTGAAGCATCGTCCACTTATTTAAAACGCAATGCTCACGTCAAAATGGTGTTCACCGATTTTGCTTTGAAAATTTCAGATTTACTCTTTCGGTGATCTTTGATGCAACCGAGCAACCAACACCATGGTGCTATAATTTCCACTCATCAAGCCCCAAACATAGGATGCAGCACCCCAAAAAAGTCCTTTGATGAACCAAAATTGAGAACCTTTATTTTTTTCGGACAGTTGACTAATGTAAAAGCCATCAAAAAAGAGAGTTCTTTTTTGGAGGATTTGAAATTCAGCCTCTTTCAGTAAACCGATCAGTCCTTGGGGCGTAAAATGCCATCGATGCCTCGGGACATCCCATGCCGCCCAACAAGCTTTGTATTTTTGAGCATCAAATGACTGAATATTCGGTACAGCGATCACTAAAACACCATTTTCCTCGAGATACTCTTTCATTCGACGGATCGTTTCTTTCGGATTATTGAGATGTTCCAATACATGCCACATCGTCATCACCTGATAGGTCTCGTTTCCTGGCAACTCTTTAAGTTTTTTAAAGACTCTATGCCCTTTTTCCAAGCACTGAGAAACCGCTCGATGATTGGATTCGATTAAATCCACTGTCTCGACTCGTTTTTTTAAAAAATCCGCAAAATAGCCACCACCCGCACCAAAATCTAAAACTTTCAAATTCTTTTTTTTGAAATGTGATGTAATCAACTTCCACTTTCTGTGATGCATCCATTGCCGAATCACGCCATACAACTTGTTGTGAAGTGATAAAGTCTTTGAATGAAAAGACATATAGTCTGAACTGTAATAATCTTCCATATTCTCAATGTGCTCAACATCCGTTTGAGCAATAGTTCGCTCATGATTCCAATAAATATTGAAGGTTTTCTGGCTCTGTGCATGATCTTTGACTTGATACAATAATTTCGATTGGTGATGTTTCACGTGGAACAATCTTTATTTTGCCAAATGGATCATCAAAACGGAAATATCTGTCGGATTAATACCACTAATTCTTGATGCTTGTGCTAGCGTTTGCGGACGAATGGACGAAAGTTTTTCTTTTGCTTCATTGGAAAGACTCGAAAGTTGTTTGTAGTCCATACTTGTGGGGATTTTGTGTTTTTCTAGAGAGAGTAATTTTTTAGCATTGTTTTTTTCTTTTTCGATGTATCCTCCATATTTAATTTGAATTTCGGCTTGCTGAAATATTTCTGGATTGATGCTATTGAAAAGGCAAAACAATTCAATTTGGTTCATACGCATCAAATCAGTTCCTTGAATATCGGGTCTCGCCAACAGTTTCGCATATTTATCCGATTGACGGAGAGGGGATTTCCCTTTTTGGGTCAAAATCTCATTGACTGTATCTATCTCAAAGCTGGTTTTATTTAAAAACTCGATAACTTGTTTTGATTTTTTTTCTTTAGATTCCGTTGATTGCATTCGGTCATCTGATGCTAGTCCTATTTTGTGTCCTATTCGTGTCAAACGAAGATCGGCATTATCTTGTCTCAACAAGGTTCGATACTCGGCTCTAGAAGTAAACATACGGTAGGGTTCTTTAGTGCCTTTTAATATCAGATCATCAATCAAGACGCCAATGTATGCTTGATTTCTTTGAAGAACCAAGGGTTCTTGTTCTCTGATTTTTAAAACTGCATTGACTCCTGCCATCAATCCTTGTGCGGCGGCTTCTTCATAACCCGTTGTTCCATTGATTTGCCCTGCGAAATATAAATTTTGTATCAACTTAGTCTCAAGCGTATGATTGAGTTGTGTTGGTGGGAAATAATCGTATTCAATCGCATAACCGGGCCTGAAGAACTTGACGTTCTCAAATCCTTTGACTTTTTTCAGGGACGCCATTTGGACATCTTGTGGCAAGGATGTTGAAAATCCATTAACATAGACTTCAACCGTTTGCCATCCCTCTGGTTCAATAAACAGTTGATGGCGCGTTTTGTCACGAAACCGGTGGATTTTATCTTCAATCGATGGACAATAACGTGGTCCAATACTTTGGATACGGCCATTAAACATTGGGGACTGATCAAATCCTTTTTCCAACTCAGCATGAACCTCTTGATTGGTATAGGTGATATGACAACTTTTTTGTTGTGTTAAGGTTTGGGTACATGGTAAAAAAGAAAACTTTGATGGATTGTAATCTCCTAGTTGTTCTTCCATTTTTCGATAATCTAAGGATCGACCATCGACTCTTGGTGGGGTTCCTGTTTTCATTCTTCCATTTTCAAAACCTAGCTCATTGAGCACTGCAGTCAAACCTTTTGCTGCTTTTTCCCCAGCGCGACCGCCCCCAAACTGTTGTTGTCCAATATGAATCAAACCATTCAAAAAGGTTCCATTGGTCAAGATGACCGCTTTTGATTTGATTTCAATACCCAATGTGGTTTGGATACCAATTATTTTATTTTTTTTAACCAATAACCCCACCACCATTTCTTGGTAAAAGTCAAGATTGGAAATATTTTCTAGCTCATGACGCCAATACGTTGAAAACAGGACTCGATCCGATTGCACTCGAGGACTCCACATAGCGGGTCCCTTTGAACGGTTGAGCATCCGAAATTGGATAGCACTTTTGTCTGAGATAATTCCTGAAAGTCCCCCAAGAGCATCGATTTCTCGAATAATTTGGCCTTTTGCAATACCTCCCATAGCTGGATTACAAGACATTTGACCCATGGTCTGTAAATTCATGGTCACAAGGAGTGTCTTGGCTCCCATTGTTGCAGCAGCAGCAGCAGCTTCACACCCCGCGTGACCACCTCCAACCACGATAATATCATAGGTTTTATCGACCATCATTACAACTACGTTTCGGTTCCATTTCGATGCTTTGATTCCATCAATCGATGAGGCAAAAATAATGGGTTGCTGATATTCTCTTTTTTTGATCGCTCTTCCAAAGATGATTGGAAATTTTGCAACCTTTTCATCAACATCGAATATTCATTTCCATACTGAAGGAGCTCGGATACCCATTGTCATCCATTTAAAATTGATCCGATTTTAATCTCAATGGCAGATAAAACACTCCTCGCTTTTTGACAGAGGCATTGAGCAGTCCCTAAGCTCATCAATGATTATGATACGATAACCGTTTCGATCATTATTTTATTCAACTTTAGCTAGGAACTTCACACTCCTCTTTATAAACCAATGATAGCACCTGCCATTGGAAAAATCATAATGGAACCCAAAAACAGAGACTATAGATATTTTCCTAAATAAAAGAAACGTCAATCAATACTTTGTTCCGTTTGGTATCTCTAACTTTAGCTCGCTTCTTTAGCGATTATTTTTATGGTTCATTGTTGTTAAGATACATCATAAGCATGGACTAATCCAATAGTAATCCATGCAATAAAGGGGATAAATAAAATCAATAGTATCATGTGCGATTATTTTTTGAGTTTCAATTGTCCCTCCTGTTCTAATTGTCTCGCTATTTTCTTGAAATAGCGGTATTGACGCCATAGAAATCGTCTCCAGCGTCTTTTCGTTCTTCTAAAGTATTTCCTTTTATAATCCTCGTCATTCACTATTTCCTTAATGGTTTTGTACTTGGCTTTTCGAACATTTTGAGCCATCACTTTAAAGTATTTAGCTGTTATTCGTGGTAGGCTATGTTTCCACCCATGTTGTTCCACAAAGTGTTTAAAAGACTTTTGAATCAGCCATTCGTTTTCTTTATTGAGTCGATTCGTTTTATGAGAGTACTGATAGAACCCAAAAAGATGATAAAAAGAGTGAATATCTAAGACAATAAATTCATCTTCAGTGGGTCGGTATTCCAATTCATTGAGACGTTGACACACAAAGGGGAGATAACTATCGTTCATCTCCCGCATAAATTGTTCTTTTCCTGTAATCACTTGGCTAAATTTTTTAAATTGTTGTTATATTTCTGAACGCTTTCCCAATGTTTTGGCAATAAATCAATTGTTCTCATTATGCCAAACGGGAAATAGAGAATCGTTTCATCATCGATATATTCAATGGACGCTTTCCATTGTATCTGTTCTTCATCGTCATCATCGCAATTGATATAAATCAAATCCCATCGACTTCCTGTTTGTTGAACTTCCAAAATCTCGCTGCAAGTAAATTCTTTTCCATCGCCTGAAAGTAATTGGCATATTGTACCAACTTGTAAAAAATCTTGGAAATCTTGAAGTGTTGTTTTCATAAAATATAATTTAAAAGGCTAATATAAAGTGGCACCTATCACTATATCAAATGGTATTGAGATAATCTCGAAAAAATGTTGGCATATACCCTTTTGAATCTCCATCAAAGAAATGTTCAATTTCCTCTTCTGATATAACATGCCATTGTTTCAAATCATCTTTAAAAAAGTTTCTTTTCCAAAGAGATACTCATAATCGATAGGCTCTTTTTCAATGCCTTTTTCAGACAAAGCCACCCTTTCCTAATCGGAATAGTCATTATAATATCGTAAGAAAAAGCACCTTTTTCTAAATCATTCTTTACGGTCATATTTAGATAATAACCAATCTCTCATAGAGGGAATGGGTATAACGTATGAACCACTGCTTTATGGATGAAAAACACCTCTTTCTAATAATCTTTCAAACAGTCTTTCTGGGTTTTGAACCAAATCATGTTTTTTAAAGAATGAAATGACCTCCTCTTGATATATCTTTTGGTAATTTTTTAAAAAATTACCCACCATCGTTCTTTTTCAGTAAAACTTTTCAGTCGCTTTTCATAGTATCGATATTTTGACTTTAATCCTTCTCTCAATACTTTTTCCAATCCAGCGTCTGACAAAGTCCCTTTATTCTCTTTTAAATAATTAAATAGTCGCTCCTTAAAAACTCAAATAGAGTTCATCATTCCCTTTATATGGAGGATTGAATGGTGCCCTATTGGCGAAGACAGGGTTTTGAAATCTGCAAGGAAATGCGTCTTTTGGGCTTAAAATCTTGTCGAAATGATCCAAAAAGTAATCCCCAAACAACCCCAGTGATTCGACTCGGAATTCAATGCCATTCTCCATCCAAAACATCAGATCCAGTGGCTGGCTGATGCGATCGACTGGTCTTTTTTTGAAAACGCCTTTGGTTCCTTTGATTCCCCAAAGGGCCGTCCAGCC